>QHYQ01000108.1 GCA_003224175.1 Acidobacteriota bacterium
CGGAATGTCTGCGTGATTGACGACCAAGTGCTGCTGAGGTTTGTCCACCTGTACAATTGTGCCCCTCAGGTGATAGCGCCGCACCGGGCTTTGGTTTGTCCCCCGACACGAAGCGGCCGACACGCTCAGAATCAATGCAAGCACAAAAACGAAGCGGTGCCGCGTGCCCATGTTCGCGTTGCCAGATCCCGTCATAATTGCTTCCACTTCTTACTGATATCAGGGCTCAGGCGGGCGCGCAAGCAGCGTATCGTCAAAAAAGGCTGGCTAATGCTCTCCGGCCCAGAACGGATTTGGAGGTCAATCACCGGAGTGGAATCGCGGAAGTGAGGAGCGGCTGCTTTCCGCCTTATTGCGTGACGCGGCCCAGAATGGCGCGTTCCGCATCAACGTGACTCTTTTCCAGTAGCACGCCCGTGGACCGTTCCATTTCCACCAGCGCCTTTGCGTAAGTGGCGCGGGCTTGCACTTCGGCGAGCTGCGCATCCAGCAGATTTCTCTGGGCCAGAATCACGTTGTAAGGTGTGGAGAGTCCCGCCGCGCGCTTCTTCTGCTCTGCGTCCAAGGATTGCCTGCTAAACTCCACGGCTGAGCTCGCTGCCGTGACCTCCGCTTTCGCTTGCGTCAACTTGATGCTGGCGGAGCGGACCTCAACTCCAATTTGATTCTGCGTCCTTTGCTTGGATAACTGCGACTGTCGTTCCTGCATGCTGGCGCGCGCGTTATCGGCTTGGGCGCTGCGGTTCTTGATCGGGATGGTAAGCGAAAAACCAATGGCGTATTCCGGATACTTCACGTGAATGAGCTGATTTAATTCCTGGCCCGCGCCTCCTTTCACCAGAATGGGAATGCCGCTGGCGGGGGAAATCATTTGGTCTCCGTAGAGTCCCGCAGTGGCGAAAAATCCAAACACATTGAATGTGGGCTTAAGAAACTTCTGCGTTGCCTTCACCGCTACCTCGTTGTTCAGCACGCTCGCTTGTGCTTGAGGCACCTCGGGACGGTTCTTCGCCGCGAGCGAAATCGCTTCATCTAGCGGTGGAATATCCGACTCTTGCGGATCAGGCAACGGGTCCGCGGCCACAATCTCGGCGTCTGCTAGCGCGTCCGTGATCTGCCTGCCGAAGAAGGTCTTTAGCGTCAAGGCCTGCTGCTGGAAGTTGGTTTGGGCAACGATCAGGTCACGTTGCGTCGAGGCCACCTGGGCCTGCGCCGACACCACATCGAGGGGCGCCAGGGTCCCAATCTCTGCCTGTCTCTTGTTGTCCTCGTACAGCTGCTGGGCCACCTGTAGCGCTTGCTGCGTTGCCTTGATCTGTTCCTGGGCTGATACGAGATCCCAATAGCTGGTTTCCGCCTGGGCCAGGATGGTATTGACCTGCCGCAGGAACCACTCTCGCACGAACTCGACATTATTTCGCGCTACGTTCTGAAATCGACGATTGAAGGCCAGACCGAAACCATTTGTCAGTTGCTGAACGACAGCGACGCCCATTCTGGTGATTACGTCGGGATCGTAGATCAGGGATTGTTGCGTACTGCTCTGGCGCTGATTGGCGATGTCCAGGCTGAAGCTGGTTCCCGTAGTGAAGGACTGTACCCAGCCGAACGAGAAGAAAGCGCTGTTCGTTGTGACCACAGGAGAGCCGGCCACGACCACTGTGTTCAAGGGGCTTGCGGTGCGATCCCAACTAAAATCGAAAGTAAAGTTGGGATCAAACGACCCGCGCGGCGACACACTGAACGCGCGCGTCGCGCCGGAAATGGAACCGACGCCGCCAAGGCCGCCAAACGCACCTCCTCCGCCTCCTACTCCAGCCCCGATGGCGGCGGAAAACAGGGCGTCGGGAATAATGGCGCCCACTGGCTGCACGCCTCGGGCGGCCTGCCCGGACCTGGCTCGCTGAAGGTCCGCTTGCGCGGAATAATTGAAATAACGATCCGCGGCAAGGTTGAGGTTGTTTTCCACTACCGCATTGGCGAGTTGAGAGAGCGATAGCTGTATCTTGCCATCGCGAATCATCTCGGAAAGCGTTTTTGAGTTGGTCAGATCGGCAGGCCGCACCTGCCCGGGTTTGTAGGCTGAGAACACTCCCGCAAACCACTTGGGACCCACGCTGTAGTCAGGCGCCTTCGGCTGAGAAGCCTGGGCCAGCGATGCCTGTGCAGCGAGCAGAACAATAATGAGGACCAGACAACCGAGGTACGCCAGTGGCGAAGATTGCGGCCAAGTCCGCTGCGCTCGGCAGCGAAAGGACGGCTCTATCCGCCAATCCGCTCGAACGTCCATGATCGTCTTACCGGCCCCCCACGTTGGATCCCTTATTAAACGGAGGAGCCGGCATCTTGGTAATCGTGCCGTTCAATGCATCATTGAACGTTATTCCGTTTCGATCGAGCGTTGCCCCGCGAGCCTCGTCTATCGCCACCAGAGCTTTGGCGTAGGCGTCCGCAGCTTCTATTTCCGCGTATTCAGCGGTGGTCAGGTCGCGCTGGCGCAGAACGACGTTGTAAAAAGTGGATGCTCCGACACCGAGCTTCTTTTGCTCCGCATCCATAGACTGCTGCGCCAGGATCGCGGCTTGGTGCGCAGCCTCTTCCTGCGCTTTTCCTTGCACCAGCCCGATCATCGCCTGCCGAATGGTAAGCTCCGCCTGGTTGCGCAAAGACTGTAGGCTAATTTGCGCCTGCTGGAGCTCGAACTGGGCCCGCAAGTTGTCCGCCTGCGCGGCGCGATTTTTGATCGGAAGCGTCAAAGCGAAGCCCACCGACTCTTCCGGGAAAGCGGCTTGAACCATTTGCGTCAGCGATGCCGAAGTTCCCGAAGGGATCACCGTGCCTAGTGGAACTCCCCTGGTATTGCAGGTCGCTTTAGCCGTCACAATACAGTTGCCTTGCAAGCCTGTGGACGCATATTGGCCAAAAACGTTCCCGGTCGGAAGTAGGTTATTGGCCGTGTACTGCGTGGATATCTGTTCATTCTGTACGTTCATCTGGGCGGTTTTTAGGTCCGGGCGGTTGCGGTAGGCATCCGCTAGGGCGTCTTGCACCGACGGAATGTCGCTGTCCCGAGGCTCCGGCAATGGATCCGTGGTCACAATCTCTGCCGATTCCAAGTCGGAGTCGATTCGCTTGCTCAAGAGGTTCTTTAGCGTTATTTCCTGGATTTGGAAATTCGTTCTGGCGACCACCAAATCGCGCTCGCTTGCCGCCACTGCGGATTGTGCGGATACCACGTCCAGCGGCGCCAGGGCTCCAACTTCGGCTTGCCTTTTGCTGTTGTCGTATAGCCTTTGGGCTGCCGCAAGCGAATCTTCCGCAACTTTGACGTTCTCTTGGAACTGCGCCATGTCCCAATACGCGTTTTCCACTTGCACGATCGTCTGTTGCAGTTGGTTCTGAAATATGGCCCCGGAAACGTTCTCATTGTTTCGCGCAACCAGCAGAAATCGCCGGTTCGGCTTTAACCCCAAACCGCTCAGCAGAGGTTGGTTGAAGCCCATGGACATGCGGGTCGCCACATCGGGATTGAACAGCAGGCTTTGCTGCGTGGACGATGCGCGCAAGCCATTGAGGCTCACAAAAAAGCTCGTGCCGCTCGGCAAAAGCTGCGTATAGCTGCCGCTGTAGGATGCCGAGTAACCCGTAACCGTCGGAACGCCGGCCACCACCAGCGTATTGAGAGGTTCTACGGTGCGATCCCAGCTGAAGTTGTAATTGATGGTGGGATCAAACGTTCCCACCGGAGGGATATTCACGGCCCCGCCTCCGCCGCTGATCCCGCCCGCGTTCCCGATGCCTCCTCCAGCGACAGCCGTGCTGACGCCTACGCCCAGCGCTCCGGCGCTCAAGCCCAGGGGTATGGTCGCGCCCGAAAATCCCCGCGCGGCCGAACCGGCCGAGGCCCTGAGCACATCGGTTTGAGACATGGGAACCACTTGCCGCTCCACGGAAATATCCAGGTTGTTCTCAATGGCGAGCGCCAAGGCATCCGCCATGGAGATCTGCAGCTTGCCGTCGTGGATCAAGTCCCGAAGCCGGGGCGAATTCTCGAGCGAGAGGGTGGGAATCGGCTGCTGTCTGTATGGGGACGTAAAGTGGCCAAACCAGTTGGGCCCCTTCGAGTAGTCCCTCACAAACGCATTTCCTTCGGGAGCTTGGGCGCGAATTTGCGCCGGTGCCAGGCAAAACAGGACCAGGCTGATGAAGACGCCTCCCCACCAATTCTTTCCCCTCATTTCGAACCTCCCTTAGCCGTTTTGTAGCGCCGGGCCTTAGGTCCGGCTTTGGGACTCCGATGGAGTCCACTTGGCTCCAGAAACCGGAGCCGTCACGTGAGGCTTTTTCGTAGCGCCGCCTGCGAGGCGGCATCTGCCGGTCTTGCCCGCTTTTTTGGTAGCCGCTCTCAGCCTGATCCTATTTCTCGTCCCAACTAACTTCTAACGTTTATTTGTAACGTCTGCCCGCCCGTCAGTGTTTCAACTTTCTGCGCCGCGCCACTCCCCGGATCGCCAGAACAACAATATGGTTAGGCTCTCCCAGACAGGACGAGGTCGGTTAACGTACGCAGTCTAACAGCGCTTTTTAGGTATTGACAACGCGGCCCTGTCCACTTGCGTAGCGTCCGGCTGCCCGCAGCACAGCCATTCCTGCCTGTCCTCTTGGCTTGGTTGGACCAAGCGTACGGCGCCCAGTCCTGGGAGCATTTTGTTGCTCGGTTTTTAAGCTGGCCTTTGTAGTCACACTCGCCAACGACAAAGGCTCTATCGTCTCAAAACTCTCCGTCCGAAACACGCGTTCTGGCTGCCGATAACTCTCTTCTCATGAAGGATTTGGCCCGACCGTCTTCGGGGGTAACCACGATCGCGTCTCGGCCATCTAAATTGTACGGAAACTGTATGTTGAACCATGGCCGATCCAAGCTTCTGGGTAACCACGGCGCCCGGCATCGCCGGCTCTACTTACTCGTGTTCGTCATTAGCACCGTGATGTTTCTATTGCACGGCTCTTCGTCGGCCTACGCTTATTCTGTGCTTGCCCACGAAGCCATCATTGATTCCGCCTGGGAGAAAATTCGCACGCTGCTCTTGCGGCGCTTCCCGAACGCCACCCCGGAGGAGCTACGCACGGCGCATGGCTACACGTATGGCGGATCCCTAGTCCAAGACCTTGGCTGTTATCCCCACGGGAGTCGCTTCTTTAGCGATTTGACCCATCATGTGCGGAGCGGAGAGTTCATCCAAGTGCTGCTTCGGGATGCTCAGGACATTAACGAGTACGCCTTCGCACTGGGAGCCTTGGCGCATTACGCCGCTGACGATGACGGACATCGCGCGGTGAACCGGGCGGTTCCTTTGCTATATCCGAAACTCGCCAGGAAGTATGGCAGCGTCATAACCTACGAAGACGATCCTGTGGCGCACTTGAAGACGGAGTTTGGATTCGCCTATCGCGACTTCATAGGCTTTGAAGTGGCCAAGCCTCTTCTCGAACGCGCCTTCCAGGATACCTACTCCATTCCGCTGAATTCGGTTTTCGGGGATTTGGATGAGGCCATGGGGTCGTATCGCTACACCGTCCACTCGACCATCCCCAAGGCGGTGAGGGTTGCGTGGGTCCTCAAAAAGGATGAGAGACAGAAGGACACGCCGGGAATCACCCGCAAGAAGTTCCTGTACAACATGTCACGCGCCAGTTATCGCCAGAGATGGGGAAGGAATTATCAGACTCCCGGGACCAAGGTCGTCGCCTTTATCATTCGGCTGGTGCCCAAGGTTGGTCCGCTTAAAGCACTGAGTTTGCGCATGCCGACGCCTCAAACAGAAGCGATGTTCAGGGCCAGCTTCAATGCGGCACTCGATCAATACCAGCACTTGCTGGACGACGAACGGGTTGGGCGCCTGGACCTGCGGGACCGCAACTTCGATACGGGCGCGCCGACCAAGGCGGGCGCCTACTTCATGGCCGACCAGGCCTATGCGCGGCTGGTCGATGATTTGGCCAAGGACCATTTCCAGGTCATTTCGCTTGAGATGAAGTCGGATATTCTTGCTTACTACCGTGATCCCGGCGCACCGATCGTCACAAAAAAAGACGCGAAGGCGTGGGTCCGATTGAACCACGAATTGGATGAACTAAAGCGTGCCGGTCCGTCGGAATCCGTCGGTTCGGACACCTCGGCTGCAAAATAAACTCGGAGTTCTCCGGGTTGCTTGATAGAGCTTACTTTTCGGGGAGCGGCTCGAACAGCAGCCTCGAATCGACGATCCCAATCTCCACTCGGCGATTGGCCGCGCGCGCTTGCGCGCTGTCGCTCCGAACGCGCGGGTCGGATTTGCCAAATCCCTTGGTGCTGATAAGGCCCGGATTGATCCCCGCCTGGACCAGGGAATCGCGGACGGCTTGGGCCCGGCGACCGGAGAGTTTCAGGTTGTATTCCTGTGTTCCGATGTCATCCGTGTATCCGTACACGTAAATCGAGTATCCCTTGAGCGTCATCAAGACGCCTGCGATGCGGTTCAAGA
>QHYQ01000109.1 GCA_003224175.1 Acidobacteriota bacterium
GAACGGCGCGATATTGATCGCTGCGGTCGCCATCCTGCTGGTTCTCCCAGTGGTTTGGTGGCGTGGCGCGGCACGTCGTCGCGAACTCGCGAATAGATTCGTCGTGCCGGTGTAGAGAGGCTCGGGTATGCGTGGCCGCGAAGAGACGGATTCGGAAACGTCAGGCTGGGTCTCCACGGCCCGCCGTTGGGCCGAGTATCTATTGGCTCTGCTCGGCGGAAACATAGTTTATCTTGCGATTGAGCCGCAGTTGCCAACCCCCTTCCGCCATCGCATGTTTCAGGTCGATTTAGGCTTGGCCCTGGATTTCCTCATATGCGTGGCCTTGTATGGTCTCATCCGCCTGGTGCGCGGGTCGGACGATCGCCACGCCTAGCTACCTCGAGCTGCGCTGCTCTCATTTTTCCGGCGCGATCCGGGGCTGGCAAAGTAGAGCAAGACTCCCAAGAGAATCACTCCTATTCCAATCATCAGTCCATTTGTTGTTCCCACTTGCTCGCTCTGATTTCGAACCAGGCTTAGAGCAAGCAGCGCGCTGGGCGGCGCGGTTAGGGCAACGGTGGCTAAAAGCCCTCCTGGGATCCGGTAGGGTCGTGGCAGATTCGGTTCGCGAATCCGCAACGCAATGAGAGCGCCGAATTCCAGCAAAATGCTCAAGCCCGTCAGCAGCACGTCAAGGATGAGCAACCGAAAAAAGCCGAGCGGCAAGCAGGCCGCCCAGGCAACTGCGCACACCAGGATGGCAACCCACGGAGCGTGGGTCTTCTTGTGGTGGCGCGCAAAACTCCGAGGAAGGTATCCGTCTGCCGCCATAACTGCCGGCAGTCTCGTGAACGAAAGCATTAGACTTGCGAACGTCCCCAGAGCGCCAATCATTCCGGCGGCAGCAACTGCCAGCGCCAAAATCGAGCCGCCAAGCGCCTGTCCTACGTCCACCCAGCTACCCGTGGTCCATATGTTAGGGTCGAGCCGCGCCGCGGCCACAGCCATCACCGGGAATAAATAACTGATGACCACAAGAGTGACCGATCCAAACATGGCAAGCGGATACGTGGTTTGCGGCCGGTCCACTTCGTCGGCGATGGTAGAAAGATTATCCCAGCCCATGTAGTTCCACATGGCAATAACGATGCCGCCCTCGAGATCCAAATGCCGCATCGGAGCCGATGCTGTCACCAGAGGCTTATGTGTCGCAGCGATCAAGATGATGGCCAGAAAAGGAGCAAAAAGCAGGGCGTTCAACCATATCGAGCCTTCGCCCACGGCCCGCGCGCCCAGAATATTCCAGCCGGCGCAAAAGCCAATCAGGGCCAATTCCAGCCCGACGGCCCGGTAGCCGCTGGCGAATTTTGGCGCGAAACGGCTTAGGTATGCGACGAAGAGGGTCGGGTAAAGGGCCATCTCAAAAACGCTGCCGGTGAGCGTGAGCCACGATTCCTGAAAACCCCAGAAAGGCCCCAAGCCTCGCCGTACCCAGACGTAGAAGCCACCTTCACAAGGCAAGGCGGCGGCGAGCTCGCTGACCATCAGGGCAGTGGGTATGCTCCATAGCAAAGGAGTGAGGAGAAGGATAACCAGCGTGGCGCGATACCCCGCCTTGCCGATCAGATCCTCGAGACCATAGGGCCCGCCCGCCACCATGAAGTAAGTCGCGGCGATGAGTGGCAGAAGCGTGAGTTTGCGCGACCCGCTCACGGCCGTGCCCTCGCCGACGGGAGAGGCGGAAACCCGTATCACGCCTCGGCGTTATACCATAGTGCTCGCCCTCTTTTTGCGCTTATCGAAAATAAATACCCTTAATTCAATAAGAAACGAAGCTTACATTTTGGCCGTTTCCTGCGTCTAAGCTATTGGCGGATAAATGAGAATCGGGGCGGCACCTGGATAAGCCGGGGAGCTGCCTATCTCGAGAGATAAGTTGGCGATTTCTGCCTATGCCTTCGGAAGTCATAGTGGGCTCGCCGCCCTTTGAGGCATTGCCGAATCCCGGGACGACTGCAATCGCATCGCCCGGCTCCGCGGCACTTCCGGCCAAGGACGACCGGACGCTTATTGAGCGCGCGCAAGCCGGCGACCGTTCTGCTTTCGAACTGCTCGTGCAGCGCTACGACCGGCAGGTCTTGCGGCTCGCGCTCAATGTGCTGGGCAGCGCCGAGGATGCTCGAGACGTCTATCAAGAAGCGTTTCTGAAGATCTATCGCAACTTGCACCGGTTCCGCTTCGAATGCGCTTTCTACACATGGATCTATCGGATCGTTACGAACATTTGCCTCGATCACCTGCGCCGTCGCCACAGCCACCCGGAAGAACAGCCGCCTCTTCTGCGCGCGGCCTCCTTTGAAGAAAACCGCGATGGCGATTTCTTCGATCGCCAGCAAGGGAGCGGGGCCCATTCAGATCCGGAACGCCAGGTTTTGGGCCACGAAATTGGGCGCAGAGTTGAAGCTGCGCTTCAATCGCTCTCGCCGCGCGAGCGCATGGTTTTTGAGATGAGGCACTACCAGGGAATGAAGCTGCGTGCCATCGGCGAAGCGCTGGGCACAACCGAAGAGACCGTGAAGAATTCTCTCTTCCGCGCCACGCGCAAACTGCGGACCCAACTCGAGGGGTTGAGGTAGCGAACGTTATGGTCGAAGAGCTCTATTGCTCGAATTTCGAAGATCGCGCGATCCTCTACGCGGCCGGCGAACTGATCGACGAAGACTGCGCCGCAGTTGAGGTACATGCGCAACAGTGCGCGAATTGCGCGGCCCTGCTTTCACGTGAAATCAGCTTACGTAAGGCGCTTGCCGCGCGTGTGCAGCCCGCCGATACGCTCGACCACTCCGAACTGCTGCTGGCGCACTGCCGTAGTGAGCTTTTCGAGGCATTGGACGATGCGGCTGGGCGACCTCAACGGGCTTGGCGGTCGCTTTTGACTCCATGGCGGTGGTTGGGCGCGTTTCGCCATGCATTTGTGTTTCATCCCGGCTGGAGTGCCGCCACGCTGATCCTCGTGGGAGCCCTTGCGGGTACCGCTGCTCGCGAATGGTATCGCCAGATCACTCTGCCAGTTCCGGGAAATCCAGTCATCACCGTCTCCGCGCCCGCGCCCATAACTCAGCAGGAGCTCGAGACCATCGATCGGGACGGAATTCGTCTCGAGCCGCAAAGTGGTTCGCCGGCTCCTAGAGTGGAATTGCAAGTGCGCTCACCGCAGCCACGCGTCGTCCAGGGAACGCCGGATGATGCGGAGATCCGGCGCGTGCTGACCTACGTCATCGGACACGGCGGGCAATTTGACGATAGCGTGCGCCTCGGGTCCATCGATGCGCTACGGCCTGTAGCTGACGATCCTCAAGTGCGTGCGGCGATGAGCGACGCTCTCCGGCATGATCCCAATCCGGCCGTGCGCTTGCGGGCGATTGAGGCGCTTCGAGGTGTCGGTTCGGCGCCGGACGTGCAGAGCGCCATTCTTGGCGCTCTCTCCGATGACGATAATTCCGGCGTGCGCATTCAGGCTTTGAATACGGTTATCGAACGCATGAGAAGGCGCGAATTCCCCCGCGTCCCTCCGGATAATCGTGCCGTGAGCATTCTGCGCGACCGTATGCGCAACGACTCCAATAGTTACATTCGCTCGCGCAGCGCCGACGCTCTCGGGCAGCTCGCATCGATGGACGAAGACTCAGTTCCGGCAGGGGGGCGCCATCCTTGAGATTGTCCAAGAATGCAACGTTGCGCCCCGGGTCCCGCGCCCGCTGGGCTCTAGGGTTCATTGTGATGCTGATTCTCGCGTGCTCTTCCGTAAGCGCGGATAATCCCGGTGCGACTTTCGGACTCTCGTCCTCACAGGGAGCGCAAGACGCTTCGAGCGCTCGCCAAGCCGTTATCCCTACGCACGCGGGACTTCAACTCATCGTCAGAGCCGGTTGCGCTAATGTACGGATTCTTACAGATGCGTCGGATTCGGTGAGCTACGCCGCGCGGCCTGACCCAAGGGTCGCCGGCGCCAGTCCACGCTACTTGCAGGATTTTCCTCTCACCGCTCATAACACGCCACGCGGCGTTGTACTCATCGGCCCTGCCGGGAGGGAAGGCGATTGCCGCAATGTGACTTACGAAATTCACGTCCCGCGCCGCTATGATCTTGATGTTGTCGTGCAGTCTGGCGATATCGTCACTCAGGATATCGATGGCATCGTTGCCCTTTCCACAGGAGGCGGAGAAATCTGAACCGGAAGTATAGGCTGGAGCGCGGCCGACCCCAAAACCCTGGCAAACGTGGCATTCGTAGCCCGTCTAGGGACAGCAGGCGGCGACATTCGGGTGGGAAATGCTGCGGGTGGGCTCCGCGCCGCAACTGCGGGCGGCCAAATCTCTGCAGGTGATGTGCATGGGCCGGCGGTGCTACGCACCGGAGGCGGCGACATTCACATTGGTCACGTCTTGGGAGAAGCGCACTTCACAACTGGCGGCGGCGATATCGTCGCTCAGAAAGTTGATGGTGCCGTATGGGTGGATACCGCTGGCGGTCGAGTCGAAATCGGCGATGCAACCCGACTGGCAGCCGCTGCGCCACAAGTCCTAGCTGGCGAGAGCGACGCCTTTCCAACGGCCGAACTGCGGCACGGTTCTGAGGGCCAAGAATCGACGCCTGCCATCAGTGACTTGACGGATTTCACCGAAGTCGCGCGCCTCTTCGATCTTTTCCTCCGTGGAGGGATGCGGGTCGATTCCGCGGACCAGCAGAAGCGCCTCATTAGTTCTATTGCGCCGGAGTATCCCGATGTGGCGCGGCTGGCAGGCATCGAGGGCGATGTCACTTTGCGTATCTTCGTTGGCCGCGATGGAACGGTACGCGACATCACCCCTGTTTCTGGATCGCCCGTCCTGGCTCGTGCGGCAATACACGCGGTCGAGCGATGGCGTTACGCGCCCGCTCTCCTTCAGGGACATCCCGTGGACGTAGTTACTACCGTCTCGCTCGCCTTCCGTTTGCGCCCGTGAGGCTGCGATGTCCCTCGGCTGCTTACCTGCCGCGATTTGGCACGTCCAACGAAAACGGAGGCTTGATTCATCATGGCGACATTAGTTTCCAGAGAGTTCCGTTTGACGTCTTTCGCAGCCGGCGCAGCTTTGCTGCTCGTTTCTGGTTTGATGCCGGCTGGAGCACAACAGCTGCCGCGCCCGCCCGCCATCCGCGATGCGCAAATGGCAGAGGCAGGCTGGCTTGGTGTTTCCATCGAAGAAGTCAGCGCGCAGAAAGCGCAGGAGCTTAAGCTTCCCGGTGTCTATGGCGTGCTGGTCAGAGAGGTCGGCGCCGAGAGCCCCGCGGCGAAGGCGGGTCTAAAGAATGGGGATGTAATCACTGACTATGCCGGCCAGCGCGTCGAGGGCGCGATCGAATTTCGACGCCTGGTACGAGAGACCCCGCCTGGCCGGACCGCCAAAATGACTGTATGGCGCGAGGGTCGCTCGCAGACCGTCTCAGCGGAGATTGGCAAAAATGAAAATCCGAATCCGGAGAATTTATTTCAAAGCATGATGCGCCGCTTCGGCAATTCTGGGCCAAACATGTTCGGATTCGGCGCGACACTTCCCGTCGCGCCTGTACTCGGGATTACGGGTCAGGATTTGTCGGGACAGTTGGGCAAGTACTTCGGCGCTCCCGATGGCGAGGGTGTCCTCATCACCAACGTAGAAAGCAACTCACCGGCCGCGACAGCCGGGCTCGAGGCCGGCGACGTGATTACCAAAGTGGATGGCAGCCGCGTGCGCACTTTGAGCGAATTGCGCGACCAGTTGCGCCTGAAGCGCGAAGAGAAAACCGTGGTGCTCAGCGTCCTACGCAAAGGAAGCGAAATGTCCGTTAACATTGAGCCACGGAGAGAGCGGTCTCCGGGCGCGGCGCACAGCATTCCTCTTTGATTCTAGAAAGCCGCACAGGGCCGCGCTCTCTGCGGCCCTTTGCTATTTCGGCCTCACTCTGAGGGCGCAACAAGCGCGTGTTACTGCCGGACGATCACTACCTTCGCCGCAGGAACCTCGAGGCGAACCAGGTGGAACTTCGCGTCGAAGTAGAGCTGAATTTCAAGATCGGTTGAATGCACGCGCAAGACTTCCAGGTCTGCGCCATCAACGCTCTTGGCACCAAGAGACTCCAGATCAATATTCCCCGGAGTTGCGTCTTGCGGGATCAGGACAGGCAAGCTTTGGGTTCCCTTGGCGTTCCAATCATAGATTCTTCCCAGAATCGCATATTGCTCATAAAGATTGTTATCGAGCACGGCGATTCGGGGCGAACTGAATTTGAAATCTTGCTGAACCTGCTGTTTGGCTCCGGGAACATTAATGGAGGTCTTTGCCGTGCCATCCTCGAATTCCACTGTACCCGAGGCTTTCTTATCCCCCTGAGCGCTCCAGGTGTAATGCTGGGGCGTGCCGTCCGCTGAAATCCGCAACTGGCCTGAAGAACGCATTTCCACGCTGCCCGGAACGCGAATGACGGTCTCATCCTGCATGACCCAAGCATTTCCGGACGGCCCAAAACTAAATTCTTCCGTGCGCTAGAATTCGCGCCACGACGACGGCCGGATCGTCTTCGCCCGCGACACGGTAATCCGCCTGCTCATAAAAAGGCAAGCGCGCTGCCAGCAGGTTTCTGAAGGTAGCTTCATCGCGGAAGAGAGGGCGATTGTTCATAGTGGCACAGCGTGCGAGCAACACGTTCACCTGGCAATCCAGCCAGATGACCGCCGCGCCGAAGGCCCGAAGTCTCTCCACGATCCCAGGTTGCGCGTACGTGCCTCCGCCCAAGGCGAGTACGATCTGTTCGCCTGACTCGGCCACCCGGCCCAGAGCGTTCTCGAACTGCTCCCGCTCGATCTGGCGGAAGGCTGCTTCTCCGCGCCGTTCGAAAATGGCGGAAATATTGAGGCCGGCGGACTGCTCGATGCGCGCGTCGAGATCCTCGAACCGCCACGCGAGTTGGCGCGCAAGGAGAACTCCAACCGTCGTCTTGCCCGATCCCATGAATCCGGCCAGGCAAACCAGACGATGATCAGACCGGTGTCCTCCGCTTGGATTGGATTGTGGAGAGGAGTCTGGCAACACCGGCGCGGCGTCTTACTCTCGCTTGGAGATCTTGATCGTGCCGTTAAAAGAGGAAAGCTCGACTTTGGCATGCCCGTCGTTCATCGTGCCGAAGAGGCTCTTTGCCAGGCTGCTGCGCGGTGCGGGCATATTGTGGCGATCCGGAACCACCGGCGCCTGATTGATGACATTCCCATAAAGGGAAGTGGCCCTGACGTCAAAAGAGTCACTGCTCGAAAACCGCACTTCAATCGTGCCGCTGTAGTTCTTCAAAACATAGATCCCGCGATTCATGAAACTGCCGTCGAACAGGATATTCCCGGAGGAGGTCTGTACGCGCACGTTATCCATGGTCGGCTGTAGAAGCTGGAAATTACCACTAATGGAAGTGGCATCGAACCGCCCCGAGCAACGTGTGCAGATCGTCGACCCACCGATGCTCTTCACGACCAGGTAGCCCTCCACGTCCTGTAACGCCAGGTCGGCAGCGACCGTGTCAAAAGACATGTCCCCGTGCACGCTATCCACAGTCACATTTCCAGAATCGCTGCGAACCTGAAGTTCGGACTCCACCGGCACGCTGATATCGTAGTCCGCTCGGAGGGCGTCGGGATTAGCGTTGCCCGAAGTCACGCGGGTGGCGATCTCGATGCGATTGCCGACCTGTTCCGTATCCACCTCGACGTACGTGCTCCCGCGTTGCCCCACGATCAGGACCTCTTGCCTGTCCCAGGCTCTTACCTGGATCCGCCCTGTGGCATTTTGAACGGTGACCACGGGCTTTCCCTGAACGGTAAAGTGCCGTTCGAAGCGCCGCGTCTGCGCACCGGCCGAGCTCGCGAGAAACAGCACAGCCAGCATCGTACCGGCTGCTGGGAAGCACACTGATGAACCTAACCGGCCTTTCATTGGCCCTCCAGGGCGCTGCGGTCCGTGGCCGTCGCTAGCAAGACGGCCT
>QHYQ01000173.1 GCA_003224175.1 Acidobacteriota bacterium
GGCGGAGTGAATCCTGCCGCCATCGAGCGCATGGTGCTGATGAAAGGCGGCTGGGGCAAAGTCGTCTGGATGCCCACGTTTGACAACGAAAACCAGGTCAAGGCCAGCAAAGAAACCCGGCCGTTCGTCTCCGTCTCTAAAAACGGCAAACTGCTACCGGAAGTCGAGGAAGTCATCCGCCTGGTGGCCAAACACCAATTGACGCTGGAAACCGGCCACTCCTCGGCCGAAGACGGCCTCTTGATCGTGCACGCGGCGCGACAAGCCGGAGTGCAGCACGTCGTGGTCACTCACGCCATGGCCGATCCCATTCGCATGACGATTCCACAAATGCAGCAGGCCGCCCGCGAAGGCGCTTACATCGAATTCGTCTATGGTGCGACCCTCCCACCGAATAACGGCACGCTCGCCGTGGTGACCATGAGCGATTACGCCAAGGCGATTCGCGCCGTGGGGCCGCAATTTTGCATTCTATCCAGCGATCTCGGCCAGCCGGGACGTCTGCTGCACCCCGACGGTTTGGCGCAATTCTTCCAGGCGTTGCGCAAAGAGGGAATCTCGCAGGCGGACGTCGACCTGATGTCCAAAACGAATCCAGCCCGGGCCCTCGGACTTCAATAGAGAAAAAAATGGATGGCGAGGAGGGCCTTCGTCCCAGCGCGGGCCACAAACCCAGCTGCGCGGAAACTGGGAGTCACCTTCCGCGTGCGGCCTCTTCGCATGGCACTTATTTGTTCCCTGCGAAGGGCCTCAGGTGTATAAGTGTGCCCATTCGGCTCGGTCACATGAAAATCTCAGGTTAGAACGGAAAGTCCTGATGAAACATTCTACGATCCTGCTCGCGATCTTAGTCAGCTTCACAGCATTGTCAATGGTGGGCCAGCAGGCGGAAGTGGGAAGTATCGTCCGCCATGACCCGGCGATCGATAAACTCGTGTCGCCGGGCACGAAAATTGAAAAGTTGCATGGCGGGTTCGGCTTTATTGAAGGACCCGTATGGGTGAGAAGCGGATCGTACTTGTTGTTCAGCGATCTCCCGAGCAACGCGATTATGAAGTGGAGCCCAGACGGCACCGTTTCCGTTTTCCGCAAGGCGATATTTTCAGGCAGCTATCCCGATGGAGTACAGATCGGAAGCAACGGCCTTACCCTCGATAAGCAAGGGCGTTTGATTGCCGCAGAACACGGGAATCGCCGGGTTAGCCGAATGGAGAAAGATGGGACGATCACCGTCCTCGCCGAGCGCTACGAAGGAAAGCGGTTGAACAGCCCCAATGACCTCGTTTGCAAAAGTAATGGTGACATTTACTTCACCGATCCCCCGGGGCTTTATCGAACGTATCCCGACGTTCCAGACGCTCCCAAGAGAGAATTGGATTTTGCCGGGGTATACCGTGTGTCTGCGCCGGGAAAAGTGGAATTGGTAACCAAGGAAGTTCCCTACCCCAACGGTCTCGCTTTTTCGGCGGATGAAAAACATTTGTACATTGCAAGCACGCGCCCGGACAAGTTCTGGATGGTCTATAACGTCGAAACAGACGGCAGCTTGAGTCACGGTAGAAAGTTTTTCGACGCAACGAACATTCCGGGCGAGGGCGTGCCGGACGGGATGAAAGTCGACCGCGCCGGGAACATTTACGCCACCGGGCCAGCGGGAGTCATGATTTTTACGCCCGATGCGAAGCTCCTGGGCGCAATCCAGTTGCCGGAGATACCCGCGAATCTGAATTGGGGCGACGCGGACGGCAAAGCCCTGTACATCACAGCTCGAACCAGCCTCTATCGTATCCGCATGAACGTCGCAGGAGTGAGACCTTAGATTGCGCGCGCTGTGCTGAAGACTATGAGCTTCGTTTGCGTGCTTGCCCTGGGGTTAGCGGGCGGTCCAGCCGCCATCGACTGCCAAGCTCGTGCCTGTGATCAGGGACGCCGCCGGAGACGCCAGGAAGACGATGGCGCCGGTGACCTCATCCATGCGCCCGATGCGCCCGAGCGGAATTCGGCTGATGACCCAATTGCGGAATTCAGGGTCCGCAAAGAAGGAAGCGGTCATGGGCGTTTCGAGAAACGTGGGAGCGATGGCGTTCACGCGGATGTTTTCAGGCGCGAGTTCGACGGCCATGGCTTTGGTTAAACCTTCGATCGCATGCTTGGCCATGCAGTACACAGTGCGCCGCTCTGCGCCGACCCGCCCCATTTGGGAGGTCACGTGAATGATGCTGCCGCCTTGCTTGCGGCGATCCGGATGCTGGAGCATTTTTCGTACGGCAGCCTGCGAGACTAGGAATGCGGCGCGGACATTGAGGGAGATCATATCGTCCAAGTGAGCTTCGGAGACATCCACGAAGGGTTCGGGAATATTCATTCCAGCGTTATTCAGCAAGATGTCTAGCCGCTCGATGCTAGCGAGGGCGGAACGCACTTGCTCAGGCTTGGTCACATCGCAAGCGATTACGCGCGTCCGGCCTCCCGCGTCCGTGATGGGCTTGGCAACCTGTTCGAGCTCGCTGCGCGTTCTGCTAAGTAAAACCACCTCCGCCCCGGCTTGGGCGAGAGCCAGCGTTCCCGCTGCGCCGATGCCGCGGCCCGCTCCTGTGATCAGTGCGACACGGCCATCGAGTCGGAAACCCGGAGGGATCGTTGCAGCTTCGGGCGTGGATTTTATCGCGAGTCTCCCGAACTGGTTCCGACACCGACCTTGGGTTTGCCGTAGCGGCGGAGCCGAATATCGGCCTGTTCTTTGTGGGCCCAAAATCTTTCGATCGCGCAGAGACGCGAACAATACTCTCCGATGCGTACACTCGCTTCTTCGGTGCACTGCTGGTACGTGACGGTTTTCATGAATTTGCCGACCCAGAGTCCGCCCGTGTAGCGGGCCGCGCGGCGCGTGGGAAGCGTATGGTTTGTGCCGATCACTTTGTCGCCATAGGCAACGTTCGTCTCGGGACCAAGAAACAGAGAGCCGTAGTTGCGCATATGTTCGAGGAAGTAACGCGGTTTGCGGGTCATAATCTCGACGTGCTCGTAAGCGAGCCGGTCGGCTTCCTGGACCGCCTCGGCCAGATCGGCCACCAAAATAATCTGGCCATAATCGCGCCAGGAGACAGAGGCGATCTCCGCGGTGGGAAGAGTTTTGAGCTGGCGTTCGATTTCCGCCGGCAGGGATCGCGCCAGAGCCTCCGACGTTGTGATCAGGGCCGCGGGCGAAGTAGGGCCATGCTCGGCTTGGCCAAGCAGGTCCGCGGCCACAAACTCCACGTCTGCTGAATCGTCCGCAACGACAAGGATTTCGGTTGGGCCCGCGAGCAGATCAATTCCTACTTGGCCGAAGAGCTGGCGCTTCGCCTCGGCGACATAGGCATTGCCCGCGCCGACCAGCATATCCACGGGGGCGATCGTTTCGGTGCCGAGCGCCATAGCAGCTACGGCTTGGACGCCGCCGAGGATATGAATCTCATCCGCTCCAGCCAGCACCATGGCCGCCACCGTCTCCGGGTGGGGCTTTCCGCCGGTAGGCGGGGTACAGGCAATAACACGCTGTACGCCGGCCACCTTGGCGGTGACGATGGTCATATGCGACGACGCAACCATCGGATAGCGCCCGCCCGGGATGTAACATCCCACGCTATTCACGGGAATGTTGCGATGGCCGAGGCGTACGCCGGGCAACGTCTCCACTTCGATGTCTTGCAGCGCAGCCTTTTGGTGTTCGGCAAAATTCCGGATTTGCGCCTGTGCAAATTCGATGTCTTCGATGGTTCGCGGCGAAACGGAAGCGACTAGCGCATCGATTTCGCTCTGTGACAGCCGGAAGGTCGCCGGTGACCAGCCGTCGAACTTTGCCGAGAGTTCCCGGACGGCTTTATCGCCCCGCGCCTTCACATCAGCGATAAATTCGGCGACGGTCTCTTGAACCTTGGCGTTTGCCGCCTCCATGGCCGCCGCCGGAATGCCGGTTTTCAGATACGTTGCCATGCTTGCTCCCTGATTTTATTTGCTGTCCTTATCGCTCGCAGGGTCACCGATAAATTTGTTGTACTCCGCAAGCTCCGCAGGCGAGCACATCATCTCCGTGACATCGAAATGCGTCGATTGCAGCTTGAAGGGCAGCTTATTGAGAGCGATCCAAGGTTTCGTATACATCGCCGGATCGTTAATCGTTACCGTGAGTTCTAACGTATTGGAGTCCACACGGTGGAAGCGCTCCTCGACGCGCAGGTCAGGACTGTGTGGACGCCCCGCCCTGTCCACCCATACTTCGTCATTGATGCAGCAGGTCTGCACGACGAACGTATAGTCGTCCTCCCATTTGCCGATCGAATATCCAAACCACCTGGGTGCGGGATCCTTAGGGAAATCTCGCCCGTCCGTCCAGATGGCGCGCCATACTTTTCCATACTCATAAAGGACCATGACGCTGGCAGGCGTTTGAAGAATTTGCGTGGTCCTTAGCTCATAGAGGTCTTCGCGGGGAAGTCCCTGCGGATTACAGGTAACGACGG
This sequence comes from Acidobacteriota bacterium, assembly GCA_003224175.1. Lineage (GTDB taxonomy): Bacteria > Acidobacteriota > Terriglobia > Acidiferrales > UBA7541 > Palsa-189. The sequence goes on from QHYQ01000173.1 coordinate 4,503, forward strand.
GATCATTGGTGTCACCGGGAAGAACGCTTCTAACTCCATTGCTGGGCTTCGTGAGGTTGAGCGCCGCCAAGCCCGCAGGGGTATAGGGTAATTTATGTTCCGGTTTACCGTCTTCGGGCATCGCTGCCGCACCCATTGCCTGAATTCCGCCGCCGCCGGGATCCCAGATGCCAAAGATGTCATGACGTGGAGCGGAAGCCGCCGACTTATTAGCAGTCTGAGCAGCAGGCTGGCCCGTCCAGCCGTCAACGGTACCGAGGTAGCTGCTGGTTTGGGAGTTTTGATTGGTTTGTGTCGTCTGGGCGCACACAAGCGTGGAGGACGTCAGCGCCGCGACACAGGCAAACGTCGCGCGCAACAGACCTGTTAGCATGGCCGGCTCCTTCCGAATCCAGGCGCGGATTCTAATCATGTCCCATCGGTTTCCACAAGTGATTGTAACCTTTCGCCAGTTGAACGGTGGTGGTTCCGATCCGATCGCCATTGACACGCGGCAACGTATGGGGGTATACCCAAGCAAATCAATCTGTGGGGGGCTTCCGATGGCAGATCACGATATAGCGAACCCCGGTACGTCAGCTCCACTTCTTGTTTCAAGGCGGGACGTCATTAAGGGCGTCATTGCGGCGGGCGCAGTGTCGTCGGCGAGCTATCTATTCCGGGCGTCGACGGTGTGGGCCCAGACGTCCGCGCCCGGCGCCGTGGAGCGGCTGGTGACGCTGACCGTCAATGGCCAGCAGCGTCGCGTCGACGTGATGAAGCAAGAGACGCTCCAGACCACCCTGCGTTACAAGCTGGGTCTGACCGGCACGAAACTTGGATGTGACCGCTCTGAATGCGGCGCTTGCACCGTGCTGATCGACGACGTGCCGCACTATTCTTGCTCGATCCTGACGCACACGGTGCGCGGCAAGAATATCGTGACGATTGAAGGGCTGGCCAGCGCGGATGGCAAGCTACACCCGGTACAGCAAGGGGTCATCGACGAACAAGGTTTCCAGTGCGCGTTTTGCATGTCGGGTTTCGTGATGGCCGCCGTGGGCTACTTAAAGACAAATCCGAACCCCACTCGGGCGGAGCTAGCCCACGGGATTTCCGGCAATCTGTGCCGGTGCCAGGACTACGACAAGATTCTCAATGCCATGATGCGCGGCGCGGAGAATTTGAGGAGGGCTAACCGTGTCTAACAATGTGCCGGCGACGAAGTACAGACTGATCGGGAAGAACTACACGACTCCTGACCTCCTCGCCAAGGTGACAGGGAGGTCGAAATACGCGGAGGACTATCGCGCGGACGGCATGCTCTTCTGCAAACTGCTGCTGAGCCCGATGCCGCACGCCCGCGTCAGGAGCATCGATGCGCGCGCGGCACTGGCGATGCCCGGCGTCAAGGCGATCCTGACCGCAGATGAACTGCCCCCTCCGGCCGACAGCATCAATGACAACGGTACAGTGATCTTGGCGAACAAGCGGGGAGATCGCGGGCTCACCATGGAGCCGCTGTTCCAGGGCGATCCGATCCTCGCCGTGGCCGCGGTCGATGAGGTCACTGCCGCGGACGCCATCGAAAAGATTCGCTTGGACCTCGAGCCGCTGCCATTTGTGGTGGATCCGCTGGTAAGCCTGCGGCCGGGCGGGCCGAACGCAAGAACCGACGGCAACGTCTGGGTGCGGGGCCCTCAACCGCCTCCTACACCGGGCCGACCGCCCGCTGTGGTCCCGCCGGACGTCGCGGTGCTCAAGTGGACCGAAGCAGATTTCACGGAGGCCAAAGAGGGTCGCCTGCCTATGGGCAAGGCGACCGATGAATGGACGGTTGGCGATCTCGACGCCGGCTTTAGGAACGCAGCGCTCGTTATGGACGAGACGTTTGTCACTCCTAATTCGAGCCACCAGTGCTTGGAAACGCGCACGGCTATGGCCTACTGGCAGAACGGCAAAGTCTTCGTTCACAGCGGTGCGCAGAGCACCGCCCAGGCCGTCCCAGCCATCGCGCGATGGCTGGGCATCAGTCCCGACAATGTTGTTTTCATCAGTGAATACACGGGCGGCGGGTTCGGCAGCAAAATAACAGGAGCCATCTCGCTGATTATCCCCGCGCTGCTCTCTAAAAAAGCGAATGCGCCCGTCATGATGCGCATCAGCCGCGAGGAGGAGCATTACATCGGTCGCGGGCGTCCAGGCTTCCACGGCCGCATGAAGGTCGGGTTTTCCAAGGACGGCAGGATCACAGCTCTGGACATGTTCGTGATCTGCGACAACGGCCCGTACGACCAAGTGGGCGATGCCGCTTCGTCGGGCCGCATCGTTTCGCTGCTTTACCAGCCTCTGGCTATGCGCTGGCGCGCGGTCACGGTCCTCACGAACACGCCGCCGCGCAGCGCGCAGAGTTCGCCGGGAGGCATGCAGGGAATCACGCTCATGGAGCCGCTAATGGCGAAGGCCGCGCGCAAGCTCGGGATCGATCAAGTCGCCATCCGGCGCATCAATGCCCCCGAGGGCAAGGCGAAATTCGGACCGCTGATCGCCGGCAAGCAAGCCTAGGAGCTAGTGGGCGTGCCTTGGGAAAAGTGTGAGATCACATGGGGCAATTCGGCGAGGAACCTACCGTGGGCTTGTCCCTCTGGCGGCAGCCAAACGACCCATGCGATGACGCGCGCCGCCCATGCCGTGGCCATGGACGCCAGGAAAAAGCTGCAGGAGATTGCGGCAAAGGATCTTGGCGGCAAACCCGAGGATTACGAAGTGGCGAACGAGCGCGTCTTCCGTCGGGGCGGCGGTCCAGGAATGAGTTTGGCCCAAGCGGCAAAGCGGGCTATCCAACTCGGAGGCACCTACGACGGCCACGAGCTGCCCAAGGACATCAATAAATTTACTGTCGCCTCGGCCACGGCGCTCTCCGGACAGGGCCTGTTGGCAGTGGCCAAAGACAGTTACCCGCGCGACGGCGTTACGCACTCCTACGTCGCCACGTTCGCCGAGGTCGAAGTCGACCTGGAAACGGGTCAGTATCGTATCGTCGATTTCCTCGCATACGCCGACGTCGGCACGGTAATCCATCCGAATGCCTTGGGCGGCCAAATTCTTGGGCGCTCGATACTGGGCATCGGCCACGCCATCGGCCAGAAGTGGGTTTATGACCAGCACTACGGTCTGCCGTTGGCCAAGCGATTCCACCACACCAAGCCCCCGACAATTCTGGATGTACCGCAAAACATGCAATGGGCGGCGGTAGGCATTCCGGATCCAGAAACGCCGATTGGCGCTCGCGGCATCGGCGAGCCGCCCGTTGGCGGCGGTTGCGCCGCGATCTTGAACGCCCTATCAGACGCGTTGGGGGATGAGGTTTTCCGGCGCGCGCCGGTGAACGCCGACACGATTCTGGCGTCGCTGGAAGCGGGCCGGCCGATGCAAGAGCCGTTGACGGCGCACATTTGAGTCAAACCCTGGGCGCGATGGAATAAGGACACGCGGAGAGAGCGCAGGAGGACGGAAATATGGCCGTGATACGTGATGTGATGCCGGCGTTCGAACTCTTTCAACCGGCGACAATCGACGACACCATGCGGTTGCTCGGTCAGTACCGTGAAGATGCCTGGGTGATGGCGGGTGGTTTGGACACGTTCGACTGGCTGAAGGATCGCATCAAGAGGCCGAAAGTCGTGGTTGACTTAAGCCAGGTCAAAGAACTGAGCGGAATCCGCGAGGCAGGCGGTGGCCTGGAGATCGGGGCGACAACCACGCTAACGGAGGTGGTGCGACATCCGATTGTCCGCGAAAAGTACAGCATCCTGTCAACGGGCGCGGAAGCGGCGGCCTCGCCGCAAATTCGCAACCAAGGCACGATTGGAGGAAACGTATCGCAAGACACACGCTGCTGGTATTACCGCGCGGGGTGGCCTTGCTATCGTGCCGGCGGGAACACCTGCTTTGCGGATACGCCGACAGCAATCAACCGCGAGCATGCCATTTTGGGGGCTGATCGTTGTGTGGCGGTGAACCCGTCCGATTCGGCGCCGGCCTTGATTGCGCTGGATGCCAAGTTTGTGGTGCGCACCCCGAAAGGCGAGCGAGTGGTGGACGCGGAAGACTACTTTATCGGCCCGGGTACGGATATCACGCGCATGAACATATTGCGACCGGGGGATCTTCTGACGGCCATCCGTCTGCCCGCGGATTGGGCCGGGACGAAATTCTACTTTGAGAAAGTGCGGGATCGAAACGTGTGGGATTTCCCGCTCATGAACGTGGCGTCGGCCATGGTGATCACCGACGGCAAAATTGAACGCATCCGGCTGGCACTGAACGCCGCGGCGGCTCGGCCGCTACGCCTCGCCGCCGTAGAAGACGCCGTACGCGGCAAAGAACCGAACGCCGCCACCGGCGAAATGGCCGGACGGCTGGCCGTGCAGGGCGCGCGAGCGTTGCGGTTCAATGCTTACAAGATTCCGCTGATGAGAAACCTGGTGAAGCGCGCCATAGGCGGCGTGGAGAAGGCAGCATGGGCTTAATCGAGTGGGCTACAAGTCCGTGGGGTAGAGAGGTTCCCATCCACATTGCGTTTGGCCTCTTGTGGGTGTCTGCAATCGGCGGATTGCTGTTTCTGGTCGTTCATGCCATCTACGTGGGGTATTGGGCGAAATCTGCGGAAGCGCACGCAGGCGAAGCAGTCGGCGCCTCCTCCGGCATCGCTGCGCGTGTCCCGGAACGGGTAGCCCGGCACTCTTTTGGCGCGCGACTCTTCCACGCAGTCATGGCGCTCGCCATGTTCGCGCTGCTGTTTACTGCTTTCCTCCCGAAGGTAGGCGTCAGATTCGCCTGGGTCACCTATCATTGGATTGCGGGCGTCGTCCTGACCATCTCCGTCATCTATCACCTTTTCCATGCGACCTTCTGGCTCGATTTTTGGTCGATTTGGCCCGATCGAGTAGACATCGAGGATGCCGCCAGAAGATTCCGGCGCGCCGTGGGTCAGGCCGCTCCTGCGCCGAGAAAGTTCGCCAAATATCCGCTGGAGAACAAACTCTATCACCTTGCCATCTTGTGCGCCGGACTCGCCGTCATCGGGACGGGCGTCTTGATGATGAGCCGCGTGCGCACGCCCTTTCTTGCGCGGGATCCGTATCTGTTTGGCTTCAGTGACACCACGTGGGGCTGGATGTACGTTTTGCACGGACTAACCGGCATCGCGCTTGTCGCGCTGATCATCGCTCACGTGTATTTCGCGCTCAGGCCGGAGAAGCTTTTCATCACCAACTCCATGATCTTCGGATCGATAAGCCGCGAGAAGTATCTGGAGCATCACGATCCAGAGCGCTGGCCCGTGGGCGAACGCGCGCCCGAGGCGGGAGCCGCGGGATCAAAGTCCAGGGAAGTTCCCGCTTAAAAGATGGGCGAGGACATCAGCGCCCGCTGCGACGCCATAGAAAAATGTTACGAATTCATGCTGGCCTACGCGGGCCAGGGACTGTCTGGCGACGAGGGTAGCTCCTCCAGCGGGCAGGTGCGCGATTACCTCGAGCGTGCTGCCGATGCAGTCTCGGGGCTGGCGCAAGCCTATCAGGCGGCGAAACAGGAAAACTTGGACCACGCGGAACGTTACTCCGCATTCCTCGGCGTGTTGGAGCGGGACGCTCGAGACTCTCTCGCCGCCATTCAACTTGTTTTAGCGCAGACCACCATCAGCTCCCAGTTGATCGATAACCTGAATGCCTCGATCCATCTCCGAGCGCTGCTCACGGATCTTTTTCTGATTGACGAGATTCTGAAGCCGCAGCGGACGCGGGAGAAATCCGCGACGCCGGAATAACACCTCTTAATTTGGACTGACCCGAGGTGGCGCCAGTGTGGAACCGCTAGCGGTGCTTTGAGGAATGTCATAAACGTAGAATGAATGTCCTATGACGGCCGTGGGTGGGATCTGCCGCAGCCACTGACCGTCACCTGGGCGCACCTTTGCGCCGATGGCCGGGAGGAATGCGACTAGATGTGCACTCAGCACATAAAGCCCGGGCTTCGGTCCCCGCATGAGTTCGGGCACATTTAGTCCCTGATACGAAATCCCGTATGCGTCAGGGGGATAGATGCCAAAATACCCTAGTTGGAAACTGCGGCCTGGTGCATTTTTGTCTAGCCAGGTTCTTAGCTGCTTCAATCCCTGACCCCAGTCCACGTTGCTGTCGTCTAGCCATAGCGGACCACAAGCAGTGCCGCCATCGAATCCGATCTGACGCGCCTTTCCGTGCATCAGGCAAGCGGCCTCATTGAAATAAGCCAGGTGATCCGGATAGATTCCTACCGCCGCTACGATCATCCATGCGCAAATCAGAACGGCCGAGGCGCGTGCAATAGCCGAGCCATTTCGGAGCAGAGTTTCTAATCCCAAACCGCCGACCAAATAAACGAAAGGGAGAACCGGCATGAGATACCGGATGCCCGTGTTGTCGGACCACACCGTGTACGCGGCGAACAGCACGGCGGGCGGGATCAAAAGAAACATCTGGCGGAGCATGGCGAGAGTTTTTGTGCGCCGGAGTTCGTATATACCAATGCCGAAGAGCACGATGCCTGCCAGAGGTTCTTTTAAGAGATAACACACGGCCAAGTAGCTGTGGAATTTGGCGTCCAACTGGCCGGCCATGAATACCAGGTAGCTAGGGTTATGGTCGGCATTCACCAGATGCAGTCCGGAGTTGTAAAGCGATAGCCCGCGAGGCGAAAGGTAGAGCACATCGATTACGAATCCCGCCACGACGCACATCATGACGAAACTGCACGCGCGGGCCACGATTTCACGGGCCCATTCGGAATTGTCTAAAGAAGGCCTGTCAAAGAAGCCGGCGCTGTTTTCGTTCGCAGTTTCCGCCGGCCAACGCAGGGCCGCCAGCGACAGCAGTCCGCCGATGAGAAGCAAGAAAACGGCGGAAAATTTCGTGCAGAGCGCGAGACCCAGCGCCACTCCACTAAGAAGCAGTCTTGCCCAGCTCGGACGCCGTAGATAATTCCAAAGAGCCCACAGAAAAAGCATCGCAAAAACGGCGAACCCCACATCGGTCGTCGCCAGAAAGGAATGCGCAATTAGTGTGGGATCGAGTGCGTACAAAAAAAGCGCCCCAAGCGCCGCAACACCGCCGACAATCTCGCGTCCAAACAAATACAACAGCAATCCACCCAACGCCGAGACGAAGATGAATGGCAGCCGCGACCAGAAGAGAACCTTGTCTGCGCCGTTCTCTGCGATGATGCTGTTGCCCAAACGCCATTCCCGCTCTCCATTCCCCTTGAGCACTTGCGACGCTTCGGCCGTCTTCGGCCAACGGACGCCGGAGAACACCAGCGACAGCCCGGCCAGTTCCTGCAGCAAAGGCGGGTGTTGCATATAGAGACGAACGACCCCTGTCTGCACGTAAGAAAGTCCGGCGGGGATGAGCATAGGCTCATCGAACACCGGACTTTTCAGTCGGCTGGCCGAATAGCTTTGGAAAAGGAATGCGAGAATGAGAATAGGCGCAAGCACACAGAAAGCGGCGTTACGGACCGGGCGCATGATGCCTAAAATCCTAGCATCCTGTAGATTTCATTTGGCGTGATCCGCCGCGCCTCGACTCGTAAGGGTTACTTTGTCTGCAAAACTGAGGTTCATTTGGATGAATGCTTGCCTTACCCTAACTCGTGAGAGTGCGTCGCGGCCAGCACATGCCTTTCCTAGTTCCCTTTGCAGTCGATTCCTCCAGATTGAAAAGTTGGTCGCAGAGTTGTAATACAGTCTTACATTATGGTTTGCGGCTATCAAAGTGTAAGAGGTCGCAGGAATCCTTGTAAATTATAGGCCTCCCGGTTTGCTCATGTGACTTACTCGCAAATTAGCGGTTATCTATACAGTATTTTTGCTCTGTAGCAATAAGCCAACATAGCCGCGCCCTTACTCTCGTGACCACTACACGCAGGTGGTTTCTGGCGGTAAGCAAAAGACTGCGGTCGGCGACGGACGCCGTGATTCCACTCGTACTTTTTGATTGCGGACCTGAGTAGCGACGCGCTTTTCGGCTCTTTCGAGTTACTAAACCAAGTTACTAAACGAAGGATAGCGAACAATGAGCACTGACCATCTCAAGGCAGCCATGGAAGAGACGCGGCAGCAGCTTGCGCATGCTGTCCAAAAGCAGAACGAATCGAATTTTGAAGTCTATCGGTTGCAAGGGCTGTTGAGAAACCTTGCGGTAAACCTCCACGAGACCGAAAAGGCGGAAGCTATTCAAAAGGATATGCAAGACCGACTGGCCATTGGAGAGGCGATCGAGGGCTTGATAAATGGAGCGAGCCAGCCGCTCGCTCCGCTTGAAGTCATGGAGAATTTGAGACTCTACGGTTACGACATAGACCGCCATTGCAATCCGGGCGCTCGTGTACATCAAACACTGAATCGTCTTGCTAGCGCTGGACGGATTAAGGAATATCGCGGGCGCTACATGCGGAATGATTTTAACCAGTGGTTGTTTGGTCTAGAAGAAAAAGCCCCGCCATCAGCGCTAACTTATGGCGCGGCTGAATCCAAGCGCGAACACAGCCCGCACCTGAGCCATAGAGATTCGGCATCTGGCTTTCCTCGCACAAAGGCAAGCGAGAACGTCCATGATCTGCATACGCTGTAACCATGGCACAGCAAAATGGTTCGGGCCCCGCGGCAAAGCTCATATTCAGATGTATCGCTGCGACGCCTGCCACGCCACTTTCAGCGCTCCGCCGCTTGGACGGCATCACCTCGATACGGACAAGGCGACTAGCGTAATCGCTTTGGTCACTGAAAAAGATGAGCGTACGCGCCACTCTGGCAGTACCGGCGTACACAAATCTACGATCTTCCCTCATGCTCACGGCGGGTGATCGGTGCCGCAGAGTCTTCAATCAGCGCATTCGCAGCGTGCCGCCTCACTATATCCAAATATCCAAGCCGATGAACTGTGGACGCTCGACGGCCTTCGCTGAAATTTCCGAAGGGCTGCCTGACTGGAACATCTCGTCGCGAGTTGCTTTTAGAGTACGTTCATTTGTGCCATGATTCAGCGTTAGGTGCCAGGTTTGGCGCCGTTGCATAGGAAGCAAATTGGGGAGAACAAGGCTGAAAGCTCCACGACCCAGCAGGCAATACAGGGGTTTTGCTGAAGACTACCGGCGCGCAAGAAAACAAACTCGCTGCAGGACAGCCGCCAACTAGCAGGTCGCGTACTTGGCTCGCCAGGTGAGGTTAATGCACACTTCTCTCGATTCCAAGAGCAGCCAGCTGGAAGCAGGGGACGCCAGAAAGTCATCCGTATTTCGCATAGCTGTTTTGTCTGGAATGGCCCTGCTATGGGTGATCGTTGCAGTCCTGCAATACAGGTGGGCCACAGAGCTGAGTGCCGCGACGGAAGTGCGCATTGGCACCAATCTGCAGTCTTTGATGACGGGCTGGCAGCGGGATCTTTACGACGAGTTGTCGTCTGTCTGCGTCGCCCTGCAGGTCGGACCAGATTCCGGCGCGCACGATGCTTGGAATGATTATCTTCAGCGGTTCGCTGAATGGAATCGGGATTGGGGAAGGAGCGAGGTTGCCGAGGGTGCTTATCCGAATCCGCACCTCGTTCGAGAGATTTACGATTGGCAAACCAGCGCGCCTGGAAAGCCGGAACTGCTGCGTCTCGATCCGAACGCAAAGACCCTGGACAATGTGAGAGTGCCGCAGGAGCTGGAAACGTTACTGGTTCGGCTGCGGGCGAATTCCTCCGACCTTCGCGCGGCGATGCGTGCTTGGGAATTTGGGACTTCATCGGAGAACGAGAACGAGGCTAGAGACAATCGTGTGCGGACTCCCGGCTTGCGCACCAATGCGCTTGCTGGCTGGCAGCTTGACCAGGGAATCCCGGCACTCGTTCATCCCGTCGTTCACCACGCCAATCCGTTCAACTCTCAGACTCCTGTCGATCGCACAGCGGTTGATTGGCTTGTGGTCGTTCTGGACCTCCGCGTAATCCAGAACCAGATCCTTCCAGAACTGGCCAGCCGACACTTTGGAGGTCCAGAAGGCCTGGACTATAAGTTGGCGGTTGTGGCTACCGACGATAAACTCAGAATCATTTATTCCTCCGATTCGACGCTCAGGATCGATGATGTTGGCAGTTTCGACTCAATCATGAACATCTTCGGCTCCTCCTCTGCCAATATGAAGGGTGACTTCTGGCAGGCGGTGAAGCACAGCCCGAATTTATCGGACCAAGATTGGCGCAACTTCTCGGCGCCAGGCTGGTTTCCGGTGGTTCAATATGGTCCCAATGAGGAGCCATGGTTACTGATCCTGCAGCATCGGACGGGGCCGGTCACCACGATTGCCAAGAGCATGTGGCACCGCGACCTTCTGACAGGTGGTGTTGTGCTTATACTGCTTGCAGCGAACATGGGGTTGGTCGTCTTTGAGAGTCTCCGCGCACAGAGACTTGCGACGGTGCAAATGGAGTTCGTAGCATCGGTTTCGCACGAACTGCGCACGCCGCTCGCTGCCATTTTTTCAGCCAGCGAAAATATCAAAGACGGATTTGTGCAAGAAAAGCAGGACCTGAAGTTCTATGGTTCCATTCTGACCAGTCAGGCGCGCCGGCTGATCGACCTGGTCGATCGCATTTTGTTATTTGCTTCGACACGAAGTGGGAAGACACAGTATGTGCTGCGCCCTCTCAAGGTTCCCGATATCCTGCAAGCCGTTCGGAAAAATGTCACAGAAGTGATCGAAGAAGCGGGATGCATCCTCGATGAGCAGATTGAACCGGGGTTGCCGCCCGTTTCGGGCGATTTGTCGGCCGTGTGTGCCTGTTTGCAAAATCTGATTGCCAATGCCATTAAGTACGGTGGAGAAGAACGCTGGATCGGCCTGTCTGCCACGTGCCATGAGACAGACAAACAGGCCAAAGAAATTAGGCTCAGTGTTCAGGATCATGGAGAGGGCATAAGCAGGTTGGAATTGCCACAGATTTTCGAACCGTTTTACCGCAGCCCCAAAGTTGTGGCCGCGCAAATCCACGGGACGGGACTGGGACTGGCTCTGGCAAAACGCATTGCCGAGGCCCTTGGAGGGAGAATTTCCGTTGTCAGCGAACTCGGTGTAGGAAGCACATTCACATTGCACCTGCGCGCAACGGAGGAGCAGGAAATGAATTCAGGAACCGCGATTTCAAGGGACAACAGGGCAATGAAAAATGCATGAAAACATACTCTTAGTCGAAGATGAAGCAGCCTTGAGGACCACGCTGAGCGACAGGCTACGCGGGGAGGGCTACGTAGTTGACACTGCCGTCGACGGTCATGAAGCCTTCGAGAAGGCGGCCAACATGCCGTTTGATTTGGTCATTCTCGACCTAATGTTGCCGGTGCGGAGCGGACTTGATGTCTGCCGCGGCATTCGGCAGGCAGGAATGGCAACTCCCATTCTCATCCTCACGGCGCGCGATCAAACGATAGACAAGGTGGTAGGCCTAAAGCTGGGTGCCGACGATTACGTGACAAAGCCGTTCGCAGCTGAGGAGCTCATCGCCCGTATCGAAGCACTGTTGCGGCGCGTGCCGATTCAGACTGGGCAAGGTGTTCATGAATTCGGCTCAATCCATGTCGATGTCAAACGATCGGAAGTGACAAGAGATGGGAAACCCGTTTATCTGACCGCCCGGGAGTTTCAGCTTCTCCGATACTTCATCGAACGCGCAGGCAGCACAATACCCCGAAAAGAGTTGCTTCAATCAGTTTGGGGTTATGAGGCAGATACGCTAACGCGCACCGTTGATACTCATGTTGCTAGCCTTCGCCGAAAGCTGGAGGAAAATCCGAAGCGACCGGAACTCTTCCTCACCGTTGCTGGAGTTGGTTATAAATTCGTCGGTCATAGTCCGCAGCTGGAATCGCGATGAGGTTTTTGCTATGAGCAAAAACAGTCGTCCATATGTAAAAATACATTACATACATGACTGATCTCTGCCTCGCGTAATAACTGTCAAATAGCCGCAAGTTCCCAATTTCTTTGCTCGCCAGCAAATCGCAAATCTGAGTTGCCTCTAATCTCGCTCACGGCCCCGGCTGACTGCCGCAAGGGATGAAGCGGATTACATGCAATCAAGCGAAGGAACTAGGAACGAGCCCCACCGAGGCTTGGTTGCGAACTGAATCTGTTTGATCCCGATTTCCAAGGCTAAGGGGACGTGGGCGATGCATTGGGAGCTGGGTTCGAGAAGGTGCACTGATGCAGTCAGAAAAGTCCTTATGACAACAGCAATTACCGCTGCCTGCGCCGTGAGCATTCGGAAGGAGAACGAAAAGCCATGAAAAAGTTGTGCCAAGTTCTGTTGACTCTTCTCTTCGTCTGTTTGGTACCGCTCGTCGTGAATGCTCAGTCATTCCGCGTGCAATGTCCAACCAGCACGATCACTCACCCAGTGGCGGCCACTTCGGAACCGGCGTACACCGGCCCGACTTACACGGGCACGAGCGGATATCCGACGGCGCCCGCTCACGTGAACGGTGCTATCAAATGCCAGCAGATCTCGGGCGGTGACGGTTACGCGACGATGGGCGACGGCACGCAGACGTACCTGTTTTCCTTCGGACCGTTGTCTGGTCTCACGAAGATCGCTAACGGCCAGCCCGGGACGGACTTCCCCTACGAATTCAATACCGTGTATGGGGGACCGACCTTGCAACCCGGTGACCCAGCCACAGCCGATGGCGCAGTCTCCGGTCCAAACCCTCTTTCGACGTTTCCCTACAACGGCGCCGTCGGACTGGTTCCCGACCTGGATTGTCTCTCCGACCCAGTATGCAGAGCCACTATCCCGAGCAGCGGCCTGGATGGGCACGTAGATCCCCGCCAAATGCTCGACGTGGGAGTGATGAACGGCAACATTCCGGCGCCGTTGATTGCAATCGATGAGGATGACGAATTGTTCCTCACCCTCAGCAACGTGGGCATGGTCATGCGGCCGGACCTGTTCGAGCAGCACACGGTCCACTTCCACGGTTATCCCAACGCTTCGTCCTTTTACGACGGAGTGCCTGACGCCTCGGTGGCCATCAACATCGGCGGCAGCTTCACGTATTACTACCTTGCGCCGGATGCCGGCACTTATTTCTGGCACTGCCATATCACGCCTCCCGAGCACTTGCAGATGGGCATGGTCGGGCAACTTTATGTGCGCCCGCGGCAGAATCGGGTCCCGGTCAACGGCAGCCTCTACGGAGCTATCCGGACACGGTTACGCCGGGTCCATTGGCAACGATGTCATCCGATGGCGCCATGCACTATTCGCAGCCGCTGCCTTCAATCATCGACAGCCCGGCAGGGAAAAAGGCGCTCCTGCGCATTTCTGACCTGGATGTTTCGGAATATCAGACGCTGGCCTCGCTCGGGATTCCGATGAAGGTTATCGCGATCAATGCCAAGCTGCTGCGGGATCAAGCGGGAAACAATCTCTACTACACCACCAACTCGATCACGCTGGCCGGCGGCGAGTCGCTCGACGTGATTCTGGATGCCACGGGGTATACCTCGGGTCAGGTGTTCTATCTCTACACCCCCAATCTCGACCACCTCTCCAACGACGCGGAGAACTTCGGTGGGCTCATGACAGAAGTCCATATCAAGTAGGAGAGCGGCAATGAGGGCGACGAATATGAAAAATACGATCTGCATATCACGACTGCTTCTTTTGCTGGTGCTCGCGTTGTTGCTCACGGCTACGGCGCAGGCTGCGGCTCCGGGCATTACCGGCCCGACGTTCAACTTGACGGCGCAGGACGCTTATATCAACCAGCCAGACGGGGCAGCGGTTTACTCCTGGGGATACGGATGCAATGGCAATCCCTTCGGCTTTGAGCCCGCGACTACGACGACCCCATTTTGCACCACGATGCAAGTGCCCGGCCCCACGCTGATCGTCACGGAAGGGGAGACGGTCTCTGTAACGCTGACCAATCACCTTCCCGCCGCGGCTGGCAACACTTCGATTCTCTTCCCCGGCTTTAACGTGACAGCGACCGGCGGCGTAGTCGGCCTGCTGACCCGGGAGGCGGCGCATAACGGAACGGTGACCTACACGTTCACTGCCTCAACGCCAGGGACACGCGCCTATTACAGCGGAACGCAAGGTGACCTGCAGGTCGAGATGGGCCTGTACGGCGCAATCATTGTGCTCCCGGCCTCCACCCCCACCGCCTGCACAGGCGGGCTAGCTGCTGCGAACCTGGCTGTGGAAGCGAACTGGGGCGAATCTGATTATCGGCTGGCGAACAATACTGGTGCCGTGGTGGGGGCTGCCTACGACAACGACAAAGCCTGCTACGACCGAGAATACCTGTTCCAATTCTCCGAGATGGATCCCAACATTCACACGCAGGCGTTGGCACAAGTCAGGAAAGCCGGAAATTGCGTGGCTGGCGCCGCGGGATGCAGTCTCGAGGTCCCGACTGAGCCTTACCACCCCGCGTATTTCCTGATTAACGGCCGCTCGATGCCCGACGACATGGACACCAACTATGCGTTCGCTTATCCCCACCAGCCCTATAACGGCAATCCTCACATGCATCCGGGTGAACAGGTACTTCTACGCATCATCGGCCAGGGACGCTGGCAGCATCCGTTCCACGAGCACGGTAACCATGTACGCATCCTCGGGCGCGACGGCAACTTGATTGTGTCGGCAACGGATAGCACCCAGCTCGCTGGGCCTGCGTTGTTCACCACCACGACAACTCCAGGAATGGCCATGGATGGAATTTTCTATTGGACGGGCAGGGGGCTAAACTGGGATCCGTACGGTCACAATCCCTCTTCTGGTGACGCAAACGCTGCCCTTCCTTGCACTCCGGATGCCAACGGCTACAACACCGGGGTCGCGGCGCAAACTGCAATTAATTATTACGAGTGGTGTCAGGACCATAACAAGCCACTGCAAGTAACTCCGTTCGGAGATGTGGCCGGTGGCGGTCCTGCAACTCTGCCCGATGCCAACATTCTCACGAATGGCGCCTGGTACGGCGGTAGCCCTTATCTCGGTCCGAATGCGACCCTCCGCGCGACCGGGTGCAGCAACGGTACTCTAGCACCTGCAGCCGGGTGCGGCGCCACCGGCAGTACACCGCCGTCGGGCACGATCGCGAACTCACCTAGCAGCGAGGCTGGGTTTGCGTTCATGTGGCACTCGCACAACGAGCGCGAGATTACCACCAACAACGTTTTCCCCGGCGGAATGCTGATGATGATGCTCGTTGATTCCCGGGAATTTCGGATTGACGAATCTAACTAACGACGAGGAATGGGAATGAGAACTCATAATATCAAAGCAATCCTGAACGCCGCCGCCCGAGTATTCGGTCTCCTTCTCTTCGGCGCAGTTGTAACTTTCGGTCAGCAGCAAGTCAATCTGACTGCGGGGTCGGCCAACGCGACCCTGCCCGACGGCACAGTGGTCCCGATGTGGGGGTACAGTTGCGGCACTGGCGTGACCGGCTCGACCGCGACCTGCGCCCCGTTGAATCCGGCGGCGATTACCCCGGCCATCTGGTCCCCTGTGGTGATTACAGTTCCCACGGGACAAAGTCTGACGATCAACCTCACGAACCATCTCTCGTTTACGCCGACAGGAAGCACAACTCCCAATACTGTGCCCACTTCGCTGGTGATTGTAGGGCAGTTGGGCGGCGGCCTCGGAACGACGGCAACTACCACGCCGGCAACGGACCATACCAACGCCCAGCCACTCACGTGGCCCATCGCGGGCAACGCGCCGGGTGCGCCGCTGACAGGGGTGGGTGTACCACCGACGCAGGGGACGCGCGTGCAGTCGTTTTCTACTGAAGTGGCTGCGGGAGCGACAACCGCGCTTACTTGGACAACGCCTCGGCCGGGCACGTACCTGATTGAGTCCGGCACACACCCGTCCATCCAGGGTCCCATGGGCCTGTACGGCATATTGGTGGTCACGACCGCCCCGGCAGGAGGCCTGGCCGGGACCGCTTATCCGGCTGTCGGTACAACTCCAGCCGTGATCTACAATGCTGACATCCCGATGCTTCTCAGTGAAATCGACCCCGTTCAAAACAAGTCTGTCAGCACTACGGTGAACACTGCAGGTTTCAGCGAGACCAAGGTGTGGTCCGGCCTGCCAGGCGGCTGCGGAAATCCCAGTTCGGGAGTTGGGGTTTACCAGACCTGTTATCCGCCCGCGGTGAATTACACGCCTTTGTATTACTTGATCAATGGACTCGCATTCAACAAGACCAGCGCCGGGACCTCGGTGTTCTCAGTTTTGCCTGCCACGGGCGTGACCGGAAATGTATTGGTGCGCTTCGTGAATGCCGGCTTGCGCATGCACATACCTTCGATCGTGGGATCACAAACAGGCGTTGCCGTTGCTCCGGCTACCGACGCTCCCTCCGGCTTTTCACTTATCGCGGAAGACGGCAACCCCCTGCCAGGGCTTCCCCGTGTGCAGAGCGAAGTATTTATGCCCGCGGGCAAGACGTATGACGTGATGATCAATGCGCCCGCGACGGTCACGACGGCCCTCCCTGTGTATGACCGCGAGTTGAGCCTGTCGGGCAACGCGACCGCGCGCGACACCGGGATGGTGGCTTACATCGGCATCAATGGCGCTGGACTCCCGGTAGACCCTGGATTCGGGCCTGCGATAGCGAGGCAAGATAACTACCCCTCTGTGGTTTCGGGCAAAACGCTCATCGTGTCAGATCCTTCCAAAGGCCTGATCGCCAACGACACGAATGTCTATGGCGTTACGGCCGTCGGGACTGTACCAGGATTGGTTCTCAACACCAACGGGACGTTTACCTACACGGGTTCGCCTACTTCATTTACCTACTGCGCGAACGGTACTGTCACCGGGGCGACGTGCTCCTCCGGTGTAACCGCTACCGTAAACTTGACTGCGGCGCCGATTGAGGCGGCAAGTGGGATCTCCGTGGGCAACAAAACGTACACGGCGAACGCCACAGTCCTGAGCATCAAGCCCGCGGGCGTTCTGTCGGCGCCTTGGAATTCATGCACCCCAACGCCGGCAAATCCCTGCCATGACAGAGACGCGGCGGGTTATCCTCTTATGGTCGCCATGTCGGCCGGAAATGCCCCGGTGCCATCAGCAGGCCTAGCGCTCACCATGGATACGAACGGCGATGGCGGGTTCACAGCCTCCGTCACCTCGGCGGGCACCTACACCTTTACCTACAAGGCGCAGAACTCACAGGGAACGGTCAGCACCGGCTCAGCAATCGTGACTCTGATCTTCCCGGCACCGAGCAATCTTGCGGTTACGGTGTTGGACGGCAGGGACAAAACGACTGTTATCACCGACTATCGCTGGATTATTGAGGAAGACCGCACCTTCTACGTCAACCCCAACTGCACGACGAACCCCCAACCTGCGGGCTGCCCGACCTTCGGCACCGCCGGTATCGTTCCAACCTTTGGGACCAACTTCCACACCAGCTACATGCCGCTTGTGGCGGCTGGCTGCACGGGGCCGCTGTCTTGCGAAGGCGGCCAGACAGTCTTCGATCCTACTTCTGGGGCCCACGTAAACGCGATTTGCGATATTGGCAACGGGGTGTGCAGGCCCGATCCGACAGGGAACGGCCAGGCGGTTTTACTGCCGGGCCAGGTTCATCTGGATCCGACCAAGCGTTACTACTTCTCGATCCTTCCGGGTGACGCCGCCAACTCGTTCGAGAACGTTGGCGGTTGTTTGGGCAATGCAACTCCAAGTTGTGGCCACGGCATGGGCGGCGCCCCGATCGCCGCACTACCCGCCGGCATTACTTCGTATGCTTCTGCACCCCTCACCGTCTACGCGCAACCCAATCCATTCCCGCCGTCGAAACTGTCCGTCTTTGTGTTCGAGGACGACTTCCCGCTCAACGGTGAGCAGGATGGCGGCGGCGGAATCGACGTGTTGTCGCCCAACGAGCCAGGCCTGGGACAGTTCAATATCGTACTCATGGACGACGCTGGCGGCACGGGGGATGCGACCGGACAGATGACCTACGACATGTTCAATATGCCGTTGTCGAACAGCCTGTCGGGACAGATTGATCCGTCCACAGGGAAGGATGCGTGCCCGATTTCAGCCGGTGCCCGGCAGACTGGTTCGGGTGCGAGTCCTACGGGTATCACGGGCATGATTGTTACTTGCCCGAAGTACGAATCCGACGGCACGACTCTGTCCCCGCTGGCGGGCCAGGCTGTGATTGCCAACCTGATGCCGGGAAGATACGGCGTAGTGGCTACACCGGGGGCGGACCGGATTGCCAAAGGTGAAGAGTGGCTCCAAACCAACACCCTGGACGGACAGAAGGCCCACGATTCATTCCTCCGGATCGGCGAGCCAAGTTTCTTCCAGGAGTTTGGGCCGGCGGGATACCACGTTTCCATCGGCTTTGCCAACCCGAAAATCATAAACGGCCGCTTATTGGGCGTCTGCAACGGCAGCGACCCCAACGTCACTGGTACTAACTGTAACAACACCGTGACCGGCGTGGTTACGACCGAGCGCATGAGCCGCACGCCGGATGAGAGACTCTACAGCAGTGGCGACAACTCTAGCTTCGCCTTCAGCCAGTGCTACGTGAGCATTGGAGATCCGGACGGCGAAGACTTCGCGTTCACCAAGTGCGGCGCCGACGGGAGCTTCAGCATTCCGGGTGTTCCCGATGGTGATTGGAGAGTCACGGTCTTTGATCAGTGGAACGATATGCTCGTGGACGGCCTTTCGACCCCTGTCCGCTTGGCCGGCTCGGGTTTCGACTTTGGGCAGCTAGCCTTGAACCAGTGGCAGGCGAACCTCTACACCAAGAGCTTCTTTGACCAGAACTACAATGGCATTCCAGATGCCACCGAGCCGGGACTCACGCTGGTGCCAACGAACATTCGGTTCCGTGACGGCAGCTACTCCAACTTCAACAACACCGACCTGAGCGGTAACGCCGGCTTCAACGAGATATTCCCGCTCTTCAGCTGGTACGTTGTGGAATCGGATACGATCCGTTACAAGAACACCGGGACTCATGTGGTCTACGATGCCGGCGGGCCCGCCGACGCCTCATCGTCGTGCGGTGGGACTGGCAACCCGCCATGCGGAACCTCCAACATAGGCGCCAACTTGGCGAACACAGCCGAACAGGTTCATCTACCTGCCGCGCTACGTGTACCAGGCGCTGTCTATTGCGCCAGTGCGGATTGCACGGGTGCCAACATCGCGACTCGAGCGGGCAGCGTGACTAACCCCTCCGCTGGCCGCGTCGATCCGCCTGGGGTACTGACCGAGGGTTGGCAGGGCTTCTCTGGCCAGAATAGCTTCATCGAGTTCGGGAAGAGACCCTACGCACCCGCGGTTGGCACCGGTCGGGCAGAGAACGGCGGCATTCACGGCGAGGTGATTTATGCCTCGACGCGGCCATTCGATGATCCCACGCTGCTCCTTCACACCAGTTGGACTCCGGACGTGCCAGGAGTAACCATCAACCTCTACCAAGAGGGCTTTGCGGCGGACGGGGTGACCCCGACGTTGACATTGGTGGATCACACGACGACCAGCAGTTGGGACGATTGGGCGCAGGGCTTCCATACCAATGGGACCGCGACCGTTCCCAACATGAACTGCCCGGGCCAGGGTGCGGCCAGCGGCACGAACGCGGATCTCTTCTTTTTCACACTGTTTAACCAACCGGACTACCTGGATGTGTACAACAACCAGCACAACGGAACGCCCTTGCAC
This sequence comes from Acidobacteriota bacterium, assembly GCA_003224175.1. Taxonomy (GTDB): domain Bacteria; phylum Acidobacteriota; class Terriglobia; order Acidiferrales; family UBA7541; genus Palsa-189. Next base: position 24,299 of record QHYQ01000173.1, read on the forward strand.
ACGATTCCGAACAACTCCCAATTCAAGTGCTACGACGGCATGCACAACTGGAACCAGGTCCAACCGGCGCCTTACGACGGCATGTATCAGTTCCCCAGCGTCACCGCCACTGACGCTAACGGGAAAGTAACCGGAACCAACTGCACGATTTGCGTGCCGAACCCAACTATTGCCGCCGGCTCCAACACCAATCCCAGTTATGACCCAATTCGCGCCGGCACTCCCATGCTGCCCGCCGGCAAGTATGTAGTAGAAATGGTTGTGCCTCCGGGCTATGAACTGGTGAAGGAAGAGGACAAGAACATTCTGATCGGCGACAATTATGTTGCGCCAGTGACGCAGGAGTTCGCCGGCTTGGGCAATATTTTCATCCTGCCCGACCAGGCCGAAGTCGCCGCTGCCTACAACGCCAACAATGCCCAGAATTCCACTAACGCTTTTGGCCGCACGATCCTACCAAGTCACGAAGGGGACACCGGCAGCGTCGAGACCTTCTGGCCATGCGTGGGCGCGGCACGTGTCGTTCCCGACTACATCAGCCTGTTCCCAGGGTCAACGGAAGTAGCGCCGTTCGCCGGAGCTACTCGCAATCTCTGCGACCGCAAGGAAGTCACGCTTGATGACCAGTCGTCGTCGCTGGCGAAGTTCTGGATCTTCACTTCGACTCACGTCGCCGCGCACTTCACCGGCATTATCACCGACGACTTCACTTCGGAATTCGACCCGTTCTCGCCGCAATTCGGCGAGAAATTTTCGCCGGCCAACCTGCCGGTTTCCATTAAGGATTGGTCCGGTACGGAAATCTCCCGCGTGTATACGGACCAGTGGGGGGCTTACGACGGCTTGAATTACTCGACGTGGGAAGTGAACCCGCCCAACCCGACGGGGTACGCGCCCACGATGATGGTCACGTGCATGAACGATCCAGGCACCGGACCGACCCCGGATCCGCTGTACAATCCGGCTTATAGCAATTTCTGCTACGAGATTCCGTTCATGCCGGGGCAAACCCAGTACATGGATACACCGGTCACGCCCACATCCGCTTTCGCAGGGGCCGGGTACAACAATCCTGACTGCGCCTACCCGGATGCCACGCCAGCGATCAGCGAAGTGGATGGCGATGGAGTTGGACCTTATGTGAGCGCGGCCGGTCATACGCTGACGATCACGGCGTTGGGCAACCAGATAGTGAACAACTATGGGTACTCCGGGCCCAAGGCCACAACGAGTCCGTACAATCAAAAGACCGTCACCCGCCACTATGGCTTTGGCGCTACGGCGGGAACAGTGACCATCGGTGGAGTGCCTGCGACCACCGCTTGGAGCGACGCCACGCTGACCGTCACGGTGCCCAACAACGTGCCGATGTGCGCCCCGCAGCAACAAGCGCAATACGGAGGTGTGGCGGGCGCGCGTTGCGGTGAATTGGTAATCACAGCAGCCAACGGCAAGCAATCGGTCGACACGGTGACCGTCACGATCGGCGGCAAAGCGCAGACTCACGTCGCCGCTTCGGCCTCGATCCAGAGCGCGATTGATGCTGCCAAGCCAGGCGACTTGATCATCATTGATCCTACTTGCAAGAATACGACTGGCAGTCTAGTTGCGTGTACTACCACCGGTGCAACCCACTCCCAGGTTTCCCACAATGAGATATTGATCATGTGGAAGCCGGTCCGGTTGCAAGGTGTCGGTGCTGTCTCCAGCATTCTCAACGCAAATACCCATCCCGCCGGCAAACTGGATGCCTGGCGGCGGCAGATCAATTGTCTGTTTGGTTTGGGGATCAGTGGTTCTCCCATCAACGCCACCAATCCTTACGATCCAACCGGTCAGTTCCCTTGCACGTCTACGATGCAGGCTCAAATAGACCGGCTTCCGTTCGAAGCCACGGTCGGATGGGACGCCAACCTCAACGGCAACTTGGCCGAGCTGTTACAAGAGCCAAGCCTGATGGGCGCGCTTGAAGGAGCAGGAATTACGGTGTTGTCGAAAGGCGTGGACTTCCACGGTCAGAATCAGTACGACTCCAGTCTGTTTGCCGGCTTCCCGGCTGGTACCACGCTTCTCACGGCCACCACTTGCGGGACTACCGCTGGGCCGAATCCGTTCCCGAATAGCTTCTGGTGCAACCCCTCAAGCATCGACGGACTCACCATCACCAACAGTTCCCAGGGAGGAGGCGGCATCTTCGTGCACGGCTGGGGACATAACTTGCAAATCGCTAACAACCGGATCTACGGCAATACCGGAACACTGTCTGGCGGCATCAACGTTGGCCAGGGCGAATTTGCTCCGTCGTACATCGTGGGGAGCGCCACAAACGTGGCTCCCGGCTCATGCGAAACCAGTTCGGTAACGAATGCTCAGCTACCGTACTGCTTTGACTTGAACGTGAACGTGCACCACAACGCGGTCACGAGTAACTCTTCCAGCGGCGACGAATTGTTCTCGGCCACGCCGGCAGGGGCAGGCGGCGTCAGCTTCTGCACCGGCTCCGACTACTACAAATTCAACTACAACTGGTTGTGCGGCAATTTGAGCACCGGGGACGGCGGCGGCTTCGGCCACCTTGGGTTCAGCAAGAACGGTGACATCGAGCACAACTCGATCCTGTTCAATCAGAGTACCAACCCGACGATCCCGACCAATGGCGGTGGTATGATCGTTATGGGCACCCCCGATGTTGATCCTCCATGCGGCGTCACGACCGATGCGGATTGCGTGCCGCCCCTGGGCTCTGTTGGGCCGAGCGACGGCATAGGTCCGGGCCTTGTAATCAATGCCAACCTGATTATGGGCAACGCTGCGGAAAGTGGCAGCGGCGGCGGCATCGCTTTCCAGCATGTCAACGGATCGGATGTGGTCGCCTTCCCGAATACTCCGGCAAATTGGCACTCGGTACAAGTCACCAACAACATCATCGCCAACAACGTTGCCGGCTGGGATGGAGCCGGAATCTCGCTGCTGGACGCGCTAAATGTAAACATCATCAACAACACAATTATGTCCAACGATACGACCGCCTCATCGGGAGTGCTCTTCAATACTCTTGGGGCTCCCCTCGCCAGCACGCAGGGTCCCACCTGCACGGCAAACTGCGGCACGGCCTCGGCTCCTCAGCCCGCCGGGCTGGTGAGCATCCAGGACAGCGCGGTCTTGAAAGCGAATCTCCCTGCGACCATCACCTGTCCCCCGAGCCATGGGACTGCTGGAAATTGCAGGCAGTATTCGATCCCAATTCTGTATAACGATATATTCTGGCAGAACCGGGATTTCCACATCAGTGTGGGCCCCCTCGGTACGGGCACCCTGAACCAGCAAAACGTCGTCGCGCTGGTTCCCACGCTGAGCCAGACCGCCACTGGCCAGTGCGTTTCCACCACCAACTATTGGGACATCGGTCTGCGCGGCGACACGGGACCGACCAACCACAGTTTGGGCATTACGCTCACTCCGCAGGCTTCGGTGCTCACGAGCACCACCGGCTATACTGGCGGGGGTACAGGCTTCCGGCCGAACTCGCCCTCCAACCCGACCGTTGTCAGCCAATACTGCAACGGTTCACGGGTGCCACCGGAGAATGGCGGGCTGGGCTACCAGGTGCCTCCGGGCATCTCGGACGCAACCGTGCCCAATCCCATCTTCAACCTGACGCCTGCCGCGACGGTGGACGAGGGCAACAATTGGATCAACATCGGTTGGGGCCCACTCGCGATGGTGAGCCCAGCGTCGACGACGGGTTCGCCACTCGGCAACTACGCGCCGGCGGCAGGTTCACCGGTGATTGGCTACATTACGCCGGCTAACTCTGGTACGACCTACGCTGCGGCGCCTTCGTTGGACTTCTTCGGCACTGCGAGGAAGACTAATAGCGCTGTTGACGTCGGTGCGGTCGAGTTCAAATAGCCCTGAATGGCACTGCAAACTGATGCCAGGCGGGTCAACCCAAGTCTAGAGTCGATGCTTCTCGCGAGACACTCGCGAGAAGCATCTTTTTTAGGCGTAACCTTCGCGCTTCCGCAGCACAACCGCGGCCGTAAAAACAGGATAAAGAATGTATAAGCAACTAACAAAGATCATGAAAGCGCTATTCCTCGCGGGGTTACTGGCGAGCAGCATGATGATTTCAACGGCTTTTGCTCAATCCGCTGCCAAATCCCCCGCCCCGGCCGCAAAGCCTCCGGTAGCTGCAGTTCCGTCCCGCTATCAGCCAAGTCGGTTCGCAGGACGAGCGGGCAAGTATTACCAACTCGTTTGGGGAGTTGACTCGCTCAGTGTTAAGGCGGTGGAGTCGGGCGAGATCATTCGATTTACCTACCGCGTGCTAGACGCGGAAAAAGCCAAGATGCTCAACGATAAGAAATTAGAGCCTTCCTTGATCGACCCGCAGGCCGGGGTCAGCCTGGTCGTGCCGTCCCTGGAACAGGTGGGGATATTGCGGCAGGGCGGCACGCCCGAGGCAGGCAAGTTCTACTGGATGGCTTTCTCGAACAGTGGCAGGCGCGTGAAACGCGGAGACCACGTTGACGTGGTGATCGGACAATTTCGAGCTCAAGGACTTGTGGTGGATTAGAGTTGCACAGAAGAGTTCCAATATATCTTTTTCGAGGTTAGTTCCAAATTCTGTTACGAGGACACATAATGTTCAGAAAGACGCTAGCAATTCTTGTTTTGATGCCGTTTGTAGCCGCGCTTGCAGCGGCGTCCGATGCCCCCCCTTCGCTTGACAAGCTTTCAGCGGCCGAAATCGTGGAGAAAAACGTGTCGGCCCGGGGTGGGTTGCAGGCGTGGCGTTCGGTTGAGACGATGTCGATGGAGGGAAAGATGGGTGTCGGAGGGAATCGGCGGGCTGCTCTTCCAGTCCCCCTTCCCAGCCACAACAACCGCCAAGAGGTGCTTCCCCAGCGACCCGCCGACGAAGTTCAACTCCCGTTTGTCATGGAACTGAAGCGTCCCCGCAAAATGCGGTTCCAACTTCAATTCAACGGCCAGACCTCGGTTCAAGTATATGACGGCACCAATGGCTGGAAAGTCAGGCCGTTCCTCAATCGGGGCGAAGTTGAGCCTTACACCGCGGATGAAATCAAGATGGCATCTATACAAGCAGACCTGGACGGTCTCTTGGTGGATTACGCAGCTAAGGGAACCACGGTTGACTTGGACGGCACGGAAAAAGTCGAGAACCGCGATACCTATAAGCTCAGGCTCACCTTGAAAAATGGCCAAGCCATCCACGTGTGGGTGGACGCGGAGACCTTTTTGGAAACCAAAATTGAAGGCCAGCCCAGGCGGCTCGATGGCACATACCATCCAGTGGAAGTCTACTACCGCGATTACCGCCAGGTAAGCGGCCTTCAGATCCCGTTTGTTCTGGAGACGAGAGTTCTTCCGGTTGCCAAAACGTCGCTGGGATTCAGGGATACTCCTGTTCCGGCGGAGAAAATCTCCATTGATAAAGTTACAGTGAATCCTAAACTGGATGACTCGCATTTTTCGAAGCCCAGAGTCGAATTTGCGTCGAAAACTGAGTAGGGCACACCGGAGAGCGGGTCACTAATCTTGATCTGATACTTTCGTCGTGGACCCGGCCACCCATTTTAGCAATCCGACAATTGGCGAAAGTATAAGCACGCACCCCATCACACATCGCCCGGGCGCACCTTGAGAGAGGTGGCCCTGATGCTAACGGGGGTGGGCGCAGAGGTGATCGGTGTGTGTTCGGCGAACAGAAACAAGCCGCACCCTAACGTTAGCCGCGTGGCAACCCCCTTCGCTGATCCGCATACTGGCACGGATTTTTCGGTGGCGTCTTCCTTCGACGTTTCTCCGAGTCACTGTTGACCAGCAGTAATTGCGTCTGCACAACGGTCGCGGCGTTGGCCGGTACTCCAGCCCTTCTTTACACCGAAGACAACGGGGAGAAGGCTCAGCCTTCCCTTGCTGCGGATATCAGGTCACTTAGATACGGAGGGCACAACATCACGCAATAAGGAATCCCGGTTCTCATAATATTTTGCGTAATAGGAGCGGTATTCGCCTCCGCGCACACCCGCCAGCCAGGCGCTATGTTTCCCGTACCATTCGATCGTCTGACGCAAACCGTTCTCGAGCGAAATTATTGGCTTCCAGCTCAGTTCGTCCCGCATTTTTTCGCAACGCAGCGCATAGCGACGATCGTGCCCGGGGCGGTCTTTCACGTAGCTAAGCAGCGATTCCGGTCTGCTCATTAGATTGAGCAGACGGCGAGCCATGGCTAGATTCTCTTCGATATCGGAGCCACCTACGTTGTACACCTCACCGGTCCGCCCCTTTTCGAGTACACACAAAATCCCCCGGCAATTATCTTCTACGTGCAGCCAATCGCGTTGCTGTTTTCCGTCACCGTAAATGGGCAGTGGTTTGTGCTCCAGCGCACTGGTAATCATCAGCGGAAGGAATTTCTCCGGAAACTGGTACGGGCCGTAATTATTTGAGGAGCGGGTGATTACTGCCGGCAGCCCGTAGGTCCGCACGTAAGAAAGCACCAGGAGATCCGCGCCGGCTTTGGAAGCTGAATATGGGCTGCTGGGTTTTAAGGGCGAACTTTCATCCGCGAAGGCGCCGGGCGGCAGGTCGCCGTAAACTTCGTCCGTCGAAATATGCAGGAAGCGCTCGACGCGCAGCGCGCGCGCCACTTCGAGCAGCGTGAACGTTCCCTTGATATTCGTGTCGATGACCGGCGCGGGTTCATAGATACTGCGGTCCACGTGCGATTCCGCAGCGAAATGTATTACCGCATCGCACCCGCGCATGGCCGCCTCGACGGCGGCGGCATCGCAGATGTCACCCCTGATAAATGTGTAGTTTGGATCCTTCGCAACTTCTGCGAGATTGGCCAAATTCCCTGCATAGGTCAGGTTGTCGTAATTAATGAGCTCGTAGTCCTTGCGCGCTCCCAGAACGTGGCGGATGAAGTTGGAGCCGATAAATCCCGCCCCACCGGTAACCAGAATTTTCATCGGAGCACCCGATCGGTTGCGAGTTGCTCCTCGCCTGTCCGGGATGGCTTATTGGCTCCCGTTTCCGCTACCAGCGTATTCGCGCGCAGCAGCGAATCGAAGGTGCCCGCATCAGTCCACCAGCCCTCGAGAACTTCGTAGGTGAGCTTTCCCTCTTCTATATAGAAATTGTTGACGTCGGTGATCTCGAGCTCTCCGCGGCCGGAGGGCTTCAAGCGGCGAATCTTCTGGAAGACGCTGTGATCATAAAGATAAATCCCGATGACCGCATAATTGGATTTTGGGCGCTTTGGCTTTTCCTCGATGCCCACCACATGTTCCCCGCGGACTTCCGCGACGCCGAACCGCTGCGCGTCCGTAACCTCCTTCAGGAGAATTTTGGCGCCTTCCTTTTGTTTCGCGAAGTTCGCCACGGCCCGGCAGATATTATTTTCGATAATGTTGTCGCCCAAGATCACGCAAATGGAGTCACCTTCTGCGAAATGCTCGGCGAGGGCCAAAGCGTCCGCAATGCCACCCTCACCTTCCTGGTAGGTGTAATTAAGGTGCTTCAAACCAAAATCTCGTCCGTTACCCAAAAGCCGCAAAAAGTCGCCCGCATTCTTGCCGCCCGTGACCAAAAGGATTTCATGGACTCCGGCGTTCACAAGAGTTTGAATGGGGTAATAGACCATGGGCTTGTCGTAGATAGGAAGCAGGTGTTTGTTGGTAACGCGCGTGAGGGGATTCAGCCGGCTGCCCGTACCGCCTGCAAGCACCACGCCTTTCATTTCCGCTCCATTTCCCGGGCCGCACTGACGGCCATGTCTTATTACCCACCGCTACCAGCGATCAAGCAAAACGAATTCATTCCGACTCGTCAGCCCCCCAATCGCAACTCGCTTCGACAAGCGAATATAGCTCAACTCCGCATCATTCCAAAACCCTTCGGACTAAGGTGTGCTGAATCCGCGTGATCGCGTCGCCCGCCAGCCGCTCCCGGGACTGTGCGATTTGCGAACCTTCAGATTTGGGTTCCCAATGAGGTTCCGAAAGCAACGATCCGGCTCGTGCACAAGTGGACCAAAACTGTCCTTGCGGGTAGGTTATAGTTGTACCCGTTGTACGTAAGCTGATAAGCGCCAAGCGCGTGTCTGGCAGGGGTGTTCGGTCTCTTCCTGTGAGATTCAGCCTTGGATCAGAAGTCCGATATTCATCAACGCCTATCAGGGCTTGCATATGCTTACGGAACGCGCGCAACGAGGTTTAGGTATCGCCGTTGTCTTGCTGCTGATGCTCGCGCTGGCAGGGTGTCCCGGCACATTTTCTAAAGCGCCCTCAGCTGCGGTCACTCCTGCGATCATGACGCAGCCGGCAAACCAGACGGTTACCAGCGGACAGACCGCGACGTTCTTTGTTGTGGCGACGGGAACCGCACCATTAAGCTACCAATGGCAGAAGAGCGGTGCCAATATCAGCGGCGCGATATCATCGAGCTACACAACGCCAACAATCGTTTCCGCTGACAACGGCGCGACCTTCCGCGCGGTCGTGACGAATGCTGCCGGGAGCGTCACAAGCAATTCTGCGACACTTACCGTCGTCACATCGCTGCCTTTGGGAACCGACGTCACAACCTTTCACAACGACAACGCCCGAACGGGTCAGAACCTCACGGAAACGACATTGACGCCAGCCAACGTCAACTCGCAAACATTCGGACTGCTCCGCAACCTGCTTGTCGACGGCAAGGTAGATGCGGAGCCCCTCTACTTGTCGCAGCTATCTCTTGCCGGCGGAGTGTACAACGTTGTGTTCATCGCTACAGAGCATGACTCGGTGTACGCATTCGATTCCGACACCGGCGCACAGCTCTGGAAGGTGTCTATGCTGGGTTCCGGCGAAACCACGAGTGACAGCCGTGGCTGCGGTCAAGTGTCGCCGGAAATCGGCATCACCTCAACGCCGGTTATCGACCGGAAGGCCGGGCCACATGGCACCATCTATGTAGTTGCTATGTCCAAGAAGGGTTCGACGTATTTCCAGCGTCTCCACGCCCTCGATGTCACGACTGGCGCTGAACTGCTTGGAGGGCCCGTCACGATTCAGGCTACCTACCCCGGGACGGGCGCCAATAGTTCCGGAGGACAAGTAATTTTCGACCCCAAGCAATACAAGGAACGAAGCGGTCTGCTTCTTCTGAACGGTGTGATCTACACAAGCTGGGGATCGCACTGTGACATTAACCCTTACACGGCGTGGATCATCGGCTATGACGCATCGAACCTGTCACAGTCGAGCGTCCTGAACCTCACTCCCAACGGAAGTGAAGGCTCGATCTGGCAGAGCGGCGGCGGTCCTGCGGCGGATGCGCAGGGAAACATCTACGTCCTTATGGCAAATGGCACTTTCGATACCACTCTCGACGCCAACGGATTTCCTAGTGGCCACGATTATGGCAATGCGTTCGTGAAGATTTCAACGAGCGGCGGCACTCTCCGAGTCGCAGACTATTTCAACATGTCGAATACTGTGAGCGAGTCGGGCGCCGACACGGACCTCGGTTCGGGTGCCCCCATGCTTCTCCCCGACCTGGGTGACGGCGCCGGCAGCACGCTCCTTCTGGCGGTTGGCGCGGGAAAGGATGGAAACATCTACATCGTGGACCGTTCCAACATGGGTAAGTTCAACGCGACGTCAAATCATGTTTACCAGCAACTATCCGGCGCAGTGCCGAATGGAGTATTTGGAGTGCCCGCGTATTTCAACGGCACGGTGTACTACTGTGACGTCGACGCCACATTGAAATCCTTCACCATAAGCAACGGAAAAATTTCAGGCACACCGACAAACACGGTTGCGTCCTTTACATATCCCGGGGTGCTGCCAAGTGTTTCTGCGAATGGAAGCTCCAACGGAATCGTCTGGGCTATCGAAAATACGGGCACTGCTGTCTTGCACGCCTTCGCGGCAAGCGACCTAACACGCGAACTCTACAACAGCAATCAGGCGAGTAGTGGCCGCGACCACTTTGGCAGCGGCAACAAATTCATCACGCCCATGATCAGCGACGGGAAGATCTTTGCCGCGACGACGAACGGTGTGGCTGTGTTTGGCCTGCTGCCGTAGCCGGTACTGCCAGAGAGTCACGCGTGAGAACAAGCACCCAGGAAGCGACGATCACGACCCGATACTCAGGAAGCCAGCCGTGACAAGCGTGGAAAACTAATACAGTCCCACCTTTGTTTTGACTCGCCGCAAATCCAGCATCATGCTGCTGACTTGTTGTCCGAGTTTGTCAATCTGTTTTTCGTTCAGGTTCATGGCCCTTACTAACGAGTTCAGGTCTTCGCGGCCTTGCGTCTGCACTACTCGGCTATCCAGTATGAGTTCGTGGGTTTCCTTGGCTGTGGCTCCGATCACCTGCTGTTGTGACCTCAAATCGTCGATTGCCGCCTGCAAATCCTTGACTTGCATTTGCAGTTGCACCAATTGATCGCGAAGCTGGTCATTACTACTGCGTAGCGTCACCTGAGTAGACTGTGGTTTGACGCTCTGCGTCCTCCCAGACTGTTGACTTGGGTTTTGCTGAGCAGCGATATAGCCAAAACAAATCAGGACACTGGCAAATACCAGAGGACCGAAGGTTCGCTTCGTGATGTGCGGCATGTGATTACCTCCGTTCTCACACTCGAAGTGAGTATCTCTCTCAAGTTTGCGCCGTCTTGGGATGCTTGTCGGCCTAGGACGTGATAACGGCTCCTCCCTAAGTGGGCCAAAACCATTTGATGCTGTTGAAAAAGTCGGATCCGGAGCCGATTTTTCTGGAGTAACGAGGGGTTGGTGTGCTAGCTCGGCGTTCAGGAGGAACAACGCCGATGACGGTAACCGCCCGGCGAATGCTAGAGCACGTAGATAAGTTGGGGCTTCATCCCGAGTCTCTGGCAGCGGACAAGGCTTACGGCAGTGGAGAGTTTCTGGCGTGGCTGCTGGAGCGTGATGTGCAACCCCACATTCCGGTCATCGATCGTCGTCAAATTAGGAAGCCCAGCTAGAACACGCTTCGCGCGGAATCCCGCCTTTGCTCACCTCTTTTTCAACAGCATCATTTCATTTTGACTCAACCTGACCGTATGGTCAGGTTTTTGAAACGGGCAAGCCTATATGATTCCGGCATTGCTGCGGTTGTAATGCGGGCTGGAGTGATAGGAAGAGCCACGACAGGTCCCGAGCCAGGAGCAGACTTCGATGCCTGAAGGAAAAAGTAACTACCCCCCGGCGGAGGTGGTCCATAGGCGTAGCGAGCGCGTGCTGTTGGACATGCCCTTGGTTATTCGTGGTGAGCCAGAGGACAAGCTGACTTTCCGTGAACAAACATTCACGCTGACTGTGAGTGCCCACGGTGCGCTCGTACTCTTGGCGACCACGGTAGTATCGGGACAGACCGTGGTGCTGATGAACCCTAAAACTTGGGATGAACGTAAAGGCAAGATTACTTATCTAGGATCATCCCATGCTGGCTTGGCCCAAGTAGGAATCGAATTTGAACAGCCTGCGCCTGACTTTTGGTCCATCAGTTCTCCTCCTGCCGATTGGAACTTATGCTGATTTGTGGCGGCACAACAAAGAAGAAGTCTCTTTCTTTGAGGATTCTTGCCGTTGGCTTCGCCATTTGGTTTCCACAACTGGGGCAAGTCCCTTCTTGCCCTGGCAGAGCGGACATCCACGTCCGCGCAGCCCGACACATCGAAGAAAAGTAGTCGATCGTGCCCTTTTTGGGTTAGGCCCGTAACTGGCCCCCATCTGTTCCAGCAGGTCTTGTCTCCCCAAATACGACAGATAGGATCGAGCAGTGCCTGGGGAGTAGCCAATGCTGCACAAGATCTCGTGAGTGCACCGCCCTGTTGATGCTTGTTCGTCTTCATTTCTGTACTCCGCCAACGGGCAAGGGTCTAGACTGCGGATTTCTGTGGGGATGTTTCCGGTACAGCCAAGGTCAGCGCGTCCGAGGCGATTCGGAAATCGGCCGGAAGGCGCCCTGCTGGCTCGCCGTCCACTTGTACCCAGACCGGTTCGGCGTCGATCGGCTCGCAACGGATCTTCGTTGCCCTCAAAAAACGGATCGCTCGAGCGTGCCGGAGTCCTCCCGCCAGGAGGAGGGGTATATAACAAAAATATTTCCAACGCCTGTCGGCAGTGCAGAGCAGCAGTTCGAAGTCGTTTCCGTAAATATCAGCGCGGGTGGTGATCTGAAGGGGACCGCCGTAATGCTTAGTGCGGCCTGCGATGATGAGCGTAGCTTCCGACGATTCGTTCTCGAGCTTTACGCGGAATCGAGGGAAGCGGTACACGCCCAACTGGCGGAATCCTTCGAGCCAATACGCCATTATGCCGATGCGGTCTTTGAGCTTCTGATCGACAGCACGGACCATCGCACCATCGGGCCCGGCGCCTGCAAGCGATAGAAAATAGCGGCCGACTTCATCCAATCCCGCTGCACTTACGTGACCCAAGCCAATGCGCCGCAGCCGGCTGCCGGCAATCAGCGAGGCCGCCCGCTCGATATTCCAGGGGAGGCCTAGTTCCTTGGCGAATACATTCGCGGTCCCTGCCGGGAGCAAAGCCAGGGGAATCGCGCTTCCTGCCAGCCCATTTACCACTTCGTTCAGGGTGCCGTCGCCGCCGCAGACAATCACCATCTGCCTGCGCTCGCGAACCGCCCGGCGCGCCAGCTCCGACCCGGAACCGGGCCCATCGGTCGGCGCCAATTCCGAATCGATTCCTTGGCGCGCCAGCACCTTGCGTGCGCGTTCGACCGCCGCCGGACCAATATCACGCGCGCGCCCGGCCGTAGGATTGAAAATTAACAGCGCATCGCGAATTGGATCTGGCATGCAGTCACAAATCTCTGCTGAGGCCTTGAGGCAAAGCGCCGTCGCCTCTATTAGATTCCTGCAGTATCCGAGACAGGACATCCGGGATTTCAAACAAAGCGCGATTGCGCATCTTTCTCGCGTTGCACCGAAACTGTGCAAACGTCTCTTTTTCGAGCAGCTGTGCGACCGCGTCAGCCACCGTGTTGAAATTCGATACCACCAGGCCGACTTGTTTCTCGCGCACCCACGACGCGTTATACCGCTCCTGAGGCAAAGTCCAGGCATTCCTCTCTACGATCACCGGCAGGCCCATCGCCAGCGCTTCGGCAATGCTTCCGGGCCCCGGTTTGCCGATGAAAAAATCGGCAAGCTGCATGTAGTAGGGGACGTTGGTGGTGAACCCTTCGATCAGCCGCGGTATGCCCCGGGCTTGTGCACGCAACTCGCCGGGCAGGCGCTCATTCTTCCCGCAAATCAAGATCAACCTAATCTGCGGCCCGGATTCACTTAGGCGCCGATCGATCTCCAGCATCTTTTTTCGCGCTCCCTGACCCCCGAAAAGGACCAATCCCGTCGTCCGCGCCGCTTCCAGACCAAGCCTACTCCGCTCCGCGCCGCGATCGAGTGGGCTATAGTTATAGAAGCGCGGATTCAGGATCATTCCCGAAGTCTGAAAGATACGCTCGTCTGCATGACCCAATTCGCGCGCTTGTTCGACAGCACGCTGGGAGCCGCAGATCAAAAATTGCTCCTGCCTTTCGATCCAGAAATGCGGGGGGTAATCTGCGAAATCCGTCAGAACGGTCACGAACGGCCTGCCGGGGCAGGCCTTGCGCAGGCTCTCGCAGAGCGCGCGGTTGAAGTGCGGAACGAGCGACACGGCCAGATCGGGCCGCAACCCCTGCCAGTATCTCTCTAAAAGCCGCACTGTTTTCCCGTGGTACAGCCGGATGATGCCTTGCAGCACACGCAGCAATTGCGGGCTGCCGAGCGTCCAGCCATTTTGCAGCATGCGGTTATAGGCGTCCTGGATTCGCAAACCGGTGAGCCGGCGAACGATGTCCAGCTCATCGAGGATTTCCTGGAGATTTACGAGGTGTACTTCCCAGCGCAGGTTCGACTGTTGGAGCACCTGTTCGAGGGCCATCGCCGCATTCCGATGGCCCCCGCCCGCGTCAAAGTAAACAAGGGCGATACGCCTCATCGGCTGCTGATTCTCGCACGGCCATCCGGTGGATGGGACCTTCTCGTGCCAAAAAGTTTACGCAAAAGAGTATTATCCAATCGGTGTATTTAATTGCCCTTTATTAGGGCATTCTTCTGCCTGTAACATTCGCAATTCATCGTGATATGCGATGAAATGTGACCTGCACGTTCATTCCATTTACTCGGGGATGTGCACTGTGCCCCTGCTGAAGGGTGTTTGCCGCGAATCCTACAACGATCCGCGGGAAGTCTACTCCGTTCTCAAGAGAAAAGGCATGGGATTTCGCCTGGGTTGAAGGGTATGTTCCGGCCCTCGAAACCCACAGCGGGCAAATGCCCGCCTTTCATAACCGGCAAGCCGCGCAACTCGCCCGCCGCCTGGGAAAGGCCGGTTTGGGCGGAAGCGATTCTCATGTCCTGCCTTCCCTCGGCGCGGTGTACACCGAGGTTCCCGGCGCGCGCAACAAAGAGGAATTCCTCGCCGGACTCCTGGCCGATACCGTGCGCACTTGCGGCACGAGCGGCGGGTATTTTCGAATCACCCGCGATGTTCTATGTATCACCGCGAAAATGTTTCAAGAGCGCCCCTGGATGCTCCTCTTCAGCCCGCTCGCCATGCTCGTGCCGGTGGTTACTCTGGCCACGTTCCTCGATGAAGCGCTATTCGCGCGCCGCTGGAGCGCGCGCGTCAATGCCTCGCAAAGACCGTGCGCTGAGTCGCTGGAATCGCTGGCCAGCCGGCCGGCGGAGGTTTGCGCATGGCCGTAGCCAGGGCCGTGTTGGGTTATATCGAGCAGCGCGACCTGCGATTGATGCGCCGTCTGCATCGCTGGCGCGCGCCGCCTGCCCATACGCATTCTTATGCTGATCATGAGCCGCCTGGGCAACGGCTGGCTCTGGTATTCGCTCGGCATCTTTGTACTCATCTGCGGCGGACAAAACCGCTACCGTGCTTTCTTTGCCGGCGCCCTCTCGGCGCTCGTGGCCATCCTGATCTTTCAACGTGTGAAGCCGCTCAGCCGGCGCCGGCGCCCCTGTGAGATCGAGCCTCACTGCTGGGCCGTCATTTCGCCGCCAGACCGCTTTTCCTTTCCCTCCGGTCACGCCATGACTTCTTTTGCTATTGCAGTTGCCGTGGGTAGTTTTTATCCGCAATGTCAGCCTTGCCTGCTGGCGGTGGCAGCGTTGATCGCAGTGTCTCGCATTATCGTAGGCATGCATTTCCTTACCGATATAGTTGTCGGCGCTCTCATGGGCTCCCTGGTCGGATATCTCTCGGTCTGGCTTTTCCTCTAGTTTTCCTCAGGGCCGGCCGTTTATAGAGCCATAAAAGTAGCTAAGTAACAGATAATTAGACAGATAACACACAGGTGAGTAGA
Organism: Acidobacteriota bacterium; assembly: GCA_003224175.1. Classification (GTDB taxonomy): domain Bacteria; phylum Acidobacteriota; class Terriglobia; order Acidiferrales; family UBA7541; genus Palsa-189. The sequence goes on from QHYQ01000173.1 coordinate 39,743, forward strand.
TCACTGCATGCCTTGCTTACTGGGAGATACCCTCTGGACAGACCAGAGTCCCGATTGTATTATCTCGTCCCCCTGAGCTCCAATTCTTGTCGGGAGGGTCGCATGACCCAGAAGCCAAGAAACGAAAATGCTCGCGTCATTTGTCTTTTCTGTGGGACCCGCACTTTTGTTCCTGCCTTCCCGGCCCGCGATATCGTTAACCAGCCTGATTCCGGTCCCGGTGTTTCCCTCGTTCGCTGTCACGTTTGCCGCAAAGAGGCGCCTTATTCGGCGAGCGAGATCTTTTTGACCCAGGAAGTCCCGCTGCCCGACGGCAACTCTCGGACTCGCGCCGCCGGTCTCTAGAAATCTTGAGGGACAAGTGCCGGGCCCGAACCCGGTGCAGGGTTTTCGGCCTAGGAAAACGAATACGCACGCTCATAAACCGCGCAGTGCCCTGCGGTAAAGAGATACTCGCAATTCAATCTTAGGTTCCTGCATCTCTGCACTGTGCAGAGAGCAAGCCACTCTACAAAACGCGGCATGCGGATTTATGACGTAGCGGCGCGTCTCCGAGAATCAGGCGGATGTGTCAAAGGCGCACGGAAAAACGGGAAGCCTGCTGGAAAGCGCCTGGTAAATACTCACGTTAATCGAGGGTAGGCGCCCTGAAGCAATCTCAAAACAATGTGATTCTTTTCGGGTACTCCAGTACAGAACCCCTATAGCGATCTCCCGAAGGCGATCGGCCCTAGCCGATCGGTGTGCTCCCGGCGTCAGCGGCGCCCGTCGTATTGGCCCGGATCACCCCTGATTGATCGGTGAAAAATCCGCGGCGGCCGGTGATACCCGGGCTGGTCGGATTTGCCGTAATGCTGTAGCTCAGGACGTTTCCGCGGACGCCGGTCGCTCCTGGCGTGTAGGTGAAAGCGTAACCGCTTTTGGTGCCGCTCACGAGCGCCGAATCAATCAAGTCCGCTGAAGCAGAGTGCGCCGGATTGCCGGGGCCCAAATTCGAAAGGCTTTTGGGGTAGCCTCCGTAAAGCATCAAATAGCTCGCACAGGAAGAATTCAGCGTGCCCAGCGAACCCACGGCCGACGATTCATTTTCCGATAGCTTCGAATGCAACAGGTTGGGAATGGCGATCGCGGCAATGACCAGCAGGATGGCCACGATGACCACCAGTTCGGCACTTGAAAAACCCCGCTGCCGTTTCCGCATCCCTTCAACTCGGCGTTGCTGGAGTCTTACCTGCCCAGGTTCTCCTCGAAAAACTGCGTGGCGCGATTGAAGATGTGAATGCGCGCGGCGCTATCGCTGATGCCGTGGCCGCGGTCGGCATAAATCAGGAACTCCGCGTACTTTTGTGCTGCGACGAACTTCTCTTCCAGCGCGACTGAGTTCGAAAAATGCACGTTGTCGTCGCCTGTGGCATGCGCGATGAGCAGCTTGCCTTGCAGCCCGGACCCAAAATTTACCGGCGAAGAATCGCGATAGCCCTCGGGATTTTCCTCCGGCGTTCCCATGTAGCGCTCGGTATAGATCGTGTCGTAGCGCCGCCAATCCGTCACCGGTGCGCCGGCAAACCCGGCCTTGAAGACGTCGCCCCCGCGCAACATCGCCATGCAGGTCATGTAGCCCCCAAAGCTCCATCCCCAAATCCCCACGCGCGAGGCGTCGATGTAAGGCTGCTTCGAAAGCCATTTCACGCCGGCGAGTTGGTCGGCCAGTTCCACGCTGCCAAAGTGATGATAGATCGGCGTCTCGAAATTATGTCCCCGCCCCGCCATGCCTCGGTTATCCAGAATGAAAATCACGAAGCCTTTCTCGGCCATTAGTTCGTGCCAGAGGAAGTTCGAACCTGCCCACGCATCCCGCACCTCCTGCCCGTGCGGCCCGCCATAAAGATGCACGATCACCGGATATTTCCGGCTGGCATCGAATCCCGCCGGCTTGATCATCGCCGCTTCGAGCGGCGTGCCATCCGCGCCCGGGACGGTGAAGAATTCCTCCGGCTGAAAATGGTAGGTTGCCAGTTCCGCGACTTTGTTTTCCTCGAGCGTCGCCACGAGGCTGCCATCGGCGTTGTACAGCCGCTGCTGAGGCGGGGTCATCGCCGTCGAATACGTAGCGACAAAATGCTTGCCGTCGGGAGCCATACGCACGCCGTGCGTGCCGTGCTCGTGCGTCAGCTCCACAGGCTCTCCGCCGGATAGCCCCACGCGGTAAAACTGCCGTTCGATGGGGCTCTTCTGCGTCGATGTGAAATAGACCGCCTGGGCTTGCTCGTCCACTTTCACCACGCTATCCACTTCCCAATCGCCACGAGTGAGCTGCGCCACCTGCTTTCCAGCAAGATCATGCAAGTAAAGATGGCGGAAGCCCGAGCGCTCGCTCGACCATAAAAAGCGCTTCCCGTCCGCCAGAAAATGCAGATCATCGCTCCCAACAGGTCCGAACCCGTTCCCAGGCAGGTTGATCCAATATTTGTCTTGCTCTGTGAGCACGGTGTCGCATTTTCCGCTGCCGGCATTCGCAAAGAGCAGCTCCAAATGGTTTTGCACGCGATTGAGGCGCTCGATGGCCAGGCGCCGCGAGTCGGGCAGCCACGCCA
>QHYQ01000110.1 GCA_003224175.1 Acidobacteriota bacterium
GAGGGTGTCCCCAACCTAGTAGCAAACCAGGAAGAGGGTAATTACGTCGCCAATTACCACGCCTCCTCGGATACCTACGACAAGGTCGATATCCTCAGCCTCAAGCTGAACACCGCCGTGGCTGGCGTGCTCGCTTTCAGCCTGGCAGAATTTGCTACCCCGCTTGGGCCAAGGCTCTCCCGCGGTGAGATCGAAACTCTTCTGCAGAAGACGGGACTCGATTCGGAGCTAAAAACCTTTGAGGTGTGGCCCTATTGGGAAAGCGGTCGGCGCGGGCGTAACCGATAGAAACCGCCGGTGGTTGCAACAGTCTAGCCCCTCTCTCAAGGATTATAATCAACATATGGGTTTGCCCGTGGTTGTGTCCCAAAGTGGAACCGATTCGAGCGCCGGCCCCGTTCTGGCTATCGATTACGGCCGAAAGCGGTTTGGGCTAGCGGTATCGGACGCGTTACGCCTGACGGCCCGCCCGTTAGCGACCTGGAGCCGCTCAAACCGGCGGCACGATCTTGCGCGGTTGCGTAGTCTATGCCGCGAGCAGGGAATTAGACTTATCGTGGTCGGGTGGCCTTTGCAGCTTGGTGGTACTCGTGGCGAAATGGCCTCAGAAGCAGCCCGCTTCGCCGAACGCATTCGCGCGGATTTGGGCATTCCCGTTGAATTGGTTGACGAACGGCTGAGTAGCTGGGAGGCGCGACAGGCGCTTGCCGAAACCGCCGCCGGAAAGCCTCGATTTCGCAGCCGCAAACAAGACCGGCTGGATGAAGTAGCCGCTGCGGTAATTCTGCGCGACTACCTGCGTCGCACGGGCGGGACGGCTTAGGATCAACCATGCGCAGGGCCCTTACCATTCTGGTCGCCGCAGCCGCGCTTCTGGCGGGCTGGGTCGCCGCCTGCCTGTATCTTCCCTATCAGAAATTCTCATCACAAGGCGTCTTCGTAGATGTCCCTCACGGTGCTTCGCGACGCGCTGTTGCGCGCCTGCTGGCGAATCAGGGAGTGGTACGTAGCCGGTGGGTTTTTGAAGCGCTGTCCCGCTGGCGCTCGCGGAGCACTTTGCAGGCCGGCGAATATTTTTTCCATCAGCCCGTCACGAGCTTCCAGGTGTTTGACACCATCGCCAACGGGCGTGTTTACGTCCGGGAATTAGTCATACCGGAAGGCTTCTCCATGTTTGACATTGCCGACCTGGTGCAGCGTGAGAACTTCACCAGCCGGGAGGACTTCCTGTCTGCCGCTCGCAATCCTGCTCTAATACGAGATCTTGTACCGGGGGCGCCCAGCCTGGAGGGTTTTCTCTTCCCGGCAAGCTACGAATTCCCGCGGCATCCGACGGGCGAACAGCTGGTAGCCGCGGGCCGCCTCGATGGGGCTAGCCTGCCCTTTGACTCGCCCTACAACACTTATCGCCATACCGGCCTTCCTCCGGGCCCCATTGCTAATCCCGGTAATGCCTCGCTGAAGGCTGCGCTCGATCCCCACGAAACAGATTACTTGTATTTCGTCGCCAATACCGAAGGTGGACATTTCTTCGGCAAGACGCTCGCCGAACACAATCGTAATGTAGCTCTCTACCGCAGCAGGCTCGCCGCGCTGCGCAATGCTGCCCCTGCAAGCGCTTCCACGACGCCTCTGGGGACTGATTCCATCTCTTCGCCGCCCCAGAGGCTTCGATGAGCGGGCATGGTGGGGAAACGAAAAAGCAGGCTATTCTGGAGATTGCCGAAGGTCTGGGACTAGCTAAGATTACGCCTGCGGAAGTGGAGCAGATTCGCCGGCAGCTTGTGGTGAAATTGGGAACGTCGGGAAAAACTTCGCCGGACTATATTGCCGAAGTCCTCGCCGGAGCCGGACTGCGCGTCGTAATCTCCACCCTCGCCGATACCCATGGTAAGTATGAAGAGGAGTTCCGGGACTTGCTCCACTTTGCGACTTTGGAAGAAGCGGAAATATGCCTGATGCGCCTCGATGAGCTTTGGCGCAAGTTCCGTTCCGAAGGACAACGCGCGGCGGCGGAGCGCGTGCTGGAAGTGGCCCGGCTAGGCCGCCGGCGCGCCGAGATGATCGCCCGAAACCCGCGCGTCGAGGCCCGCAAACGCCACCAGAAGCAGGAAATTCTGGAGTGGTTCCGAATCTGGCTAGAGACGCCTGATGCTTTCTTTGATTGGCTGGACCTGCGCAAACAATCCCCAGAATACCAGCGGCGGTTTGGCGGGGAAGTTTCCCCCGTCGAAGAGTAGCCGAAGTACGATGGAGAATCTCTACCGCCTGGAGATCGAGTCACTTGATTTGGGCGCGGATGTGCGCGCCGTCGGGCTGGAACTCCTCGAGCCGGAAACCCGCGAACCCGTGAAGGGAAGCGAGGGCGCCGGTATCTGGGCCGCGCTCGTGCCTGCGCTTGCAGGCGCACAGCCATGGGCCATTGATTTTTTCGCTCATCTGGACCGCGTACGAGATTTTTGCCGCCGAACGGCCATTGCGTTTCGCGAGCCGAACGCTCATGCGATTGTGATCCCTCAACCGGAACGCCCTCAGCTTCAGCCATTATTTGCGCGTTTTGCGGGCGAGACCTTTGGCGTCCGCGCCGGTGCCCCGCTGCTCGGTGGTGACGCGTCGGTGGAAGGCGCCTTGGCTGAACGCGGGGTGGACGCGTACCATACCGCCTTCCCTCAGTACGTGTTTTGTTCGGTGTGCGATTTTGAGGGCGGGTTTCTGACGATCTTGAGTAACCAACTCTGGGCCTCGGAAGTCATCCGGCGTGCGCGAGGTGCACTGGAGAACCTGCGGGTAGAGGTTACCCGCCCGGCTTAGCATGTTGGATTCGGCTTCACGTTGACCTCCCTTCGGCAGCCTGATAGCTTTTCTCTTTTGCTGCACGCGAGGGAGAAGCGACTGACACGTCGTCTCATCAAGCTCCGATTCACTGGGACTCTGCCGCTTTGGCTAGCGCTAGCGGGATGCGCAGCCAGCCAGAAGCACGTCGCTTCGCCAACTTCCATTCGGCCGGCGTTGGATGCCGATCAAACGCAGCTCGCCGGTTCCTATAACCGCCACGCGGATGCCGTGCGTGCCCTGAATGCATCCGTGCAGATGAGTCCCACAGCGGGCTCAGCCTATAGCGGAGTGATCCACCAGTACCATCAGGTGAGCGGCTTCGTATTAGCCGCGAGGCCGGCTCTGATTCGCGTCATAGGACAAGCGCCCGTCGTGGCCACGAACATCTTTGACATGGTGAGCGACGGTCAGACTTTCCGCATATTTATCCCTTCGAAAAACGAATTCCTCGTGGGGCCCACCCAACTCGAACGCGCCACAAAGAATCCCATCGAAAATCTTCGGCCGCAGCACCTCCTCGATGCTTTCTTTTGGACGCCAATCCGGGCCGGCGACCCCGTCGTGCTGGAGCAGGTTGAGGCGCCACCAGCGCGTTTCTACGCTCTGAGCGTGCTGCGCGGATCCGGCTCGAATCTCGAAATCGCACGCAAGATTTGGTTCGATCGGGCTGATTTGCGGATCTCTAGGATCCAGATTTATGGTCCTGGCGGAAGACTCGATTCCGACATCAGCTATGCGGATTGGCAAGAGGTGCCGCCCGCAAGTCCCCAAGATAGCGTCGCGCCGCCACCGGTCAATGACAGGTCCGCGGCGACTCAGCTCATTTTCCCGCGCACAATTCGCGTCGCTCGGCCGCAGCAGGATTACCAGCTCTCCGTAGCTATCACCAAGCTTGCACTCAATACCGATATCCCGGCCGATCGGTTCAGCCTCATGCAGCCGGCTGGCACCGAACTGGTCAACTTGGGAGCGGGGCAACAGGAACCACAACCATGATCGGACGCATCATCGTTGCGAATATCCTGCATCGGCCGCTGAGGACCCTGGTAAGCGTCCTGGCCGTGAGCGTCGAGGTGGCTCTCGTCATAATTATCGTGGGGCTGACCAGCGGGATGATGCAGGAGACGGCAAAGCGCATCGAAGGCGTGGGCGCGGACATCATGTTGCAGCCGCCCTCGGCATCGATATTCCTCGCCTTCAATGGCGCGCCCATGCCCATCCGCATTGGCGACCGCCTGCGGCAATTGCGATACGTGCAAACGGTAGCTCCCGTCCTCCTGCAGTTCAATTCCACCGGCGGCATTGACATCGTCTACGGTATCGATCCGGAAAGCTTTCGCGCGGTTTCTGGCGGATTCGTCTTTCTCCAAGGGCGCGATATGGAGGGCCCGGATGACTTGCTCGTAGATGACTGGGAGGCGCGATCCAAGAACATAAAAGTGGGCGAGACCCTTCGCATGCTGGAGCACGACTTTCACGTCGCCGGCATCGTGGAACACGGCAAAGGCGCGCGCATCTTCGTGCCACTCGCCACTTTGCAGGAACTCTCGGGCGCCCGCGACAAAGCTTCCATTTTCTTCCTGAAGTGCACTCGCCCCGACCATACCGCCGCCGTTATGGGCGAGATGAGGACCATCCTACCCGGCTATGAAATCAGGCCGCTCAAGGACTTCTTATCGCTGATGACCTCGACGAGCCTCCCCGGCCTAGATACCTTCGTCCGCAGCATGATCGCGCTCGCCGTAGCCATCGGATTCCTGGTGATTTTTCTTTCCATGTACAGCACCGTTGTAGAGCGGACTCGCGATATCGGCGTACTGAAATCGCTTGGCGCCTCCAAGGTTTACATCGTCCAGACGCTGCTCAGCGAGATTGCGGCGATCTGCGGCGCAGGTATCCTTTTCGGAATCGGCGTTAGCTACCTGGCCCGCGCCTTTTTCCTTTCCGCTTTCCCCACACTCTCCATCCTCATTACCGCCGATTGGATACTCCGCGCTGCACTGATCGCCGTGGGTGGGGGCATGCTCGGTGCGCTTTATCCGGCATGGCTCGCCAGCCGCAAAGACGTGATCGAAGCACTTGCCTACGAATAATCATGTCCTCGGGCGCGATGAGCCTAAATCGCTAGGCGGCGACGCTCACTCCAGCTAGAATATTTTCATTTCTGTGCCAGGATTCATTTAGGGAACGCAGTGGAGCCAATACTCAGGACTGAAAATCTCTGGAAAACTTATCGCTCAGGTAAAGTCCAGGTTCCGGCGCTGCGGGGAGTGAATTTTGATGTTATGCCGGGCGAATTCGTTGCCGTCATGGGCCCTTCGGGATGTGGTAAGTCTACTCTTCTCTATGTGATTGGGGGGCTGGCGCAAGCGACCAAAGGGCGGGTGCTCGTCGATGGAAACGATCTCGCCGCGATGAGCGATGCGGAGCGCACGCGGCTGCGGCGGCATAAAGTTGGCTTTGTGTTCCAGCGATTTAACCTGCTGCCTACGCTGGACGCTTTCGGCAATATCGCCATCGCCCAGCATATTCACGGCGATGGATTCGACCCGCACCGGTTCGACGTCGTCTCCGGCTTGCTCGGGCTCGCCGGAAGGCTGCGCCACCGCCCTGCGGAACTCGCCGGAGGCGAGCAGCAACGTGTGGCCATCGCCCGCGCCATTATCAACGAACCCAAAATCTTGCTGGCCGACGAGCCCACGGGTAACCTGGACAGCAAGAATTCGGAAAATGTATTGGGGATGCTCCGGCGGCTCAACCACGAGCTGGGCCAAACCGTCGTGATGATTACACACAATCCCGAAGCCGCCGCTTATTCGGATCGCGTGGTGCACATGCGGGACGGCATCATCGTAGATGGTGTACCGGCCGACTGAGTTTATGCGTACGATTTGGCGCATCTTGATGCGAACGGTTTTCTGGTCATTCGACCGGGGCACCTGGCCTTACGACATTGCCGTCGTCGTAATCGTGATTTTCGTGCTCTTATCGCCGCGCTCCTGGTTTCACGACCAGCCGCCCCTTGGGCCCGCGCCCGATGCCGCCATGGTGGAGCTGCGGGACGCTGACCCGAGCGGCCGCACCAGAACTTATCGCGTCAGCGCCAAACTGTTGCTTTCCTCAACGAAGGTCCCCGAATCCGAATTGGAACACGAACTACATGAAGCCGTTCGGAAGAACGTGGAGACACTGCAGAAGAGCCGTTTTGAGATCGTCAGAATCGAGCCGATCCGAGGAGACGACGGTTCGATCGCGTATTACGATGTCTCGATCAAGCCCTGAAACGCGTCGCCGACCAGAAGCTCAAGCGTATCCCTAAGAAGAAAGAAACTGCGCGTAGGCGCAGCTCATCTTATGTTGTGCTAGCATGCACGAGAAAAGATCAGCGCAATTCTAAAATGAGAACTACTCGACTCCTACTTTGCTGCGCGCTTCTGTTCCTGGCTCTCGCCGGGTCTGCCATTTTCTCTTCTACGCTGACCGCCAGCCCTTTAACGCTGGACGAGGTTTTCAAGCAAATGGATCGAGAGCAGAGTCAATTTCAAAGCCTTAGCGCCAGCATTGAGCGCACCAAGGTGACCGTGGTCGTAAATGACCACTCTACCGAGGTGGGTCAGATTGAAATCCGCCGGGACGGTAAGATGCGCATCGACCTGAGCTCTCCGGACCAAAGAACAATCTTACGAGATGGCGATCATATCTACGTCCACACTCCGAAGCCGCGCCGTGTCGAAGAGTACGATCTCGGCAAACACCGCGATCTGGTAGATCAGCTCCTCCTGTTGGGCTTTGGCACGTCTGGCGAAAGCCTCAAAAAGAGCTATTTGATCACCCTACAGGGGGAAGAAACTTTGAACGCCCAGAGAGTGGTGCGTCTGGAACTAACACCGCGTTCCGATGATGTGCGCAGGCAAATCTCGAAGATTGATCTGTGGCTGAATGAAGCGAACTGGCTTCCTGCCCAGCAGCAGTTTTACGAGACTGGATCGGGAGATTACTCCATCATTCGGTACCTGAACGTGGCGCGGAATATTCCCGTCTCTGATGCGCGCTTCCGCCCGGCATGGCCAAAAGGCGCCACTCGCGTCAAGCCCCAAGATTAGCGGGAAACGCGAGCTTCGCTTCAGCTGGGTTTGCGTGTGGGCGCTTTCGTTTCAACGGCAAGCAGCGCCTCTTTGCGTTTTATTCCCCAGCGGTACCCGCCTAAGCCTCCGTCCTCCCGCACAACGCGATGGCACGGAATCAAGATCGCGGCCGGGTTAGTGGCGCAGGCGCGTGCCACCGCCCGCTGGCCCTTAGGCAATCCGATGGCGCGGGCGAGATCGCTGTAACTTCGGGTACTGCCCCGGGGAATTTGTTGCAGCGCTTCCCAAACCCGTCGCTGAAATGCGGTGGCCTTGACGTCGAGGGGCAAATCTAGATCTGGCCGCTCACCAGAGAGGTGCCGGACGAGCTGTCGAAGCCATCGCGAAACTTGAGCGGTATTTCTCGATATCTTGGCCGCCGGATACTCGCGGCGAAGCTCTGCTTCCAGCTGGTGCTCGGAGTCGCCTACGTAGATCGCCGAGACGCCTTTAGCAGTTCCGGCCACGAGCAGTCGGCCCAAGTGGGTAGGCGCTGTGGTATAGCCAATTTCCATGCCCCGCCCCCCGCGCCCGTACGTGGCGGGAGTCATACCCAAGTGTCCGTTGGACTGTTCGTATAAGCGGCTTGAGGAGCCATAACCTGCTTCGTATAGTGCGCTAGTCACGTCGCTACCCTCGCGTAATTGTGTTTTGAAA
>QHYQ01000618.1 GCA_003224175.1 Acidobacteriota bacterium
GCCTACCTGTCCATCACCGTCTCGAGCCCCACACCGGGCGGGGGAACTTCCGCAGCCGTAACCCTCACCGTCAATAATCCGCTGCCTTCTATCGCGAGCATTTCACCAAGCACTGTCATCGCGCTAGGTGGCAGCTTCACGCTTACGGTCAATGGCTCGGGATTTATCCGTGGATCGGTCGTGCGGTTTGACGGCAGCCCAACTCCGACTACGTTCATAAGTCCTACTCAACTTCAGGCTCAGATCAGTAGCAACCAGATTATCAGTATCGGGCAACATTCCATCACCGTCTTCAACCCTGCTCCGGGAGGCGGTACCTCTAATTCCGCCACTTTGACCGTAGTCTCGCTACTCGTGAAGGTGGTGGCGCCGAACGTAGAACTCACGGCAGCTCTCGAGGTTCGACCTGAACCCTATGTTCGACGGGAACCCTTCTTTCCTGAACTCGTGTGATGCGATCAAGGCACGACAGTTTTCCGCCTCCGATTTCGGCAGGGGCGGCGATTCTCGACGTGATGCACTTTGAATTCTGCCCCCACCCGAACAACGATCGGGGGGTTCACTCCGTGACCCCAAACAGGGAAGGGGGGATGGATCGGCCTTTGGTCTGGGCGTCGCCCACAGGACGCCCCACATGGGAAAACCCATCTCCCCTAACCACACTGAAATTCGAAAGAAAAACCTCAAAACTTCCCTAATTAAATGGGGCCATGCGGATAGGAATCGATCGCTCTCACGAGCATAATCTTGCTATGAGCAGATCCACGCCTGAGCACTCGTTCGCGCCGGATCGGAAAACAGCGATGGATGGAACCGGGAGGCACGTCCTTGGCAGCAAGGGAATGCTGGAGACGCAAACGGCTGCAAACCCGAAAGCTTTGAGACGCTGCTGCAGGTGTGGTTCAAGACCGCGCTGGGCTTCTTTCTGCTATCTCAAACGCTCACAACCGTCGATCGAGTCCGAAAACTCCTCTGGGCCATCATCTTGAGCGAGCTCATTGTAACCTGCGTCTCCATTGCGCTGAGCGGAAGAGCCGAGCTGCGGGTAGGGGATCGCGTGGCCGGAGTTAGCGCTGGATTATTGGCTTGGAATTACTTTGGGATTGCGGTGGCGCAAATCTGTCCCTACCTCGGTGCCCTCTATGTCTGTCGCCGCTCTCCGGTGAGAACTGGCCTTTTGCTGTTCACATTCGCCGCACTGATGTGGATGCTCGTGCTCACCGCTTCCCGCGGAGGATTCCTGAATGTTGTGTTTTCCATTATCTTGAGCTACTGGTTCGTGATGCGAGGGTCGGCACGAGGTCGAATGGCGTACTTGGTCGTTCTCTTGTGCCTGTTCCTCTCCGTTGCAGGAGCACCTGACGTGTTCTTTGCTAGAGTTCAGACCATCTGGAACGGTTCCGAGGCGGGATCAAGTGACGTGGCCTCTGCTGCCGAGGAATCCACACAGGGGCGGATATTCCTGCTCGGCCGGGCGATAACCTACACCCTCGAATATCCGATTTTCGGCGTGGGATTGGGGAACTTCATTAACATTAACGGTACCGAGCTCGGCCGGCCTGACGCGTGGTATGCCACCCACAACACCTTTATGCAAATCTCGTCGGAAGCGGGGATTCCGGCCTTGGTGTTTTTTCTGTTTTTATTGGCTACCGTGATTTGGCGCATGAAGAAAGTGAGCGAACGTTTGGCAAGCGATCCCGCGAATGATGAGTTGCGCCTGCTGGCGCGCGCTACCCTGGTCAGCACAGTGTCTCTTGCCTTTGGGTGGTTCTTCGCGAATCTGGCCTACGATCTCTACTCTTACTACTCGGCGGCAATCGCGGTTGGGTTGTGGGCTGTTGCTCGGCAATGTGCAAGAGCTCCCGAACTCCAGCCCGAGTCTCCGCGGCTGCTGCGGCCAATAGCTCGACTCCATGGTCTGAGACACAAAGCCTCTTTCTAACCTGGGAGTTTTGAAAGCCCAGATCATAACAGGAACTCTTGTTGCGGAACGAGGCACGCTCGTCCCTGTCCCATAGGGATGACCCGCCCGCCTGTTCCCTCCTCGTCCCATCAGCTTGGAAGGTTCATCGCGCATCTACAGGCGCGCATGCTCAGATCGTGCCCGAACAAGTCATTAAGCTAAAACTCCTGAGGGTACTGCGATGATGCTCACGCTCCATCAGATGGGGGACCCGAAGCGCCACCAGGCGAATTCACATTGCAAGAATCAGGGCCGAAGAAACAGCATGGCGAAAGCCAGTGGGATTCTGCTGGCGCTCCTACTCGTCCGTGCCCTTCCCGCTACGGCACAGACCAGCGTGGTCACACAAAATTACGACACCGCGCGGGCGGGCGCGAACACCAACGAAACCATTCTGACTCCGCAGAACGTGAATACGAATCAGTTCGGAAAGCTGTTTTCCTACACGACGGATGGATACGT
>QHYQ01000111.1 GCA_003224175.1 Acidobacteriota bacterium
GTCCGGCAGCGCTATCACGAGGTGCTCAAGGAGTTCAGCGCACGCCCGGAAATCCTGTCCTTTCTTCGCGGCGGTTCCTGGCGCGGCTTTTTTCGCAAATACCCCGAATCCAATCTCCTGCACAAAAAGATGTTGCGCGTTTCCGCGCGCATCGCGGCTGCACCCGTGCGGCACGACGGCTCAAAGGCTGCCGATGAATTACTGCAAGCGCGCGATCTGCTTTTGCGCGCCCAGTGCAACGACGCCTATTGGCACGGCATTTTTGGCGGAATTTATGCCCCGCATCTCCGCACCGATCCTTGGCGCAATCTCATTCGCGCCGAGGCTATCGCTGACCGGCAGACGCCCGGGGCGCTCGTCCCGCGTGTCGAACTCTTGGACTACGACGCCGACGGCACCAACGAGTTGCTCTTTACCTCTCCCGAAGCTCAGGCGCTTTTGAAGCCCAGTGACGGCGGCACCATGGCCGCGCTCGATTTCCGCCCTGCGGCCGCCACGCTCGTCAATTCCATCCTGCGCCGTCCCGAGGCCTATCACGCTCGCTTGCGCGAAGCCGCGGGCAAGCCCGCCACCGGCGCGGTCGCCTCCATTCACGAGCAAACCCGTGCAAAAGAGCCTGGCCTCGAGCGCTTCCTTCGTTACGATCGCTGGCCCCGCCACGCCTTCCGCGTCATGATTTTTGACCCGGCACGCACCCATGCGGACTACGAAGCGCTGGAGCTGCGCGAAGACGCCGGTTTCGCCGGTGGCGCCTTCACCGTGAAAAGCTCCGCTCCTCACGATGCCGAGCTTTTTCGCGCGGACTCCCTTTTACTGCACGGCAAGACGGAAACATCGGCGCCGAAAATGTTGCTCACCAAGCAGTATTCTTTCGGTCCCGTGCCCCACGGTTGCGAAGTCGCCTGCGAGTTAGGCCTGAAGCTCAAGGTACCGCTCGAAAAGCCGGTCGCTATCGGCATCGAATCGGTCATCAATCTTCTCGCCCCGGCGGAGCCCGACCGCTTCTTCGAGACGCCCACCGGCCGCGTGAATCTTCGCTTCAGCGGCTCACTGCCCGGTCCGATTCTGCGCGTGGAAGACGGCTGGCAGCGCGTCCGCGTCGCCTTGCACGCGCCGCTCGTCGATGAGTTCTGGATTGCCCCTATCGAAACGGTTTCCGAATCCGAGGAGGGTTTCGAACGCGTCTACCAGGGCTCGCAAATTCTTGCCCTGTGGCGCCCCCCGCTCACTACCCAGAGAAACTGGTCGACCCGCCTGGTCTGGCGCATCGAAGCCTTCTGGAGCCCTTGCACGGCTGGGCCATCAGTCTCCGCCTGAAATCCATCTCCGGAGACGTGCTTCAGGTCAGCGAAGGATCCCTTTACCCTGCTTTGCACAAATTGGAGCAGGAAGGCTGGATCACGGCCGAGTGGAAGCAGACGGAGAATAACCGGCGCGCGAAGTTTTATTCGCTCACTCGCCTGGGCAGAAAGCAACTCGAATCGGAGGCGGCGAACTGGCGGCGGCTGTCCTCGGCCATCTCGTACGTCATCCAGCTTTCAGAGGGTTAGTTAGGAGAAGTTATGCGGATGGAACACTGGTGGTTCACGGCGCGGTTGCGGCTGAGGTCTATTCTGCTCGGCCGCCGGGTGGAGCGGGAGCTCGATGAGGAGCTGCAGTTCCACCTGGAGCACAAAATCGAGGAAGGCATCGCCAATGGGCTTTCCCCAAAAGAGGCGCGCTACGCCGCGCTGCGCGCGATGGACGGACTGGAACAACGCAAAGAGGAGATGCGAGACATGCGACGCATTCATTGGTTGACGGATTTCCTCGACGACGCGCGCTTCGCGATCCGGAGCCTGCACCGCACGTCCGGACTTACCGCGTTCGTGGTGATCACGCTGGCGCTGGGCATCGGGATGACCTCGGCGACTTTCAGTATGGTCGATGCGCTGATTTTTAGGCCCTACCCCGTGCCGCATGCGAGCGGCGTGGTTACTCTGGCGAGCACTACACACGATAGTAATCTCGACGATTTCTCCTATCGCGAATACCTGGACATCCGCAGCAAAACGAAGAGCTACGACGGCGTGATCGCCAACGCAAATATGGAGGCTGTCGGCTTCAGTGCCGAACCCGGAGCCACGCCACGGGTCCGGGGCGGGATGATGGTTTCCGGTAACTACTTCCACGTGCTTGGCGTGGAGCCGCGGCTAGGGCGCGGTTTTCGGGATGACGAAGATCAGGTGCCCGGTCGTAATGCCGTGGTGGTGCTCGGGCCGGACTTCTGGAAGCACGAATTCGCGAGCGACCCGTCCGTGCTGGGCAGGACGATTCGCCTGAACGGCGCGGACTTCACCGTGATTGGTGTGGCTCCCGAAACCTTCCCGGGGCTGGGAGTATTCGGGCATCCCGACTTCTATATGCCGCTGGCCATGGCGCGGGTGTTTTCGACCAACCCCCAGAAGAATTTTTTAGAGGACCGCGACGATCGTGAGTTGAATGTCAGGGCGCGCTTGAAACCGGGCACGACGCTCGAAGAGGCGCAGAATGAACTCGCCGTGCTCGCGAAGAACTTCGAAACCGAGTATCCGAAGGTCAATCGCAGCCGCGGCGCGGCAGTGCACACCCAGTTCCAAATGCGGACTCGAGCTGACGATGGTAATTGGAAATTCGGCGTGATCTTTTCGATCCTTGCGCTGGCGGTCCTGCTGGTGGCATGCACCAACGTTGCGGGACTTCTTCTAAGCCGTGCCCGCGCGCGAACGCGCGAAATTGCCGTACGCTTGGCGATTGGCGCCGGGCGCTTCCGGCTCATCCGGCTGCTCTTGACGGAAAGCCTGATTCTGGCGTCCTTGGGCGGAGTGGCCGGTATCACCATCGGGTACGGCATCGTGCTGTGGTTTCAGAGTTTTCAAAATGTAATATTTATGACTGACTTGCCGTTCTCAATCCCCTTCCGCATGGACACGCGCGTGCTTCTGGCAAGTCTCGCCTTGGCCGCGTTGAGCGCGCTCCTTTGCGGCCTCGCGCCGGCGCTGCAGAGCACACGCGTGGACCTGGTGAACGGACTCAAGTCAGCCGACGTGGATGTACCCGGACGCAAACGCCTCTGGGGCCGGAATGTGCTGGTGGTGGCGCAGGTTTCCGCGTCCCTGATGCTGCTGACAGCGTCTTTCCTGATGGTCAGGGGTTTCCAGCATGACTTGAGGGAGGGCACCGGCTTTGCGAAAGATCATCTGCTGATGGTCAGCTTCGATCCGCGTGTGGTGCAGTACAACGCAGCTCAAACGCAACAGTTTTACAAGCTGCTGACCGAACGTGTAAAAGTAGCGCCCGGAGTTCAGAGCGAGGCTCTCACCCAGAACATTCCGCTCGGGACATCCGACTTTGACGGTATCGCCTTCGTGCCGGACGGTTTTCAAATGCCGCGGGATCGGGAGAATTTCAATTCGACGATGGACACGGTAGATGAAGGATACTTCGAGACGATGGGGATCCCGATTTCGCGTGGCCGTGGCTTCCGGGCGTCCGATACCGCGGACTCGTCGCGTGTGGCCGTCGTGAATCAGCAGTTCGCGAATCACTATTGGCCGGGGGGCGATGCTGTGGGCAAGCACATTCGGCTCGACAGTCGCGCCGGCACGTTGGTGGAGATTGTAGGCGTTGCGCAGACCATCAAATATCAAAGCGGCTTCGAAAGGCCGATGGATTTCGTGTATATGCCACTTGCCCAGCATCCTATCGCGCGAATGACCCTGATGTTGCGGTCGAGCGGCGATCCGTTGCAATTAGTTCAGCCCGTGAAGGACGTTGTCCGGACCCTCGATCCGAATCTGCCGATGTTGCACACCATGGCCTACGAGGATTACTACCAAAACCAGGCCGTGGAGGGACCACGAATTGCCATGAAACTTGTGGGTAGCATGGGCGCGGTAGGCCTCGTGCTGGCCATCGCCGGTTTGTATGGGCTGGTGGCGTACAACGTGAGCCGCAGAACCCGCGAGATCGGCATACGCATGGCCCTTGGCGCGGCAAGCTCGGATGTGCTGCGGCTGGTGATGGGCAAGGGCCTAGCGCTAGTCGGGATGGGAACGGTGATCGGGCTGGCGATGGGTTTCGGCGTCGAGCGGCTCATGAATTCGATGCTGTTCAATGCCGGCGGCGTAGACATTGTGGCTTATGTCATGGTCGTGCCGTCGCTGTTTTTGGTGACCATGCTGGCGGCCTACTTGCCCGCCCGACGAGCATCCAGGATTGCGCCAACACAGGCGCTGCGATACGAGTAACGCAGTTAGTTCGTGGACGCCAGATCCGTTGCGAACACTTGCCGAAGCTCTACTGTCGTTTGTGCCTCGCGAAGTGACTGGCAGCGTCCCCCTGAATCCAACGAGATTAGAAAGATGCCATCCAGCTTCGTTTCCAGGCCGGGTGGCACGCGGACAAAGGACGCCCACCACCTGGCGATACCGTGCTCCGCCGTGACCGCGAGAATTTCGTAACCAAACTGGATATTTTCTTCGGTTTTCGCAACGCCGACCCAATATTCATAGATCGCGGCCCGACCACGCAAGGGTTCGTCGAAGGACGTCACCTGATAAGTGGCATCGTCTGCGTACAGCGACGCGGCGGCCTCGGGGTCACGGCTGGTCCATGCGTTTCCATAGGAAGCCAGCCAATGATTGAAGGATTCTCGATCCATGTCTGATTTGTAGGTTACTACACGTCTGAAGGGCCAATCCGGCTCGCACGGGGAATTCCCTGACCGCCGGACGCGCTGCTTGCGGAAGCCGCGATTGTTCCGCTCAGATATCCGGTTTCGCGCCGTGCTTGTGATCCTTGCCGAGGAGTGGATTGAGTACTAAACTCGCGCGGCAGATTGAGCGGTCATTCAAATGGAGGAACGCATGAATCGGCGCATTGGTTTTCTGGTAGTAGTTCTGGCCGTGGCGGGAGTTTTTACCGTACGCGGGGCGCTTTCGCAGCCCTCGCCTCAAGCAACGAGAAAGGTGATCAAGTTGGCAGGCGGGCCTGTGGAGGCGCCGTTTAGCGACGCGATCCTGGCGGGGAATACGTTGTATCTGGCGGGGCGGATCGGGTTGGATCCCAAGACAGGAAAACCTCCGGAGAAAATTGAGGACGAGATCAAGTTGCTGCTCGATGGCGAAAAGGACGTCCTGGCACAAGCGGGAATGACCATGGACGAGCTGGTTTACGTGCAGATTGCTTGCACGGACCTGTCGCTCTTCGAGAAATTCAATCCCATTTACAAGGGCTACTTTACGACCAAGGACTATCCTGCGCGGGAGTTCATCGGGGCAGGATCTCTCCTACGCGGCGGGCATTTCGAGTTGCAGGCCATAGCGGTGAAGCGGGGGAATTAGAGCGGCCGGCCGAGCCTATCATCGATGTTACTTCGGTAGGCGAGCATCGCGCAGGGAATCAGCAAAACCCTCGCAAGATCCGCCTATCCCCCAATGACCTCCCGATAGAGTCAGACGAACCCAATATTGCGGCACTGCTGCCCCAAAGATCGAAACCCGAACCGCGAAGAAGTGCCCACCTAAGTAAGGTCTCGCACATGCGACGGTCCACCAAGCAGCTCGTATATTGGCATTTTATTGTTGACCATATTTAGCATAATGCCCGTATATGGTCTAAATTCCACAACCTTGCAACTGGTATTTGCAATTAACCTGTTTATTTTGTTTACATTGCACATTACAGAATCTTTGCATCGGATGGTGACTATCATGCATCAACTATATCCGCTCAGGGCGGGATCAATGCTAAGAATTACAACGGAAAAGAGGCGCGGGAAGGTCTTTCTCAGCGTCGAGGGCAAGCTGACGGGGCCGTGGGTGGCGGCGCTGGAGCAGTGCTGGCGGGAACTGCATGCCGCGTCACCACTCGAGAAGTTCCTCGTAAATCTGTGCGGTGTGAGCTTTATCGATGCCGCCGGAAAAGTGCTGCTGAAAGAAATTCACCGGCAAGGCGGGGAGTTGCTCGCGGAAGGCTGTCTGAATCAAGCCGTCGTCCATGAAATCGTGGCAAGCGAGAAGAAAGGCGCGAGCACCGGTGCAAGAGAACAGCGCAAACGCTCGCACATCATTTTTTACACATTATTTTTCGGTCTGACCCTGGGGTCGGGCGCGGCGCACGCTCAAGCCACAAACAAGCAGAGCGCGTTGCCGGGGAATGCGCCTGCGCAGGTGCTGCGGCTGACGCTGGACCAAGCCGTGGGGCTGGCGCTGAAACAAAATACCACCGCGCAAATCGCGATTCTGCAGGCGGCACAGAGCGAGCAAGACAAAAATATTTCTCGATCGGATTTACTCCCGCAAGCGAATGCAAACATTTCGGACGAGGCGCAGAAAGTAAACCTGCTTGCTCAGTTCGGCGGCAGGACGCCGTTCCCGGGATTCCCGAAGACGCTCGGGCCGTACCAAGTGTTTTCCGCGGGACCAAGCTTCGGCATGCCGGTTTTCGACTTGACGCTGTGGCGCCGGTATCAAGCGGCGCAGAACACTCTGAAATCGAGTAAGGCAAACAGCCTTTCGACACGTGAGCAAGTGATTCTGCTGGCGGTTTCGCAGTACATCGGGACGCTTCGCGCCATGGCCAATGTTGACGCTTCGCAATCGCGCGTGAACCTGGCGCAAGCGCTGTATGACCAGGCAGCGGATTTGCAGAAAGAGGGTGTGGGCACGGGAATCGACACGCTGCGCGCCAACGTCGAGCTGCAAAACGAAAGGCAGCGGCTGATCGAAGCGGAAAATGACCGGGAAACGTCTCTCTTCGCGCTGAGCCGTCTATTGAATCTGGATCCGCGGCAGGCCATCGAATTGGCGGATTCGCTGAGCTTCTTCGAGACGCCGCAGCCGGAGGTCGAGACGAGCATCGATGATGCGCTGGCGGAGCGCCAGGAATGGAAAGCGCTCGCAGCGCAAATCAAGGCCGCGGAGTACCAGAAAAAAGCGTCGCAGGATTCGCGCCTACCCTCGCTGCGGTTCGACGGGGATTTCTCGTACTTTGGATCATCGGGAAACACGGCTCTGCCGACGTACACCTACCAGGCCAGCGTGAATATGCCGCTGTTTACCGGCGGGCGGATACACGCAGAGATTGTTCGTGCCGACCTCGAAATCAGGAAACTCGAGCAACAGAAAGATGATCTGCGGAACCAGATCGCCCTGGACGTAAAGACCGCGCTGCTGAATCTGCAATCGGCGCGCAGTGAAGTGCAAGTGGCGAACCTGGGCGTGCAGCTTTCGAAGGAAGAAGTGGATCAGGCGCGAGACCGGTTCAAGGCCGGAGTGGCGAACAACATCGAAGTGATCCAGGCGCAGGATTCGCTGTCCCGTGCGAATGACAACCAGATTGCGGCGCTGTACCGCTTTAATCAAGCGCGTGCGGACCTGGCGCGGTCGATGGGCCAAATGGAAAAAGTTTACGCGAAATAATCCCGGGGGGAATCATGAGCGTTGAGATCGAAGTTGGATTCGAGAACGCGACAAAAGTGCCGCGCGTCACGGAAGAGCTTTCGCTGGAGGAGACGCCGAAAGGGCTAGCGAACCCGAAGGTGAGGCAGTTGCTTCTCGGCGGGGGAGCCGTAGTGCTGTTGGCGATCGTGGGGCTCTTTGCCTATTACCGAAACCGGGAGACG
>QHYQ01000112.1 GCA_003224175.1 Acidobacteriota bacterium
GGTCTTCAATCACCGTTCCCGGCTCGACCTATCTGTTGGCTCCACCTTTCGGTGTTGGAGTGCCTCACTAGCCTTGCCGACGGCGTGATCTACTAGACCCTCTGCTGACTTCTGCCCTGCGGTCAGATTGCCTCTCGGCTCTCTCAGTCGCCGAAGCGACACAGGACAGATCTCCCGGGGTAATTCCAGCTGCTTTCTGTGCACAATCGCCGAATCTACGCTTCGCATCCTTGATGGATTATGGACTTCGCAGTACGTTGCCCGCTCGTCCGACGCTCACGCCTTATATTCGGTTCTTGTTCATCGACTCGCACATTTGCTAGACGCTTCCTTCAGACCTCCCTTGCGGTGATAGCCCTTGCGTCGTCGCTAACCCTTCGCCTCCATCAGGTTGGGTAGAGGATTTGCACCTCCTAGCTGCTGAACATGCCCGGCATACAACCAAGGCGATTCTCGCCTACAATGTTTCTAGTGACCGCATGCCCCGGCGCCTTGCGATTCTCTTCGGCTTGTTGCTCTTTGTTTCGCCGCCAGCGAAGCCCGCAAACGACAGCTTCGAGGCGCGGCATGAGCAGGCCCTCGCTGCCAGTTCTTCCGATGTTCACCTGAAAATATCTCTGGACTCTGGCCAAACTACCTTTCATATCGGCGACACCGTCCGCCTTAAATACGAATTCACCGCTGATTCTCCCGGCAAATATGTCGCCGGAGCGCGCTATCTCGATTGCAGCGAGCGATCCGTCCTCGAATCTTTCGTCACCGATCGGCCCGCCGATGCTGGCGATCCTCTTCGTGAATTCTGGGAATTTCATAGCGCTCTTACCGGATCACAGCTGTCGGCTCCACGGAACCCCACGTTGAAGCTCACTTCTTCACCTCAATACGATTCCTTCGAACTCACCCACTACCTGCGCTTCACGAAGCCCGGACGCTATCGCGTTTATGTCATCACGCGCTCAGTTCTGGCTCCGGCTGCTCCCGTCAAGGAGCAGGGGGGCCCGCCCATCACTTCTGAGAATATCGTCACCTTCCAGATGCTCACGCAGGATCCCGGCGCGGCCGCCCGCGAAGTCGATGAAATCGGCGCGCGCGCTCACCAACCGCCATCCCCGCGCTTCACACCCGTGGAAGCTTTTCGTCTGTTCGAAACTGCCACCCCTCAAGCCCGCAAGGCCGCTGCCTCTCTATATACGCGCCGGAGCAACTATGGCGGTTCCGACGACATCGCTCTTGCGACTGTTCTGGCTGCGCCTACTCGCGCCGAGGCCATTGATTTGCTCAACGTGCGTTTGCGTGACACGACTTTCGTCGCCGACGAAAATCTGATTCTCGAATTGGCTCTGCTTCAAATTTAGGCAGAAGAATCCCAGACTCACGGCTTCAGCCGTGCGCAGTGCAGATCGGCCGGCGCTCGCGGCATGGCGTTCGCAGCTGGCGAGCCAGGTCTTGGCCAACTGGCGAATCGTGGCCGCCAGCATCGACCGCCGTCCCCCAGATATCCGCGCCTCCACACTCCATTCGCTCGACCGACTCAGCAGCTATTCTTTTTGGTCCCGAACCGCTGCCCGTTCCGCCTGCCGATCGGGGCCGCATTTCCTCGCAACATCTCGCCGCGCTTCCGGATCTTCCTGCCCAGGAACTCGCCAACGACCTCCTGAACTTTCGTTGGACACAAACCCTTCCTACGGATCAGGTCCTTGCCGTCCTGACCCAAATCTACGCTGCTCCTCCCGTGCAGAACGCCACGTTCATCCGGGAGACCGCCCTGAAGGAAATTGCCAAACTCGATTCGCAAAAGGCCCAAGGATTGTTCCGAGAACGCGTCCTTGATTTCGACATGCCTCTTGACTGGAATCGCATCCGCTCTATGAACCTGCCTCCTAGCGCGGACCTTGATGCCGAACTCATCGGCGTTCTCGAAGATCGCTGGACCGAACGGATGTCTCGTGTCGCACCCATCATCGGACTTTATGCCACCGATTCCATTCTTTCCCGCGTGAAGGGAGTCTATGAAGTCTATGGTCCAGACTGGCCCTGCTCCATTGAAGCAGGTCTTCTCACCTACTTTCTTAGGGTCGATCCCGCTTACGGCAGCGAAAAACTTAGCCCCGCTCTTACTGCTTACTACGACCGAGGCAGCAGCGACTGCCATCAAGGCAATTTGCTTGTCGATCTCGCGATTCTTCGCAATGGCCCGGAACTGCAACGTTTCGTCTCGGCGGCTCTAAACGATCCGCGGCCCCTCGTTGCCGCTGCCGGCGCGCGAGTGACTGCGTTCGGCGACCAGGCGAAGATTCCTGTGCGTCCTCTTCTCGCGCGCCTTCGGGCACTTCACGAGGAGTGGCCGGACTTCGACGCGCGCAGCGCCACCGATCCCGACTATCTAAAGAAATGGAATTCCGGTTATAACGAGCTGGAGCGCATTCTTTCCATCGACTTCGTCAACGCCGAGGACTCGCCTGAAAACGCTGCTCTCTGGAAGCAGGCCCTGGATCTGTGCGTCTCGGACTCGTGCCGCAACAACCTCCGCCAGCGTCTCGCCCGCAGCAAGTTCTGACCCAGCGTCCGATTGTGATGGACGGGTGACGACCCACTCCAACTTCCGGTGGCCGACAGTCTGCCCAGAATGCCTCATTCGCAACCGACACTTTCATGTATTAGGCTTGATACGGCCGAGCGGTTTATACTTCCGAACCATCTCGCATTTACCGGTCCGCATTACTTCGTATCTCAGATTTGCGTTCCAGTCGCCGGAGGGGAAATGACACCCTGGCAACAGTGGGTTCAACGCCCCCAGAGTTTGTGGCTGCGCAAGGTCTTTCTTCAGGTCCACTTGTGGGTCGGGATAGGAATCGGAATTTACGTGGTCACAATCAGCATCTCAGGCAGTGCGCTCGTCTACCGCCGTGAGCTTACAAGGAAGTTCTCGCGCAAACCAGTAGCTGTGGCCGAGTCGGGGCGGCGGATGAATGTGGAGGAACTGAAACAGCACGCGCAGCGAGGCTACCCAACGTACGAAGTAGATAACATACGTGAGGCACAGACGCCTGACGAGCCGGACGAGGTTGTATTGGAGCGTGCCTACAAACGAATTGAACGCCTATTCGATCCCTATACGGGCTTCGATTTGGGCGATCCTCATTCGGTTATTGATCGCATGTTCGGATGGCTGGCCGATTTACATGACAATCTTCTGGCTAAACGGACCGGGCGGCTGGTGAACGGCATCGGCTCGTGCTTGGTTACCTTACTTTCCCTAACTGGAGCCCTTCTCTGGTGGCCGGGAATCAAGCATTGGCGGCGTAGCACCATGATCAACTGGAGAGCAAACTTTCCCCGGCTCAATTGGGACTTGCACAATGCCCTTGGCTTTTGGTGCTGGTTCTTTGTGCTGGTCTGGGGAATCTCGGGCATCTACTTTTGTTTTCCCGCAGTCTCCTTCAATCCGCGTATTCACGTTATTGGCGGCTCATTTCTTTCGCTGCTCGCGCAACTTCACTTCGGCAGGTTCGGCTGGTTCACTGAGACGCTTTGGACCATCGTAGGGCTCGTTCCCGCCGTCTCGGCCGTTACCGGTGCTCTGATGTGGTGGAACCGAACGCTGCGCAAGAGATTCCGCCCCCCGCAGGGACCGGCAGGGCAGGCGGCCAAGTCCCACGACTTGGCACTTGTTCGCGAGTGACGAGGCACTCAGAACTTACTGAACGACTCGTCCCAATCGTCATTGCTTTCGTGAGGCGATACCGAACGCCAGCGGGTCAAGATTCGCTCTTCAGTCTGCGCGAAGCCTTACCGATGCTCCGGGGGCTGGGCGGCCGGCGCCTGCGACGAGATTTCGGAGCCCGGCGTCAACGCGCCCTTTAGGGAGAAAAGAAACATGCTGTCTCCGCGCGGCGCACCGGCGAAGAGACTGCCGCCGGAATAAACGGCCACATATTCGTCGCCTTGGTACTCGAAGACGCTGGCGGGAGCGTTCACGCCGGCGCCCGTCTGAAACTCCCAAAGGCGCTGACCGTTGGAGGAGTTCAGCGCGGTCAGCCGACCGTCGTTTCGGCCCACAAAGATAAGGCCGCCCGCAGTGGTAACCGATCCGCTATAGCAACTGTCCCGCCACCTCTGCTGCCAAACCAGACGGTTGGTCTTCATGTCCAGCGCCGCAAAAATTCCCATGGCCCCAAGAGGCATGCCGCCAAAAGAGCTTCCCAAATATCCTTGGCCGGCTTGCGGGAGTTTCTGATCGTCCTCGCCGCCTTTGAATAGATTGGGAGCGTCGGTGGCGCAGACATAGTAATAGTCGGTGTCTGGGTCGTAAGAGCTTGGCGGCCAGTTCGCCCCGCCCCGCGCGGACGGCTTGGCAACGACTCCTTCAGCCCAGAACGGCGTGAAAATCCGGCCCTGATTCACGAGGGTGAAGCCTTCCGGGGCCACATCGATCGACTGCGGCACGAATGCATCGCCTCGAGGAATGGGCTGCGTGGGGGAGGTGAATTGGCGCGGTTCCTGCGGGACGGGCTTTTCATCGATGCCGATCAGCGGCTTTCCGTTGGTGCGATCCAGGATGTACACCCAGCCGGCCTTGTTCGATTCGGCAGCGGCTTTGCGAACACGGCCGCCGACCATCACGTCGAAAAGCATGACGGGATTCGGGCCGTCGTAATCCCACAAATCATGGTGAATCTGCTGGAAGTGCCAACGATATTTGCCGGTCTTCGCTTCGATGGCCACCATGGAATTCGCGAATAGGTTGTCGCCGGGGCGGATGCGTCCATTGAAGTCGGGCCCCGGATTACCGGTCGTGAAGTAGAGGAGTCCCAGTTCCGGATCCACGGCTGGAGTCTGCCAAACCGTTGCGCCGCCGTACTTCCAGGCGTCAGTGTCTTTGGGCCAAGTGTCATGGCCGATTTCGCCCGGTCCCGGGATCGTGTAGAAAGTCCAAATCACGTGCCCGTCTTTGGCGTCGTACGCTCTGACGTGACCCCGCACGGCCTTTTCTCCACCCGCGAAGGCGGCAATCACCATTCCGTCGTAATACAGTGGAGCGGCGGTGATCGTGTAGCCCTGCTGCCACTGCTCGGCTTGAATCGACCAAATCGGTTTGCCCGATTTCTGATCGAGCGCGACCAGGCGGCCGTCTAACTGGCCGACATAAACCGCGCCGGCGCCTAAGGCGACGCCCCGGCTCGTCCAGCCGCAGCACACCGTGGAGATGCTTTGGTCCAGATTCGCTTGGTATTTCCACAGAATCTCGCCTGTCTTCACGCTGATGGCGAATACGTCGTCGGCTCCCGTAACGATGTACAGAACGCCCTCAAAAACCACAGGCTGAGCTTCGCCGGAGTATTTCATGGCCAGTCCGGAGCCATCCAGATGCGCTTGCCAGATCGCCTTGAGCTTGCCCACATTTTCACGATTGATCTGTTTTAGCGGAGACCAGTTCTGGTTGAACAGACTGCCTCCGACCTTCAACCAGTTTTGGGCAGGCGGCGACGCGAGATCTCGAGCGGAAAAGGCAGGAGACGCGGGAACGCGGGAAACGTCACCAGCTTCCGCAGTTGACGACGCGCTGGAGAGCGAGGCTTCTTGCGGAGCTGCGTACGCGTGCGAGAGGACCAGCAAAGTCATACTCGCGAGGCACAGACCGAAACGGGCAGAAAGACGCAGCCGGTGAGAGCGCGATTTGTTATTCAAGTTTTCGTTCACGGCCGTCTCCTTCCGGGCTAACGGAGGTTCTCGTACACCAGTTCCTCGAAGTCACGCAAGGTTCGGATTGCGCCATCGTCGTAGAACGGCAGCACCTGCATCATCTGGACGCCGCCGATGTGCTTCACCGGATCGATCCAGAACTCGGTGTTGTAGATGCCGGCCCAGCTCAGACTGCCTGGGCTGCGGTATTTTGCGTACTGCGGATCGCCTGACGCGATCTGAAACCCGAGTCCGAATTTGTCATGGCCAGCGCCGAGTGGAAACGGCTTGGTGCGCTGCTTGTCGGCGTCGGGCTGCAGCTCCACGAAGATCGAGCCGATGTTGTTTTCGCCCATCATCTTCACGGAGTTCTCGCTCAGGATTCTCGCGGACCCAAGGTGACCATCGTTGAGCATCATCTGAACGAACTTGCCGTAATCCTGAACGGTCGAGTATAGGCCGCCATCGCCGCGGAACGGGGGCGCGGGCGTAGATGGGATGGGCGTCCGCGGTTGCTCCTGCAAGAGGCCGTTTACGCGGCTGTGTTGCGTTGGCACGCGCGACTGTTTGACGGCGAGCAGATGCCGAATCGTTATGGGCCGCTTTGCCAGCCGCGTTTCGTAGGTAGCATCCGCGTCGTTGAACTTGGTAATGACCCGCAGGTTGTCGAAGCCGGTCAGGTATTTCGACACCGGATCGTCGAGTTGGAGCTTGCCCTCTTCGAACAGCATCATGATAGCCGCGGAGGTCACCGGTTTGGTCATCGAGGCAATCGAAAAGATGGCGTTCACCGGCATCGCGACGTTGTGCGCGACATCGAGCTTGCCCGCTGCGCCCTCGTAAAACACGCCCTCGCGGCCGACGACGAGGGCGACGACGCCCGGCGTGTCGCCGCGACTGACGGCGTCGCTCAACTGGCGCGAAAGCGCGGCCTTGCCGGCGTCTGAAAATCCCGCTGCCTGTGTGTGTTCGGTCCCGCGAGCGGGTTGTCCGCTTGTCTGAGCTAGCTTCGGTGAAACCAGCCATCCAGCAAGAGCTAGCAAGAGCGCGACGCTGAGACCGGCCTTGTGCAACCTCATTGTGGAGAGAGTCTACACCCGAAGGCACAACGTGAGCGAGGAGGCGCAGTCCCTGCGCTTAAGCGGCGAAAGTTCGACTCTGTTTGCCGCGAAAAGCGCATCCCTGCGGGTGGCTCATTTTTTTTGCGGGCTCATTCATAGGCGAGGGCGTTGATCGGGTCGCTACGTGCAGCGCGAACTGCCGGATATGCGGCACCCGCCAGCGCGCCAACGACGGCGACCAGAATGGACCGGAAGATCCAATCCGCAGTGATTTCAATCTGTAGTGTGGGCGAGATGCGATGCAGCAGCGCGGTGGCGCCATAAGTTCCGAGTAGGCCTACGACTACGCCCAAAGCTACAAGCAGGAGAGCTTCGGCGACGATCAGCCAACAAATCTCCAAGCGCGAGGAACCGATCGCCTTCAAGATGCCGATCTCACGGCGCCGCTCGAGCACCATGGTGTACATGGTCAGCAGAACTACCAGAAAACTAATCACAACGCCCAGGCCGATGAAGGAACGAAGAAAGGGCCTCAGCTCGGGAAGGCTGGAAGAGGTCATCAAGGACATGTATTCGGCCATCGAACGAACGCGGTAACCGGGCAGAAGCCGGGTCAGCGCGGCGCGCACGGCCTCAGTATTGCCCGTGCTGCGAGCGTAGATCATGGAGACGCGCTTTTCGGCGCCGGCGATCTCCTGAGCCGTCTCCATGGGAACAAAAAAGCGAGCGCCCTTTCCATGCACGACGATGCCGCTCACCCGGAAGTTTCGGTTCATCAGCGAAACATTGGAGCCGACGGTGAGCCTGCGAGCCTGTGCCGCCAGATCGTCAGCGATGACGTCGTTAGGTCCAGTGAAGGCCCCGCCCGACAGGAACGTAAAGCCCTCGCTCAAACCAGTGAATCGCGCGTAATCAATTCCATAAATGACGCTGAGAGTCGCAGTATCCACAACAATGACCACGGGAGCGACTTCATCGATTCCGGGAAGCTTTTCGATGCGAGCCACTTGTGATTGCGGGATGACGGCGCTCGAAAAGGAAAAAAAGATTGAGGAGTTGGGCGGCTGGACAATGACGTCTGCGCCGACGCCTTCGGCGCGGGTGCGCCAGTCACTCAAAATTCCCGAGGTCAAACCGACAATCAGAAGAATCAAGAAGACTTGCAGACCAATGGCGGCGGCGCTGAAGGCGGAGCGCAAGGGATGAACTCCGAGGTTGCGCCACAGTAAATTCAAATAAACAAATTTCGCGGGGTGAATCTGCGTCGTGGTTTGTTCAGCGGCCAAGGTTCGGGATTCCGTGGGGCAGTTACTCTAGCATCAGGTCAATGGCAGCGTCAAAAAAGCAGAGGGTGGGGCTTCGGCGAGGAATGCGCGTCGCAAAGTTTTCAACAAAAATGTTGAAAAGTTTGTGGAAAAGGCCTCGCCGACAATCGTAAGCCCGCCTACTGCAAAAACTTGACGCTGTTTGCACCGGACTGGGGCATTCACCCGGCCCGAGGCTGCTTCGGGTGGTACGAAAATTGCCCGGAGGGCCATTTAAGCGAGAAGAAGGGGTTAGCGGACAGGTTGTTTCTTGCGCGCGGGCTCCACTCGGACTGCAGCCAAGTACTGTGTCAGTTCTAGATTGAAACATCCCGAAGGACTTGACGCCGCGATCGGACCGGCACTTGGAGTCCGTATCACCTTGATTGCCACGGCCACTTAATCGTGGGAGGCGCCGCGAAGAACTTCGACCGCGTGAGGCAAAAGATCGGCTACGGCGTCGAGCGACTCTACCGCGCCTCGCGGACTGCCCGGCAGGTTAACGATCAGGGCGCGCTTACAAACTCCGGCCACCGCGCGTGAAAGCACCGCGCGAGGATTTTTCTCGCGCCCCTTCGCTCGCATGAGTTCGCCGAGGCCCGGCAGGATCTTTTGGCAGACGGCCGCCGTTGCCTCCGGAGTTGTATCGCGCGGGCCGACTCCCGTGCCCCCGGTGGTGAGAACTACGTCCGCAGAATCCGGATTGGCAAGCGCCACGAGCCGTTTCTCCAGCGCTTCGCGATCATCGGAAACAACTTCGCAGGAAACGACTTGCCAGCCGAGCGCCCGGCAGCGCTCCACCACTGCTGGGCCGGAGCGATCCTGGCGCTCGCCGCGCGAGACAGAATCGCTGAGGGTCAGCACGGCGACGCGCATCTGCCGCTCAGCTTTGCACGCGGCTGCTGTTGGCTTCGTCCATCAGGCGCATGGCTTCCATCAGCAGGCCGGTGGTGGAACGCGTGGTGGTGGTTCGATCTGAAACAGCGGAGAAATCGATCTCGAATTCGCCATCGGTCCAATTGACCGCTTCATAGACGGCCGTATCACCTTCGAGCTTGCCCAGCCTTGCGTCCTTGCATTGCCCGCCCGAGAAATATAATTCACAGCTCTGATTACCGCGGCGCAGAGCCAACCGGCAGGACTTCTGCCCCATTTCGAGCGACTGCATCAGTTCCGTCACACTCATCTCTTCGAGGCGCCCTTGAATGACGCCCGGCCGCGAAGCACGCTGCTGCAGTTTTTCAAGATGCAAGCGATCGACAAATTTTTTCGCCACGCGGACCAGATCGGCCACAAAGAAGGGCTTGGTGAGGAAATCTTCGGCAGCCACCAGCGGGCGCAGCTTTTCCTCGATATCGCCATGGCTGGCCACGAAAATGAAAGGGGTGTTGCGCGTCGCCTCGCGGTGGCGCAGCCTGTCGTAGAGCTGACGGCCATCAAGGCCTGGCATTTTGAAATCAGTGATGATCAGATCGGGCGGTGCGTCCACCGCCTTCAGAAGGGCATCGGCGCCATCTGAGGCGATGATCACGCGGCAGACAGGATCGAGCGCCTGAGCCATTAGTTCGCGGACCAACGGATTATCATCCACGATCAGAACATTCACGCTCTTGGCAGAAGGATTCATTTGGCTCGCTGCGTTTTACCTCGCACTTGGCCTTGCGCATTGCGGCGATAATCGCCGCTCTTGCCCCCCGTCTTTGCGACCAGATAGATATCCGTGATTTCGATCGACTTATCGAGGGCCTTGCACATGTCGTAGACGGTGAGCGCTGCGGCGGCAACCGCAACAAGCGCTTCCATCTCCACACCGGTCTGGGCCGCGGCCGTAACGCGCGAGGTGATTTCGACGCCATTCTGGCATAGGCGCGCGGTCACATCAATGTGCGTGATCGGTAGAGGATGACAAAGAGGTATCCACTCGGAAGTGCGTTTGGCGGCGGCGATTCCGGCGATGCGGGCGATCTCGAGCGGGTCGCCCTTGGGCGTTCTGCGCCCGCGCACCTGCTCGAGCGCCAAAGGGCCTATGCGCACAAATCCGTGCGCGGAGGCCTTGCGCACCGTAGTGGCCTTGGCGCTGACATCCACCATCGCCACTTCCGCGCCCTTGCCGAAATGGGAGAGTTTTTTCATAGCAGGCCGCGGCGAGGCAGCACCAAGGCCATTTCGCCGGCATCCCAATTGAGTTTCTCGGGCGGAACGACAAGAAATGCGTTGGACTCCGCCATGGCAACGACATCGCCCGAACCCTGCCACGGCAGAGCCGAAACCTCCGGTTCGCCCCGCACGGTCTGCACGCGAGCCGGCAAAAAATGGGTCAATTCACTGCGTTCCTGAAGCGCATGCGCGAGCCGCGCGCGGAAAATCGGCAGCGGCCGCGGTTCCGCGCCGCTGAGCACGTCAATCGCGGGCACCACAAACAGCTCGAGTGTAACCATGGTGGATACCGGATTGCCGGGCAGCCCGAAAACGGGCTTGCCGCGGCAGACTCCGAAAACGGCCGGCCGGCCCGGCCGGATGGCCACCGAATCGAAGACGAACTGGGCGCCCAACTCGCTGAGGACTGTCTCCACGAGATCGTACTTGCCCATGGAGACGCCGCCGGAAATGATGAGGAGGTTCACTTCCAAACCGCGTTCGATGCGACGGCGAAGTTCCTTCTCTTCGTCAGGCGCGTTTCCCAAAGATTCGGTTTCGGCTCCCGTTAAGCTGGCAAGGGTTTCGAGCGCAATGCTATTGCCATTGCGAACCTGCAACGGTCCCGGAGTTGCTGAGACATCCACCACTTCGTCACCCGTGGAGAGAATGGCGGCTCGCGTGCGCTTGAAAACGCTCACGCGGTGGCCGCCCACCTGGCCGGCCAAGGCCATTTCGGCATAACCCAGCCGCGTGCCGGGCGCAAGCAGTTGCTGTCCCGCGCGAGCCTCCTTGCCGCGCGACACGATGCTTTGGCCTCGGCTGACAGGGCGGCGCAGCGTGACGCGCTCTCCGTCAATGGAAACGTACTCGATCATGACCACCGCATCGGCGCCGGCCGGCACAGCGGCGCCGGTCATGATCTGCACACACTCGTCGGGGCCGACCACGCCATCAAAGCCGCTGCCCGCTTTGATTTCGCCAATGCAGCGCAACGTGGCGCCGGAAACGGCATCATCGGCACGCAGGGCGAAGCCATCGCGAATGGAGCGATCGAACGGCGGATAGTCGCGATCCGCCGCGATGGGCTGCGCCAGCACGCGCCCGCAGGCGCGTGAAAGCTCGACGGTTTCCATCGCCAGCGGGCCGCGCAGGCCGCGAACCGCGGCGATTACCTTTTCCCGGGCTTCTTCAAAGGACAGCATTCCCGCCACTCAGAGCCAGGAGGCAAATTGCGTTCCGGAAGCCACGATGGTCGCGTCGCGTTCCGGACCCGTGGAAATCATGCCGATTTCGACCTCGAGTTGATCGGAAATGAATTTCAGATAATCGACAGCAGTTCTCGGGAGATCTTTGGCGTCTCGAATGCCTTCGGTGGAGGCTTGCCAACCGGGCAGCGTGCGGTATTCCGGGCGAATGTGCTCGAAGTCCTCGGCTGCGGCGGGCATTTCCTGAATGGGAGTGCCCTTGTAGCAGTAGCCCACGCAAACCTGGATTTCGCGCTGCGTATCGAAGACGTCGAGCTTGGTGACGATGAGCGAGGTGATTCCGTTGAGCATCAGCGCGTAGCGGAGGATGGCGAGATCAAGCCATCCGCAGCGGCGCGGACGGCCGGTGACCGCTCCGTATTCTTTGCCCCGGTCGCGCACTTCGCGCGCGTCGAGATCAGGCATTTCCGTGGGAAACGGGCCGCTGCCTACGCGAGTGGTGTAGGCCTTGGTCACGCCGGCGATTCCCGTGATGCGCGTGGGCGCAACCCCGAGGCCGGTGCATGCGCCACCGGCAGTGGCATTCGAAGAGGTTACAAAGGGATAGGTGCCGTAGTCGATATCCAGCATGGTGCCTTGCGCACCTTCAAAAAGCACCGAGCGGCCTTCATCGAGCGCCCGATTCAGAAGCGAGGAGGCGTCCACCACCAGGGGCCGCAGCCGCTCCGCATACTGGAGATACTCTTCGCAGAGGCCTTGGACATCGAGCGGGGCGCCATAAGCAGCGCGGCAGATTGCGTTTTTCTCTTCTACGACGCGCGCCAGTTTTTCGCGGAACCTTGGCGGTTCCAGCAAATCGCAAACGCGCAAGCCGCAGCGCGCCATCTTGTCCTCATACGCGGGACCAATACCGCGGGAGGTCGTGCCGATCTTGGCCGCGCCCCGCGCCGCTTCCGCTGCCTTTTCCAGCTGGCGATGGTAGGGGAAGATCAGATGGGCACGCGAGGCGAGATGCAGCCTCCCACGCACGTCGATGCCGGCGGCGCTGAGATTATCGAGTTCGGCGACTAAGGCCGCGGGATCGACAACCACACCCGCGCC
>QHYQ01000174.1 GCA_003224175.1 Acidobacteriota bacterium
AATACGGTGCGCGCGCGATAGGTCTTATTCCATATTTCTCCGAGCGACCCGCGTGCTGGGTAAACGTCGCCTTCGACCAACCTCGGTTCGGGCAAGGCTGCTCCGGTTTCCAAGCGCACGCGCTGCTCAATGTCCTGCATAATGCGATCCGCCTCCTCGACGCGTCCTCGTTGCTCGAGCCACCGCGGGGATTCGGGAATGGCGCGACGAAGGAACCAAACAAAAATTGCACCCGAGGCGCCAATGATCACGACCCATCGCCAGCCATCGAGACCCAGCAAACGGCGCGGCACGAGCACAGTGGAAACCAAAGCGGCGACCGGGACGGCCGAAAAGCTGAGAAACTGATTGAACGCGAAAGCCTCGCCCCGTGTCTCCTTGGGCGCCAATTCGGAAACGTACGCACCGATCGTAATCATTTCCACGCCCAGTCCGATTCCAGCGAGAAAGCGCCACAAATTGATGGTCGCAGACGTCGATTGCAAAGCCATCACGAACGTACACACGGAGTACCAAAGCAGCGAGAAACTAAAAATTGCCCTGCGTCCAAAACGATCCGAAACCGGGCTGAAGACAAGCGTACCGACGAAAAGACCGGCGAAAAGGGCCGCTACGAAACTCGCGAAGCCTTCGATTCCGAGGAAGCCCCTCGTGGTCGGCGTGAAAATGCCGGTACTGTAGAACGCTGGAGCAATGTAGGCGGAAAAAAAGAGATCGTAGAATTCAAAGCACGCGCCCAGCGACAACAGGACGATCAATTTGCGGATATAGCGCGATCTGGGTAGGCGGTCCAGGCGGGCGGCGACGGTGATGCGTGTGCCCGCGGCTTGGGAAATTGCTTCCTGCCGGGGTTCAAGTCCTTCGGTTCGATGGGAGCGCATGAGGCGGTCCGGGGCTACGCTCGGGCGATGATGAGGACCGAGTACATCGGCGAGTTAAATGATCTTATCTTGCGAATAGCAGATTTTCTCCAGGTTGCATTCCATGCAACGGGGCTTGCGCGCCTGGCAGACGCGCCGGCCATGCCAGATCAACTGATGCGCGAACATAATCCACTTTTCTCGCGGAATGATCTGCATGAGATCCTGCTCGATTTTCCCGGGCTCCGTGTTACGAGTGAGGTCCAGCCGTCCGGCCAGGCGCTTCACGTGAGTATCGACGACAATCCCTGATGGAATGCCAAAGGCTGTGCCTAGCACAACGTTGGCCGTCTTGCGTGCCACTCCTGGAAAGGTCAGTAATTGCTCCATGGTTCGCGGCACTTCGCCGGAGAATTCTTCGACAATCTTCTTGCTCGTAGCCTGAATGGATTTCGTTTTGGAGCGGAAAAATCCGGTCGGGCGAATTTCCGCTTCGAGATCCTGCGGGTTTGCGTAAGCAAAATCCTCGGGTCTTGGATATTTCTGAAACAGCGACCGCGTCACCTGATTCACCCGCACGTCGGTGCACTGTGCGGAAAGAATCGTGGCGATCAGCAATTGGAATGGATTTTGGTGCTCGAGAGCGCAAGTCGCCGAAGGGTAAGCCTCGTCGAGCTTGGCCAGGATTGCTCGAACTCGCTTCGGATCTGTACCGGCTGGCCTGCGCGGACCGGAACGGCCGTTCTTCGAAGCTGCATGCGCAGGCTTCTTGCTTTTCACGCTGCGAGGATTTGTTGCCTTTTTCATGGCCGGCGATTTTCTTGGCCGAATGCGGCAAACTATAGCACAGGTGAAGATGCAAAAAAGTCGGCCAGCTTGCGAAAGGCCTTAGCGCGATGGCTGCATCGGTTCTTTTCATCCGCAGACATTTCCGCAAAGGATTTGCCGGCCGGGCCGAAAAGGAAAATCGGGTCGTAACCGAAGCCTCCCGTGCCGCGAGGACTTTCCAGAATCTCTCCCTCAACTGCGTCCGAAAAAACGGCAACGACGCGCCCCAGCACGGCCAGGGCAATCACGCAGACGAAGCGCGCTCGCCGGTCCTGTGACCCGCGTGCACGCATTTCGGCCTGCAATTTCTCTATTCGTTCCACCGAGGACGCATGGGGCCCCGCATAGCGGGCCGAACGCACCCCGGGCGCACCACCGAGTGCATGCACGACCAGGCCTGAGTCATCCGCGATCACGGGGAGATCTGAGAAGCGACTGTAGTGCAGCGCCTTGTCGGCTGCGTTTTCGCTGAGGGTAGGCGCGGTTTCCTCAAAGGGAGGCACTCCCGAAAAATTTGGAAAAAGTTGGAGGTCGACCGAAACCATACCCTCTGCACTCGCAGCCAATGCCCGGAATTCTTTGAGTTTGCTGGGATTCGAGGAAGCCAGGGACAAATGAACGGCCGCGTCCCGGGCAGACGCCACTCCCTTCTTAGCGCGCACGAGTGATGAAGTTCGGGGGCACAAGCGAGCGTTGATGCTCAGTTAGATTCCGGATGCCGACGGCGGCCAGATTTAGTAGCAGATCGAGTTCGCCGGCTGCAAACGGTTTGCCTTCGGCGGTAGCCTGTACTTCGACGAAGCGGCCCCCACCGGTCATAACCACGTTCATATCTACTTCGGCGCGGGAATCTTCTTCATAACAGAGATCAAGCATGGGATCGTCCAGAACTAGGCCGACGCTCGTGGCGGCAACGGAATCCAAAAGGGGCATCGATCTTAGGATGCCTGTGGCGACCATGCGCTCAAAGGCCATGGCCATGGCCACATAGGCTCCGGTGATGGAAGCCGTGCGCGTGCCGCCGTCGGCTTGAATGACGTCACAGTCAAGCCAGACTGTGCGCTCGCCCAATTTCTGCTGGTCGGTTACGGCGCGGAGCGAGCGGCCGATGAGGCGCGAAATCTCGAGCGTGCGCCCGGATTGCCTCCCGCGCGTCGATTCGCGTGGTGTGCGCTGCTCCGTAGCGCGCGGCAACATGCCGTACTCGGCGGTGACCCAGCCCTTGCCGGTGCCCTTCAGAAACGAGGGCACGCCGTCATCTATAGTCGCGGTGCAGATCACGCGCGTCTGACCAATCTCGATCAAAACACTCCCGTCCGCCACTGGAATAAAATCCGGCGTCAACTTTACGGGTCGCAGTTGGTCACAGGCGCGTCCGTCAGATCGCAAGCTGCCTCCTCGATTCAGGCAGATAAAAAATCCAGTGTGCAGTTTGCCGGGCGGGCCCAGTGATGTCAACCCGGCAAGCCGGGTCCATCAGGCTAAACGCGATTGGCTCTCAGCAACGTTAGCGGATAATGTGTGCCGCGCCAATTGATTCCCCCAGTCCAAAGTGTCCGCACCATCGATTTCCAAAGGATGTAGACGAAAAGAACCGCCGAGAAAGGATGGGCCAAAGCATACCACCGCGGCAATCCGTAGAAACGGTTGGCGTCTGAAATGAACACAAGCATCACGATTACGGCCAACGTATATAAGATCCACGCCACCCCTCTAACCGCGAAAATTGCCGCGAAGGGCCACACATTCAGCAATAAAACCACAATGCCTGCGCCAATAGAGATGGGCACGTTATATTCGAGACCGGCGAAGAAATTTTTCATCAGGCCCTCGATCAACTCGCGCATCGACGAATACCACACGACGGTAAGGAGTCCCATCCCCCAAAGCATCTCCTGCCCATAGCCCGCTTTCTTCAAGAGCTTTCCGAGCTTGATATCGTCGTCCGGGCGCATGGCAATCGCCCGGTGAGTCCCCGATGCCTTATAGGCTTCCATGGTCACGAGATTAAATGCGCCAACCCCAATGAAGCTTTTGCTTGCGGGATCCTTTGCCTTCCACTGTCGCATATAGCCCGAAAAGAAAACGCCAAAGGTAGAGCAGAAGAGGCGTAGAGCCAGGCTAGGCAGGCGCACGGACGGCATTACCGCCAGATGGTGCAGATGGTTGGCCTGGAGATAGCTCACGGCTTTTGCCAGAGTGCTCGGGTCCATGACTACGTCCGCGTCCGTGAAGAGAAGCAGTGCGCCGCTGGCTCTTTCTGCGCCTTGGTACAGAGCATAATTTTTCCCGAGCCAGCCTGCGGGAAGTTCTGTGATGCTCATAACCCGGAGCCGCGCATCTGCTGTCATCTCCGCGAGAATAGCTCCGGTCTGATCGGTCGACCGGTCGTTTAGAACGATGATTTCGAGATTGAGATAATCCAGCCTGAGGACAGATTGCAGCGCGTCCCTTATCTTTTTTTCTTCGTTTCTTGCGGGGACGATGACGGAAACACGCGGAACGTCGGCGCCTAGAC
Source organism: Acidobacteriota bacterium (assembly GCA_003224175.1). Classification (GTDB taxonomy): domain Bacteria; phylum Acidobacteriota; class Terriglobia; order Acidiferrales; family UBA7541; genus Palsa-189. The sequence goes on from QHYQ01000174.1 coordinate 4,207, forward strand.
GGCAGGGCGCATTCTTAAGGTACTTGGTGGAACGGAGGCCGCGCGCGAGATCGAATCCCCCAAGTGCGAGAACGCAAAGTGTAACCGCCGCCAGAATGGAAAGAATCGTCTGACGCTCCTAATTCCCACGTTCCGGCTGGCTTTCGCGCGGCGGGTTGGACGCCAAACGATTCGCCGTGAGCGGCCGGCCTTCCGAGGCGGCGGCAGCCGCGGGGGTTTGCGGAGGCATTTGAGGGGTGACGGTGAAAAAATCGCTCAGGTCCAAATGGCCCGCCAGGGTTTCGGAGTCTTGCCCGCGAATGAGGAACTTAATTCGGCGCACGTTGCTCAGATTTGCCCCTAGAGTGCGCACGATCGAGTCCACGGCCATTTCTTCATTCAAAATTCCTGAGGGAGTTTCTGTCCCCAGAGTCTCTGAAAAATCCGCAATGGCCGTTCCATCAGGCAAGAGATAAAACTGCAGCAAAACTGCGTCTGCGGGAAGTGTGCGCTGGGTCTGGCTGGGAGGTTTCTCGATCAGCGCCATGATCAGCTGTTTGGCTCGTTTTTCCGAGTCGGCGGAAAGGTCCAATTCCACGGTACTGGGTTCGAGCGTGTCCGGAGAGGCAGGAGACAACCAGAAAAGCTGAGCCTTCTCACGGTTATCGGTCGGTGTGGATATCGGAGGCACGATGGCGCGGCGCGCCTGTTCCTCGGTGCGGTTTGCACGCCGTAATCCGAGGACACTACGGAGCAGGGCCGGAAAGGTCAGGACGGCGGCGAATGCCAGCAACGCCAGAAGCACGATACCGATCTTCCAGAGGCGCGGCATCAACGTCCTGTACTAGCCGCAGCCGCCGGGTTGAAAGGATAATGAAATTCGGCCACTGCCCGGCCGATTGCGTCGGCCAGCGGCTGCGCCATCTGTTCGAGGCGTTTCGCGTCGGTCACATCGATGTTGGAGAGTTCGATCGCGATCGCTGGCGCGGCGATCGTACGCAACTGGCGCACGGGCGCGGCGATGGGCATTTCTGGAGAGCCCTTGAACCGGGGTAGAAGCTCGGTTTGTATCAGAGTGGCTAATTGCCGGCTCAAATCAACCGAGGACCGCTGCGCATGATCCCATTCGATCAGGGTGGTGCGCGCGGTTATCTGCGAGGGTGCTGTTTGCGGCGCGGAAGGAGTTTGTGGGGCTGTGGTCGCGGTTGCAGTCGGACTGGTTACCGGCATCGGGTCAGATGGAAAAACATAATAGTAACTGCGCGCTGTTCCCACCGGGCCGCTCGAAGAAACGTGCAGGGACACGAAAATTGCGTTGCGCAATCCATTGATCATCGCCGAGCGATTATCAAAGCTGGGATCCTGGTTGCCCTCGCGAGTCAGCAGCACGCGCAGACGCTGGGCTTCGAGCGCGATTCGAGCCGCTCGAGCAAAATCCAGGACGACGTCGCTCTCTGAAAGCCCTGTGGGGCCACGCGCGCCGAAATCGGTGCCGCCGTGAGCGGGATCGAGAACCACGGTTAGCCCGGGGATTTCCTGGGAGGGCGCAACTGGCGGGGTTTGCGAGATATTGGTCCCGGGAGAGGGATTTTGCTGAGGCAGGGGTGCGGAGGGCGATTGTGCCTGGGAAATTGCGGTCCCCTGAATTCGCGGTTGCTGCGAGCGGATCGGCAACGCCAGGAGCGCCACTCCTGTCAGAATAAATGTTACCAACGAAAAGTGTCGCTTCATCATGTCCAGAATACCAGAGAGGATACCAGAACTGCGCTGGTGAGTTCATCGGCTCGCCCCGGCTGGCCCGACCTCTCATCGCTTGTAATCTGGTCCTACCAACGTATAGAAAGCTTCCTCTCCAACCTACAGTTCATTCCGGATGGTAAGCGCGGCGTGTTCCGGCCTATCCTCCAGCGGTGTAGCAGGATTTCTTTCGTGCCTCCGCGAGGCAGGAAGCTTAGCCCCTTACTGCTCAAGAGCGAATATGGACGCCCACCTCATCGGTATCGAGTTGGCTCAACTCCTGGTGAAACACAAAGCACGCACAGAAAAGCAGCGGTCAGTCAAAGCTGCAGAGCCCGCTGCGGAGTCGACCCTGGTGGGAAAGCAGACCCCGGCCGAATCTCATTGACCGTCACGCGCGAAGGGGACACACCATGCCAAAGGGAAGGACTGTATTGGGTTTGCTGATTGGTTTTGGAGTAGGAGTCGGGTTGACACTCTTGTTCGCTCCCCAATCTGGTGAAGACACCAGAGATTGGATTGCGCTCACTTCGCGTCGGGCGAGGAGGCGCCTGCGGAAGACGGGTCGCCGTTCTCTTGAGCAGGTGCGTGATATCTTAGAATGGGGTCAAGAGAGCGTTTCTAAGGCGGTTCGTGGCCGGGGAAACGGCCCTGAGACAGAGCTCACTGAGCTCTAGGATTAGGATATTCGCCACGCCACGATGCTCACGAGACCCTTTCCATTACGCTGCCGCAACAGCAACGCAGATTTTGTGTCGTTTGAGCACCCACGAGCGGCTCTCTGGAAATTTTTACTTCACACAGGCATTTAGGATTAAGACAGCGGTAACGTTCGTCGCGCTTCACGTTATTCTGGCATCCGGATTTTGCGGTCTGCAGAGTCACGGTTTTGCTCTCCGCCTACCCAAGCTAGCGCGTACATGATCTAGTCACAATCCATTCAGGCCGGTATTTGGAGCTCATATTCGCCTTATCACGCTGCGTGCAGCGACGCGCCTTCGGAGAAGCCCCGTTCGAGCGACCTCGATTCTCGCGGAGAGACGTTGGACCTGGAATTTGCCGGTAGAGCGTGTCTTTTAGCGACGCCAACGTGTAAAAACGGGGTGTCTTGTCTCGCTGGTGTGCCTATTCAGGTGCACCTGAAATAACTAAGGCGTGAGTATTCAAGGCATTGGGGTAATTGCGCACAAGTTCGAATTTGGCACTCGATTTGCCGGGGACTCCGTGTCTCCAGTAGCAGTTGTAACGCCCAGCGAAATTCGATTTGCGTTCAGTAGTTCTATCCCACTTACCCAGCCCCGCCGCGCCACGTAAGCGTACGCGTGCTGGTGTCCATCGTCTCAAAGAATTTCGCGGTGGTGAGAAGAATTACAGCCCACAAGCGAAGGAGGAAGGAGGGATGATGGGAGTTCGGCTATTAGTGGCAGACGATCATGAGATCGTTCGGAAGGGCTTGCGTGCAATACTGGAAGCGGAAGCCGGCTGGGAAGTCGCCGCAGAAGCCGTGGACGGCAGAGATGCCGTTGAGAAAGCGCGCCAGATAAAACCCGACATTGCCATTCTGGATATCAGCATGCCCTCCCTGAATGGACTGGAAGCGGCCCGTCAAATTGTCAAAAGCGTCTCGCAAACCAAGGTGTTGGTACTAACCATGTACGATTCGGACCCGCTGATCCAACAGGTGCTCGAGGCAGGCGCTCGCGGCTATATATTGAAATCCGATGCAGCCCGGGATCTCGTCACTGCGGTCGACGCGCTGCGCCGCAACAAGACTTTCTTCACGCCAAAGGTTGCACAATTAGTGCTGGAAGGATATCTGGATAAGAGTACAAAAGAGACCCTGCCGGAAGATGGCTGTTTCCGTCTGACGGGCAGACAACGCGAAATCGTCCAGCTTTTGGCCGAAGGAAAGAGCAGCAAGGAAGTCGCCTGCGCGTTGGGTCTCAGTGTGAAGACTGCCGAAACGCACCGCGCCAACATCATGCGCAGGCTCGATTGCCACTCCGTTACAGCCCTGGTTCGCTATGCTATTCGCAATCACATCGTCGAAGCCTGATTGGAGCGCGCTCGCAAAAATCGAGAATTGGCAATCGCCCGTCGTCGCGAGCTGGTCGCCAAGAGCTTCGAAAGACTCCGCTTATTTCGCTCTTGCTCCAATCTTACTGCATGAAGATTACACGTACTCCTCCGGGATGCTACAGCCTGCTCCCGATGGACGATCTCGGACCCCGCATCTAGATTGACACTGATACGGCGCAGTTTGGTGCGCCCAGAGAATTGAGGTGCGATGTGAGTTCCTCCATTGCCGTAGGAAGGCACCTTCTGGACAGGCCAGCTACGGCGGAGTATGCGGGCCACAAGCCACGGCCCGCCTTGGAAATTAAAAAACGCGACGACGCTATGTTTGCGCAGTTGATCGGCCCCTCACAGGAGCGCGTATATCGGCTGGCATTGCGCATTACGCGCAATACGGAAGATGCTGAAGATGTGCAACAAGAGACGTTGCTCAAAGTGCATCGCAAGCTTGGCCAGTTCGAGGGTCGGTCTCGCTTGACCACCTGGATTTCACGAATCGCCATTAACGAGGCGTTGATGTGTCTGCGCAAGCGGCGCAGCGCTTTCTATCTGCCGCTGGAAGAGACGATCCAGCCGGCCGAGGAAAATGCTGCTTCCGAGGACTTCCAATCTCCCATCGAGGGCCCGGAGGCAGCTTACTCCCGGAAAGAGTTTAGAGAACTGCTCAAGCGGGCGATGGAAAGACTGCGGCCCGCTTATCGCGTGGTCTTTTTGTTGCGGGCGGTTGAGCAACTCTCCACCGGCGAAACCGCCAAAGTTCTGCAAATCTCCGCCAGCGCGGTGAAGGCTCGTATGCGACGTGCGCGCAGCGAACTGAGGCAGTGGCTGGAAGACGCCCGGAGCGTTGGCCTGCACGACGCCCAAACAATAGGCGCTGCGAAGCAGTGGCTCATTTGAACCGCGCTCGGAAGTACGCATGGCCTCGGAGACCAAAAACAAGCACACCAAACGCCTGGTAGGGGGAACTTCTGCGGCCCTCTCCGATACGAAGGGCCGGGTTGTTTCCCCGCCAACCGCCGCGCCGGATATTCCGCATCCGCTCGGTGAACTGCCTCCGGAGGCAGGGGAAAGCAGCCGGAGAAGTCACAAAAATCGAACTGCGAAGGAGTCCGGCGGAGCGTCACATACTCCGGGTGCCGCCGACTGACGACGCGGTGCGGAAAAGAAAAATGCGATCCAGGGATGAAGTCGCCCCGCTCCCTTGATGGAGTTTATTGCTGAAGTAGAACATGTTTTCGACTTCTCAAATGCAGAAAGGAAGAATTAACAGGAGGAAATTATGAAGCGGCTCGTTTTCTTATTCCTGATGACGGGCGGATTGATTTTTGCGGTGCCGCCTTTGGCACGAGCGCAAGATTCCGGAAATCACGCCGAGATAGGCATTTTCGGCGACTACTTCCGTCTCGGCGCAACTCGGGGCCCCTCTCTCGCAGGCACAGGTGCGACATCCTTTGGTGGCGTGGGAGCGCGGTTATCAATTAATGTCTCGCGAAGATGGCAAATCGAGCCTGAAATGAATTATGACTTTGCTGCGTCGTTTAGCGAGGGCTTCACCGGGCTTAGTGGCACAGTCGAGGGCTTTAGCACATCACGTCTACGCATTCTGCACGGCATGATCGGCCCCAAAATTCAGACGGGCGGCGGCGCTTTGCGCGCGTTTCTTACGGTAAAAGGGGGTGGCGACGATTTCATGTTTTCGTCAGCCCCGGTCACTTTTTCCACCTTCATAAGCTCGGTTAGCGGTCTTCGTGCCAGTTCAGTGGTTGGGGTCCTCTATCCGGGTGGCGGCATCGAGGCTTATCTTGGGCCGATCGGTTTGCGCCTGGATGTAGGTGACGAAATCTACTTCCAAAGTGGCCCTCACAATAACCTTCGCATCACCATTGGACCGAGTATCCGGTTCTGAAGATCTCTAGCAATTGGCTCACAGAAGATCGCGGCGGAGATCCAACGCCCGCCGCGATCTCAGCATCGCCTGGATAGCCGCCGCCGCTAGTTTAGTCGGCCGATTGTATCGACTCGACATGCATTGTTTTCGATGGCTCGTGATACATGCCGGAAACACGAACCCGTATTGAGGAGCGGATAAACTCTAACGATTCGCATTGTTTCCGGAGCGAGAGAACCCCGAATCCTTCATCAGAAATGCCTTAGAAAAAATCAGGCGCGCAAGGCACATTTTTCCGCAATGGACGGGTGCTCACCTATCGTCTTCCAAAAATATCTCCGGCGAAATACCTCAACTGAAGGAAGTTACTCGTGTGTCACGATCGCACAAGGTTTGGTGCCGAAAGTGCCCTTATGTTTCAAGGGGGACATGTCGATAGAACGGAGACCACCATGCTAAGAGTTGGCGATTCCAGTGATGTGAAAGACGTCAATGGGTTTTTTTCGAACGAGATTGGAATCTTCAGCGCGGTTGGGCCTGAGGGAGAGGACATGATCGTGATGTGCCCACCGGGACAACCGTGGTTCGTGCGCAAATCGAATTACCGACCCGAAGTCGATCGCCCCGACCAGTCATGGCACGTGACCAAGCTTGCCTCTTGGGCGGTCAGTAGAAAAAGCTGCTGATACCCCGAGGCATCGAATCAATCGCGCGACTCCTCCTCATCTCTTTTTCGAGGATCCTTCTTTCGAGGATCCTTCTCGAATTCGGCCTCCACGTTCGGGTTCCACCAGAGAGCTGAAGCTTGCGCCTTGAGGACCGGAAGGCACCGAGGTTCTTGCTCTTGCCTTTAGGCGCTTCGCTGTATTGTTGTCTTCTCCGTTGCCGGGCTAGCGTTGAGGACCTAAGGGGCTTGACGTGAAGCACATTCGCATATTGGTAGTTGACGATCACGAAGTCGTGAGGGGCCTCTTGCGACTACTGCTGGAAGCCGAGAACGGATGGGAGGTCTGCGGAGAAGCAGCGGATGGCGACGAGGCCGTGGAAAGGTCCAGGATATTGCACCCGGACATTGTAGTCATGGATGCGGTTACGCCTCGGCGCAACGGCTTTGACGCAACACGTGAAATCGTGCGCAGTACTCCGGAGATTCCTGTCGTTATTACTACGCTCTATGAATATCCTGAAATTCTGCGCCAAGCGCAGAACGCCGGTGCACTTGGCTGCATTGGCAAATCAAAAACGAGCCGACTCTTGATCCCCGCCGTCAAGAGTGCCATTGGACATCAGCCCTTCTTCCCGCCGCTTGCGTAAGCGGTCCGCGGATACACCCCGGAACAGGGAGCTTGAATTATTCGCAGTATTCCGAGAACGGTTGTTTTGCTATTTGCTTAAAGTGAGTCAGGAGTTGCCCAGGTGTATCGGATCTCACAAGGGGCACTCCAAACAGCTATTCAAAGCTCGCGCGAATGAGCTTGCGGGAAGCCGGCATAGACACTGATGAAATCCCTGAGCCTAGTCGGACAAACTAGGTCAGCCAGGTGTGTTCGAAGCGCGGCTCTATCGATAACGAACTGACGTCTTCGTCTGAAGAGTGCGAAGCAGGCCTGATCGCATTGTGAAGAATTTCCTTCAGCTCCCGCCGAGCACGCCGCATGCGCGTCTTCACGGTGCTTACGGAAACCTGGAGCGCCTTTGCCGTTTCCACTACCGACAGGCATTCGACAGCGCGAAGCAAAAATACCTCCCGATGCAGTGAGCGGAGTTCTGAAATTGCGTGCGTCAGTATTTTCCGGAGTTCTCTTTGAGAATACGCCGTCTCGGGATCCTGGATATTGGAATGTAGTTCGAAGCTGACGGGCGCCGCGTCGTCTTCCCGTAAAGCGTCTTCCAGCGGCACATGCAGAATGCTACGGCGCTTTCTTAGGCACATAAGTGCCTCATTGATGGCTATGCGCGAAATCCAGGTTGTGAAGCGGGCCCGTCCCTGAAATTGATCCAGATTACGGTGAGCTTTGAGTAAGGCCTCTTGCTGCGCGTCCTCCGCATCCTCTTGGTTACGCGTAATCCGGAAGGCCAAGCGAAAGGCACGCTGCTGGCAATTCTGGACGGTCTGAGGGCACATTACTGCTTCGCGTTCCTTCCGAAGGCGTACGGCGCTTAGGCGATTCACAATTCACCTCGTTTGCGAACAATTTCTAACAAGAACCCGAATTGCTGATTTGTATAGGTTACAGTTCGTTCATCGTGAGCACGCTGCACTGTAATCGCAGGCTGTAGGGGAGTCTATCGGTGCCTGGCTGTAGCGCCTTAGATAATAAGATGTAGGAAACGCTTGCGCCGCGGCGATTTGCTACAGGAAAAACCGAAGAGATTTATAGCAAGACACTCATTGCGCGGTGTTAGGCGGGCCCCTACCGTGATGAGTTGTGTGGCTTCCCCTGTCAAATCTAGCCAACGGGACCAAACTATGGCGATGAAGAAAAATGAGAGATATCGTTGTGTTAATCCCAAATGCTGCTGTGAAATTGCCGTACTGAAGGAGTCACTGGACCCTGCTAGCGTGCGCAATCCTCGATGTGCATGCGGGCAGGATATGAAACGGATGTATTGACCGAATTCCGCCCCTTTTTTACGCTCAGCTGCCACTTGGTAAGGTCAGGGAACATGCCGCTACATGCGGTTCCGAAAAGACGGTCGCTATTGTCGCTGCGCGAGGAGGGAGACTTAAGCGCCCGAACCAGTCGAATACCCGCTTATGCGACTGCCCGGGCAACTCTCTTGATGCGCCACGCAATATTCTCAGTCCTCGGGGCTCGCTGGGGCTCACTGATTTCACGAACGGCCATCTTGACTCCGCGGCGGCACGTCACTTGGAAGACGTGACCGTAGGGAGAGGTCACTTCAAAGATGCCGTCCTGGTTGCGAAGAATTTCGGCTGGGTTTAGGACTTCGACTGTGCCGTTGTCCATCTCGATCATTGCGCCCCCCACGTGCAATTTCCTGATATGCGCAGAGGTCATTAACCGTGAACATCCAGTCGACTACAATACTAGCTTTCGTGTATTTCTCTCAATTGGAAATAAAGGAGTTAGCGAGGCCGTTGAAGGCTCGGTGAACTGCTAACCATCAGTCTTGGCTGTGCGAGCGGTCTCTTCTGCGGAGACCGAGATACCCTCCCCGCCCGTACGTTCCATTATTTGCTTGGCATGGGCGATTTCATCGGGTCTATCACAATGGACCGACAGTAAGATGCCGCCCTTGCCGAGGCGCCCCTCCTATCTTTTTGCTTCATATTCTGGAATGCCGGCGCCGATCAGGGCGCCCGTAATGCCGCCCACCATGCCTCCGACACCTAGGCCCGCGAGCGTCGCCATGATCGGTCCCGCGGCGATGAACGACTCCAGAAGACATGGCAACAAACTGTCTCCTGTCTTTTACCGACAATCCTCTAACTCATATAGGGACAGAGGCGTATGGTCAAAGCCACACCGAAGACGTTATCTTTCGCAACTGGGTTGAACCCGTGGCTATGGATCTCGGCGAACAAGAGAACAGGCGTTGAAGTTCATCCAGGCTGCCGAAACGGAATGCTTGTAGTGGTAGCGATCACTGTTAGGGGAATTGTGGATTCCTCGAGCCTTGTCGCGCCGCTCTCCGTTTACGACTGGGCGGTGACGCCAACCAGCGCTTACCGTAAACATAGCCTTAACAAGTAAGGCAACGCGACAGCCTGAAGAGCATCAGGCCCAATCCACACCCGGAAGAAGTTCGCAGCCTTTCCAGATCAGAAAGGGGACTCCACTGAAAATCGCTCAGGTCGCACCGCTTTACGAGAGCGTTCCTCCGCGGCTCTACGGCGGAACGGAACGTGTGGTTTCCTACCTTACCGAAGAGCTGGTGGAGATGGGCGGAGACTCCACCACCAAGGCGGAATTGGTCGCAGTGTCCCCCTGTGCGTTGCGGTTAAGCCGCGAATGTGTTGATCCTTATATCTATCACACCTTGTTGCTAGAGCAGGTATTCCAGCGCCACGAACTATTCGACTTGATCCATTTCCACATCGATTACCTGCACTTCCCAGTGAGCCGGAGACTCGAATTATACCAGCTGACGACTCTTCATGGCCGGCTTGATATACCGGATCTGGTGCCGCTTTATCGCGAGTACACCCAGATGCCTTTGACATCGATATCAAACGCCCAACGCAAGCCGTTGTCCTGGGCTAATTGGGTCGTGAACGTCTATCATGGACTTCCGAGGGACCTTTTTACTCCCCGGGCGGCGCCGGGCAAATACTTGGCTGTGGTGGGTCGCATCTCGCCAGAAAAACGAGTTGACCGAGCGATTCGCATTGCTCTAAATGTGGGCATGCCGCTGAAGATCGCGGCTAAAGTCGATAAGCCAGACCGCGAGTACTTTACGCACGTGATCGAACCGATGCTCCGGGAGCCCTCCATCGAGTTTTTGGGCGAGATCTCTGAGCCGGAGAAGAACGAACTGCTAGGCCATGCCTACGCTTTGTTGTTTCCAATCGAATGGCCGGAGCCCTTCGGGTTAGCTATGATCGAAGCCATGGCTTGCGGCACACCGGTAATCGCTTATCCCTTCGGCTCGGTCCCTGAGGTACTAGACGAAGGGCAAACTGGATTCATCGTAAGAGATGAAGGCGAGGCTGTGCAGGCTCTCGAGAAAGTAGAGAGTCTGGACCGAATGGCCTGCCGCCGCGTTTTCGAGGAGCGCTTTTCGGCGGACCGTATGGCGCGAGAGTACCTTGCCGTGTACTCCTGCTTATGTGAACCGGAGAGCACATCCAGGATGATTTCCTGAACGGAGCACTAGTTTGGACGAAATCATCCGAATCAAGGAAGAATTCTACGTCCTCGCCACTTCAGGTCTAGCCGACAGCCGGTCACGCGTTCTCAAGTATGGTGACACGTGCGGAGTTTTTGACTGGCACGGCGACATCCTCTCAGCGGGATATCTTGCCCACGGCCTCTATCACCGGGAGACGAGACATCTTTCCAAGTTGGTCCTGCGATTTGAAGACAGACCACTCGAACTCCTGAGCTCTACCCTCAAAAATAAGAATTCATTTTTTGCCGTGGACCTCACCAACCTCGATTTGTCTGCCGACGGTAGGGTCGAACTTGCGCGTGGCAGCATTCATTTCTTTCGGTCGAAATTTATTTGGCAAGGCGTCTGTTACGAGCGATTGCGCATTATGAATTTCGCCTCGAGCAAGGTAAGCCTGTCTCTCTCCTATGAATACGCTGCTGATTTCGTGGATATTTTCGAGGTGCGCGGGTCAAAACGTGAACGAAGAGGCCGGCAGCAGGAGCCCAGCGTCAGCTCGGCGTGCGTGCAGTTCGCTTATTGTGGCCTCGACGAAGTCATGCGCGAAACAAGATTGACTTTCTATCCGCAGCCCTCACGAATTTCAGCCGAAAGCGCGTATTTCGAGATGGAAGTTCAGCCACGCGCGGAGGCTTTCATTTACCTCGATGTGTGCTGTGAACGGGGACGTGAATGCCGGCCACCCCGCAGTTACAAGCAGGCGCTGAGCGAAACGAAACATCTCCACGAAAGGATCGATGCGCATCTCTGCCAAGTCACGAGTTCGAATGAGCGCTTCAACGAATGGCTCAGCCGCTCGGAGTCCGACCTGCAGATGATGACCGTAGGCAATCCGGAAGGCGCGTACCCCTATGCCGGCGTGCCCTGGTTCAACACCGTATTTGGCCGCGATGGTCTCATCACAGCATTCGAGGTGCTTTGGGCTGAGCCCGCTCTAGCGAAAGGCGTCTTGCGGTTTTTGGCGGACACGCAGGCCGACAGCGTGCTGCCTGAGCAAGACGCAGAACCGGGAAAGATTCTTCACGAATTACGAAAAGGCGAGATGGCTGCGCTGAAGGAGATTCCTTTTGGCTGCTACTACGGCAGTGTGGATTCTACTCCTCTCTTTGTGATGCTGGCCGCAGCTTACTACGACCGTACGGGTGATCTCGAGTTCATCACTTCGATTTGGAAAAACATCGAACGAGCCTCCATTGGATGGATCGCTACGGTGATGTCGACGCGGACGGCTTTTTAGAATATGCCCCCCATTCAGGAAGAGGACTCGCACAGCAGGGCTGGAAGGATTCACATGATTCTGTTTTTTGCGAGGATGGAAAGCTTGCCGAAGCTCCCATCGCGTTGTGTGAAGTTCAGGGCTACGCCTATGCCGCAAGGAAGGGCGCGGCCGAGTTGGCCCGTACACAGGGCTTGGTCGAATTCGCGGAGCATTTATCACAACAGGCGGCTGTCCTCAAGGAGCGGTTTGAGCAGGCTTTCTGGGTGGAAGAGATGGGAACCTATGCTTTCGCTCTGGACGGAAACAAGCGACAGTGTCGCGTGACGGTTTCAAATGCAGGTCATTGTCTTTTCACGCGAATTGCTTGTGCGGAGCGCGCCACGCGCGTTGCAGAAGGGCTAATGGACGAGAATCTCTTTTCCGGATGGGGAGTACGTACCCTAGGCGCCCGGGAGCCGCGTTACAACCCCATGTCCTACCACAACGGGTCAGTGTGGCCCCACGACAATGCCCTTATCGCCCTTGGTCTCGCTCATTACGGGTTTACAACCCACGCCCTGCGCCTTCTGGAAAGCATGTTTGACGCGAGCCTCCATTTTGAGTTCCAAAGGCTCCCTGAACTTTTTTGCGGCTTTCGTCGCAGGATCGGAGATGGCCCCACGCTTTACCCGGTCGCCTGTTCACCGCAATCCTGGGCTGCCGCGGCGGTCTTCATGCTGCTGCAGGCGAGTTTGGGCATGACCGTCTGCGGCACGACTCCGTATGTACACTTTCGCGATTCCTATTTGCCGCCCTCGGTCGATTACATCTTGGTGGAGAATCTTAGAGTGGGAACGTCGAAGGTAAGTCTAATCGTCCGCCGGCAAACGCACGGCGTGGGTATTGACGTCATTCGCAGGGAGGGAGAAGTGGAGGTCGCTGTCCTGAAGTGAATTCATTGCCTAGTCGCAACTGCGCGACCAGAGCTCTCCGCGGCACAACCGCCCGTATCACCACTCCGCTCGGCGGCGATCCGATTTTAGGTAGCACAGGGAAGGGACATGGGTCAGGACATTCGCATTCCCAATTGCTCCCCCAGGGATCGAAAACTTTGATTCCATTCCGGCAGGTCACAGCCCGCTCCATGCGGCTTATTTCCATTCGCTGAACTCACGAGCACGGAGTGGTAGGCGTTTTGAATTTCCCATAAGCGAACTTCAAATGGGAACGAGCGAGCCAGCCTGACCGCCGCTTCCAGCGAAGCCACTTTCTCCAAATCGCAGGGCTGCGATCCCCATTCTTCTGCCATGGTCTCCAGCTTTCGGCGCAGTGCAAACTCGAGAGTGGGCGCATCGAGGTTAACGCGCACGGCTTTTGCTTCTTCCATCAGCGCTCGAACCAAGTCGACGTTCACGTTTTCCGCCTCGATGGCGCGTCGCAGCTCAGCATTGAGCGTGACTTCCGCCGCAACCTGAAAATGGCGGATGAGAGGAATGCCATGAGCAGCGACGAACCGCATCAGCGGCGCCCGGCTGTCATAGAGCTGCCGGTAAGACGACTCCGCTTCTTCCAGTGCTGAATTCAGAATGATCTGCAGTATCTTTCTTTGCTCGTCCCGGAAGAGCAGCTTCAGGCTGTAGCTGCCCGAACCGAAAGCGACATCGATTGCTCGGATCAAGTCGGTGAAATCGCCGCCTTCGAAAGCCTTGGTGATCCTCTCGGCCGTTTCTTTGTACGCCTGTCCGTCCACGAATTCTCGGACACCTCCTGTGACGTAGTGATCTCCGAGATGAACCGCTCCGAAAGTTACGCGGGTGGAGTCGAGAGTAATGTCCGAGGTAATTCGGATGCGGCCAAAGGAGACACGCGATTTCCCCGCGGATAGCATCGTGTGGTCTTCCTGATGGATCTGGTAGCAGTAGGTTTGACTTTGCGGCGCGTAAGATTCGAAAAGCGAGCTGATCCCATAATGGGCGCCGACCTCGTTCAGGCCAATCATTGCAGGCCGGACAAAGTTCTCGTAGATTTTTCTGCCATCGCCCTGCTCGGCGATGTTGCTATGAGCCAACGCCAGCTTATTCAAATATTCCTCTTCGATTTTGGGACCATCAAATAACGCCTGCGCCAGTTGGACGGCCCTTCCCGAATATTGAATCGCCTGCACCGTCTCCAAACCGGAAAGCTCATCGAAAAACCACCCGCAGCTCGTGTACATCAGCATCAGGTGGCGCTGAAGCTCCATCAGTTTCAGGGCTTGCACTCGTTCGCAGTCTTTTAGCTCGTGGCTGGCCTGCTCGTGAAGAAACCGGCCGACGCTGTCTTGCGAGCGATCCAGAATCACCGAGATGTATTGATCCCGAGCGCGCCAGGCATCGGCGAATAGCGCGCCCGCGGCTTGTTCAAATTTTGGCGTGAGCGTGTCTCGAAGCCAATCGAATGCCTCCCGTAAGGGTGCGCGCCATTCCTGATTCCACCCGGGGCGGCCGGAGTTACAGCTGCAATTCGAACGCCACCGCTCGATGCCATGAACACAGCTCCAAGAAGTGTTGTCGACGATTTCGACTTCATGCGTCGGCGGGTGCTTCTCAAGGAAGTCGGCATAAACAGTGAGCTGGGCCAAGTTTTGCGTTTCGATATGGCGCAACGCATAGCTCAGAGCCATGTCGCCATGGGCGCGGTGATGCCCATAGGTTTCTCCATCCGTGGCGATGTTCGTGAGCTGAGGCCACTTCCGCTCGTCGGAGAATCCTCCCGCGAGGCGCTGTGCAAAATCCTCGCCGCGCATGAGGATATTTTCAAACGCCACCGCATGGGAGATAGGGCCATCGAAGAAGAACAAAACGATACTTCGCCCCGATGGCAGATTGGCCAAATAGGCGCGCGAAGGATCGATCTGACCTCCGCTGATGTCTTTCCAGTCGCTCGTTCCGATGGCGCGCACTTGCTTGGCGGCATGCGGCGCAAGCACGGTGAAGCGAATCTTCTGCGCCGCCAAGGTCTCGAGAGTTTGAACGTCGACTGCGGCCTCTGGCAGCCACATCCCCTCAGGATAACGGCCAAATCGGTGCGCAAAATCCTGGATGCCCCAAATTACTTGCGTGCATTTATCCCGGGCATGGGCAAGCGGCAGAATCATATGGTTATAGCCCTGCGCCATAGCTGCGCCATGACCGCCGAAGCGCTCGCAGGTCTCCCGGTCGGCAGCCTGGATGGCCTTGTAGAGGCGGGGAATTTTTGTCTCGATCCAGGAGATCAGCGTGGGACCGAAATCGAAGCTAATCTTCGAGTAGTTATTCACGATGTCGATGATTTTCTGTTCCCCATCGAGAATGCGCGAGGCCGCATTGGGTGCGTAGCATTCGGCGGTCACTCGTTCGTTCCAATCATGGTAAGGATAGGCGGAGTCCTGAATCTCAATAGCCTCAAGCCAGGGATTCTCTCTGGGAGGCTGATAGAAGTGCGCGTGTATGCAAACATAGCGATCGGTCACGTTTCTCCTCGGTCATCAGAACGATAAAGGGCGAACGAGAAAGGCTCGACACTAAACGGTTGATTTGGAGCTGACGGCAAACATTCCGGGAGAGGCGACCCCGGACCAGCCCAGCGCTTATCGCGAGAATTCAGGACTTTGGTCCAGCCGGCCTGAGGCAAAGAAATCGTCACGCGAGCCGCGCTCTCACCAAAATTGAAGCAGGCGAATATCTCATGGCGATTCGTCCAGCGGCGCAAAAGCAGCGCTCTTTCATTTTCAAACGCAATCGCCTCGACGCAGGACATATCGTAACTGAACAGAGCGGGAGATCGCTTGCGCACGCGCAGTAGCTCTGCGGAGAGGTAACGCCCTCCGGTTGGATGCGTGAAGCCGGATCAGGTCTCATCTTCTCCCCATTTCCGCCGAGATCATACAAATATCGACAGCAAACCTCTCTCTCAATGAATAGACGAAAGTTACCCTTTCGGAACGTGTTCCATGGGAATGGACCGGCCAGGCGAATTCAGGATGCAGAGTTTGACGGAATCAACATAGGGGGCCCAGACGCGGAAGAGACACTCCTCGGTGCTGAGTGGTCGCACCCAGCAATGTCCCGCAGTCTTGCGTCCATGAGGACACAGCAAATCGACTCTATTTCTCGTTGAAAGCAGCTTCAGGTTCTATCAGTTTATTTCCGTATCCGGGACGTGGAGAAATTCGTGAGTTTCGAATTCGACGATGGTTCCCCGGAGGGAAGGTCAGGGCTCGATGATCTGATTGCGCACGGCGTACCGCACTAGCTCACTGACCGAGTGTAACTCCAGTTTGCGCATGATATTTGCCCGGTGAGTCTCTGCCGTCTTGACGCTGATGCCGAGGGTCACCGCCACCTCTTTGCTGCTACTGCCTTCCGCCAGCAGTTGCACGATCTCTCTTTCGCGGGAAGTCAGCCGGTTGCGCATTAAGACTCGCGGTTCGGTGAGCGTGCCCTGCCTGCAGAAGCCGTCGATCAACATTTCCGCGGCGCGGGAAGTGAAGAAAGAACGGTGATTCGCCAGCGCTTCGATGGCAATGAGCAGATCGCGATCCGCATCCGATTTCATAATATAGGCTCGCGCGCCAGCATCGACGACTTCCCGAACCAACTGATCGGAATAGTGCAGGGACAGGATCACCACTTCGGTCCTGGGCAATTGTTTCCGTATCTTCCGGGCGGCTTCAAGGCCGTTCAGATCAGGCATACTGATATCCATCACCACGATATCGGGCTTTTGCTCTTCCGCCAGTGTAACGGCTTCACGTCCCGTGGCAGCTTCGGCGCACACCACCCATCCGGGTCGCGAAGAAAGGAGGGCTCTGAGTCCTCGCCTAATGATGTCGTGATCATCGGCGACGAGGATGCGAAGGTTACTCATTCTGGGCGGCTCTGCCACACATTTCCGTCAGCCCATCACGCGAAATACGAGTGATTCTTGGTAGCGCGACTTCCAACAACACCCATGAATAATATACTGATAGCCCTTGATCCCCACTTCGAAGATCTCGGCGCATTTGAAAGCGTTCTCACCAGTAGCGGCTATCACATCCAGTATTGCGACGCGGGAATAAGCGACCTGCGTAGTCCGGAGTTGGCGGACTGCGACCTGCTGGTCGTTCTTGGCGGCCCCATCGGGGCATACGAGGAAGGGAAGTATCCATTTCTCGCCGATGAGATTGCCATCATCCAGAAGCGGTTGAATTTTGCCCGTCCAGCGCTGGGGATATGCCTAGGGGCCCAGCTCTTTGCGCGCGCTCTAAATGCCCGCGTCTGCCCGGGGCCCGCGAAAGAGATCGGATGGGCGCCACTCACGCTTACTCCGGAAGGCAAACACAGCCCCATGCGGTGCCTGGAGGGTGTGCCGGTTCTTCACTGGCACGGTGATACTTTTGATCTTCCCGAAGGAGCCGAGCTTCTCGCCTCTACAGCCATTTGCCAAAACCAGGCATTCCGTTACGGAAAATCCGTGCTCGCATTTCAGTTTCACCCGGAAGCGTCAGCGAAGAACTTTGAACGCTGGTTGATCGGGCATGCCGTCGAGATCAGCAACGTAACAGGCCTTTCTGTCAAGAAGCTACGCTCGGATACAGCACGTTTGGCACCCGAGTCTGCTCCTTTGGGGCAGCAGTGTCTTCGGGAGTGGTTAGAGGGGCTTCACTAAATTATGGAGCCAACCCGAGGTGTCTGTTTGGACTCCAATGGCTGAATCGCGACCGCGAGAAATCAATTCGAGAGCGGCACGTAGTGAGATAAATTTCGGTTCTTGCAACCAGAGACGAAACGAGTGATCTTTTTCGCCGGCAACAATCCGGTATGGACGTTCACGATTTTGCATCGTCTTAGGGCTGATCGGCGTGCCCTCGCCAACTATCCCGCAAACGCCAAAGTCTGGCAGGTTCGCTACCTCGGCTTTCTGACGCTCTTGCTCCAACTCCTCTCTGCATCATCGGCTCGTGCTCAGATCCAAGTACCTGTGGGACGGGGTATTGTTCGCCTTGAGGCCACTCAACAGAAGAAACAGGGCGACCGCTACATCGCGGATGGCGACGTGGACGTGCGCTATTTGGATATGCGGCTGAGGGCCGATCACATCGAGTACGATTCGAAAACATATGACATCCTGGCGTACGGCCACGTCATCTTCGACTACAACACGCAACACATCGAGGCGCCTCAGGGCCACTATAACGTTCGCAACGATCAGGGTGTTTTCCTGCACGTCCATGGAACCATCAATGTCGCTAGGCGCCCCAACCCTAATATCTTGTTCTCGATGAACCCGATCTCGTTTGAAGCGGACGAAGTGGACCGCGTAGCCGAACAGACCTACGTCTTCAAGAAGACCTGGCTGACCATTTGCATGCCAAACCGCCCCATTTGGAAGTTCTACTCCGCCCGTTCCACATTGAGAGTTAACGACAAGGTTGTACTGGTTCGCGCGAATTTTCGATTGCTGAAGGTGCCCCTCATCTATTTACCCTATGCCAGCGTGCCGGCGGGCCAAAAGGTGCGCCAGTCGGGATTTCTGCTGCCCGAAGTCGGCAACAATACGGTGAACGGCTTCGTACTCGGCGATTCATATTATTGGGCGCCGACGGATTGGATGGATGCCGAGATCGGCGCTCAAATCCTGAGTAAGCGAGGATGGGGCCAAAGCTTCGATCTGCGCGCCGTGCCCGAAAGCAACATGAATTTAGGCGTTACCTATTATGGCGTGGAAGATCGAGGGTTACCTGCTGGTCCAAACGGGACTTTGATTCCGGAAGGCGGCAGCCAGGCCCACCTCCTGTTCACTTCGAATTTCGGGCGAGGTTGGCGCGGCGTAGCGGACCTCAGCTATTTAAGCTCACTGACTTTTCGGCTGGCTTTCGCTACCACATTCAACGAGGCGACTAGTTCAGAGGAGCACAGCGACATTTTTGCAACGAATCACTTTCGCGGGTTCAGCCTGAATATTGCAGCACTTAATTATCAGGACTTCCTGAACGCGCAACCGCAAACCAGTATTGTCCTCCGCAGTGCGCCGGAGGTGCGCTTCAGCTCCACGGACCGCGCCTTCTGGAACAGGTGGCCCGTATATTTTGGATTCGATGGCGTTACCGGTGCCGTGCGCCGGTCCGATACGCTCATTGATACAGCTCAATATGTGGAGCGCTCAGAACTCGCACCGCACATGACTCTTCCGATGCGCTGGGGATCTTGGTTTGGCATGACCAGCACAGCGGGATTCCGGGTCATACATTACGGCGAGCAACTCGTCAACGGCACACCGGTAGCGCAAGGCCTGGTCCACACCGACGGTGAGTTCAGTGTCGAATTGCGCCCTCCAGCCTTTGAGAGAATATGGAATCGTCGTAAGACGAAGTGGAAGCACGTGATCGAGCCTCAGATTGTCTATAACTACGTAACCGGGATTGAGGATTTCAGCAGGATCATTCGCTTCGATGAAAACGACACAATTACGCATACGAGCGAGGTCGAATCCGGAGTTATCCAGCGCTTCTTCCGCAAAACCGGCGACGGCCAAGCCGAAGAGTTTCTCACTTGGCGTGTCGCAGCAAAGTATTACTTCGATCCCACGTTTGGTGGAGCATTGGTCCCCGGTCAGCGCAACGTCTTTGCCGCACTCGATTCCATCACGCCGTTTGCCTTCGCTGATGAACCTCGGCGTTGGTCTCCGATCGTCAGCGATGTAAAGATGAACTACAGCGCACGATATGACATTCAGTTGCAGACCGACTTCGATCCGGTTCCGAACCGATTATCCGCATACGGTCTCATTGGGACGGTGCATCCCTTTCGGCAGTCCTTCCTCAGCCTCGCTGAGTTCAGATTGAACACCGATGCCATACTGCAACCTCGGCAGAATCAGATCCGCGTGACTGGTGGCTGGGGTCAGATGAATCGTAAAGGGTGGAATACGGCGACGTCGCTCGCCTATGATACGATTCAGCATACCCTGCAATACGAAGTGGTGCAGGCGAGCTACAATGGCAGTTGTTGTGGCATCAGCTTTGAATACCGGCGTCTTGCGCTGGGGCCGCTTCGAAACGACAACCAATTTCGCGCGGCGCTGCTCATCGCGAATATCGGGACCTTCGGAACCTTGCGCCGGCAGGAGCGAGTGTTTTAGCTGGCTCGGCACATCTTTTTCCTGGATTGGTCGAGCGCGATTGCCGGAACAGGCGAGTCCTGTACAATAAACCATCCTGTGCCTGAACGGTCGGGTGTGGCGTTGTTGCAATTCTAGCGGCGGCTTTTCATTTGTTCGGGTCTGTTTCGTCTGGCGCGAGGCATCAGAGACCCAACGCTTGCTCGCCAACCTTTCAAGCTGCTGGAGTGGAGAACGGATGTTCGAGCGTCGTTCCGCGCTGCTAGGCTCCATTTCGAGACTCCTCGACATGGGTCTCACGGCCCTGTCATTTCCGGTCGCCTATTGGGTCCGCATGCGGCTGCTGACCCGCATGGTGGGCTCAGGTGTCGTGCAGCCAGTTATTTACCCGTTTTCGAGGTACTGGTCACTCTTTGCCGGTATTTTGATTATCTGGTTTCTTATCGGCCACTTTCTGCGCATTTACCGTGATATTGAACTCCGCAGCCGCCAACAGCTAATCGGCGATGCGGCGAAACTCATCATTCTGGGAGTCGTGGCCTTGAACGCGGCGCTGTACTTTGTTCGGGCCGACTACATCAGCAGGGCCTTTATTCTGACGATAGCCGTCGTTGATTTTATGCTCCTGGTGGCCGGTAGAGTCGCCTTGCTTGGGGGCAGCAGGCGCTTGCGAGAGAAGCTGCAAAGATTTTACTATTGCTTGATTGTCGGACTTGGCCAGAATGCACGCGAACTTGCTTCTTTGATTGAACAAAGTGAGCCAATGGGCTTGCGTTTGATCGGTTTCGTGAACCCCGGAGTGGAATCGGAATCTCGAATCGGCGGCTTGAAATCGCAGTATCCGATCTTTGCCTTAGCCGATGTCTACGGCATTCTGCAGAATCATGTCGTCGACGAGCTCCTTTTCGCGGTCAATAACGATGAACTGGAGCGTTTGGAGCCGCTCATTGATCGTTGTCATAAGGAAGGCATCCGAACTCGTGTGGACCTGGGTTTTTTCCCGCGAACCTTTGCTCGCGTGCATTTGGAAAATCTGCGTCACGTTCCTTTGCTGACGCTAGGCTCAACACCCAACAACGAATTTGCTCTGTTTGCGAAACGTGCCGCCGACCTCGTGGTGAGCGCGTTAGCATTGATCCTGCTTGCGCCTGTCATGCTGGTCTTGGCAATCCTCGTGCGGCTCACTTCTCCGGGCCCTATCCTATATCGGCAGATTCGCTGTGGCCTGAATGGCCGCCGTTTCACGCTTTACAAATTCCGCTCCATGGTGGCCAATGCAGACGAGCTTCGCTCGGAACTCGAGAGTCTCAATGAAATCGAGGGCGCGGCGTTCAAGATGAAAAATGATCCGCGCTGTACGCCCCTCGGCCGTTGGCTGCGAAAATTCAGCCTGGATGAACTGCCGCAGCTCTGGAATGTGTTGATCGGGGAGATGTCTTTCGTGGGCCCGCGTCCGCCTCTGCCGCATGAAGTGGAAAGATACGCAACTTGGCAGAGGCGACGCTTGCGCATGCGTCCTGGCCTGACGTGTTTGTGGACACTGGAGGGTCGAAACCGGCTCAGCTTCGATCGTCTCGTGCAGTTCGACCTGGCTTACATCGACAATTGGTCATTGTGGTTGGATTTGAAGATCTTCTTGAAGACCATTCCGCATGTGGCGCTAGGCCGCGGCGCCAGCTGAAGCAGTAGTCCCCTTCTGTTGGCGCCCCGCTAGTTGATAATCGAGAGCGAGCGCCAATCCCGCCAAAAACCACAGGAGAAACACCACCACGGAATCTCCAAAGTCGTAATGCACGACGCAACTCGCGAAGAAAGCACTGGTAGCGCCGAGGATTCCCAAGGAAAGCCCATAAGGAAAGGGATCGGCTAACTTGCGGCTTTGCGCTACCAGGCGTGCCAGCATAAGCCAATAAGCTGCCATCAATGCCGTCCAAGCTGCCAGGACCAGCAGCCCCAATTCCACGCCGATCTCGATTGGAGTCGAGTGGAAGTGCAGTTGCCATCCGTATTTCTTATAGGCCGCCAGGTCAAACCTTGACGGTGCATCCCGCACGACGTTCATGCCCACACCGAACCAGGGATGCGCTTCGATCAGTTTGATCCCGTCGCGCCACATGAGAATGCGATAGTCGGTGCCCGGATCGCTCAAATCGATGATGCCCATCCGGCGCCAGCGGTGCATTGCCAGGCTCGTTCCGGCTATCACCAGAATGACAATCGCAGGGATGATCAAGTTCCTGGCCCAATGTTTCACAAAGAAGCAAAGCTCGACGACACATCCAAAGGCAAATGCCAGCCAGGCGGCACGCGTCAGCGTCATCGCCAGTGCCATGCCAAAGACCAGCAAGAGTCCCGCGAAGATTGCGCTTGAAAGCGGAGAATATCGGCGATGACTCAGCCACAGTCCGAAAACCAGGCAGCCAAGGAGCTGCAGGACGGCGGCATAGGTCACGTAGTGACTGTAGAAAGCCCGGGCGCGCGCAGGCCGGTCCGTTTCCATTTGCATTCCAAGGTCGCTCAAGCTTGTGGCGCGCGAACCATTATCAGAAGGGATCGCGATGGGCACGGCATCTTTCATAATCTCGATGCCGCCTCCATGTACGACGCGAAGCTGCATGGGCTTGCCTGCGGGCTCGGAATTCAATCGGCGCAAGAAATCTTGTGGCTTTTCGAGATTATGGCCGTCGACGCGGAGAATGACGTCGCCGTCTCGAAGGCCGGCGCGATAAGACGTCGTGCCGGGCAGGGGATTATGTACGAGTAAACCGACACCATCTACGTAGTTCCAGCCTGCCCAAGTGGCAGCGGCAAGTGAGGAAACAAAAAGAACGGCTAGCAATTGCTTGGCCCGCCGGGCATTCGGGACGTTATGCGCCACGACCAGAACCAGAAAGATGAGCGCCACCTTGCGCATTCCTTCCCAGCTCGAAACCGGCAGGGGAGAGAGCAGCGTCGATACAGTACACAGGAAGAGGTAGATCAGTATCGGGAGATCCAGCGGCGAACTCTTCAGCGTGCCACGGCGCACCAGGGCAAGGCGTAAAACCCAAGCCAAGGCGGCGCCCGCGTAAGCAATATGGGATGCCGCAATGGAGAGAGGTTGCGCGAGGACGAAGAGAAAAAGAAAAAATGCCGTGATCGTCTGCAAAATGCCAGACAGCCTGCCCGTCACCTCGGAAATCGCGTGGCGCGGGCGGCTCACGTCGAGCACGGCATCGGCGAGTTGATTCGTCGCCATCGTGCCCTAGTCTCCCATTCTCTCTACCGCGACGCACGCAAAATCGGAGGCGGCACCCGAACGTCGACGGTTCAAATCGGCCCACCGCAACCAGAATTTCTTCTCTTTCAACCACTTCCGCAAACCCTGCAACCATCCGAATTTGTGCGCCTCAGTGGAGATTCGAGAAAGTTCGTCTAAAGAGTGTTACCGTTCGCTGAGCCGCTTCAACTCCTGATAAACGCGCTTGTATTGACTGGTCTGGCCACCTTCCGGGTGGTCGGCTCCACGGAAGCAATCGCCAACCTATAGCCTTTGACCTCGCACATCGTCTACGCCTAAGAGTCGGATCAGTTCCAACCTAAAAGGCAGCACTAAACAATTCGGATGGTTCCAGGCCGCCGCAATAAAAGAAGCTGCATTTGTGGGAGATTTCCAGGAGTCTGTAAGCATGGCAGGGCTGGAGCTTCTCAGCAGACATCGAGTTGGCGGCTCGGTTATCATTGTGGTTCAGCAGCCGAACGCCCATCAGCCTATCGCTTGCCGTCCGAGTGACGTCGGTTGAGAATTTGGAAGTCGAAGAAACAGCGGCGAACCGAATAAACGAGTTCTGGCATCGGACACATGAGTGAGTAATCACGCTCCTGATGTACAACGGAGATCGTTCTGTGTGTCCAGGGCAGGCTAATTTTGAACGAACCAATCAACGAACTTCGCTCACGACAACAGGAGTCAATTTGTGACCGATCCTAAGTACGCGGCCTTCACCGCGCTCGACCCATTCTTCGAAATATCACAGCAGGGTTTGGCCGGTTTCGTCGACGGCGACCACTATTTTGATACCATCGCCGACGATGCGGAGTTCGAGTTTCGATATATTTTTCCAGGCTGGCCCCAAACATTGAATGGCCGTGAGGCGCTCATGGCGCTCTACGCAGGCTACGGCAACAACATCGTCCTGCATGGCGCGGACGCGCTCGTCATTCACCGATCGCAGGACCCGCGTGTCGTGATCATCGAATACGAGGTACACGGCAAGATAGTCGCGACCGGCGCTTCCTACGACAACCGGTTCATCTCTGTGGTTACTATCGAAGACCGCAAGATCGTGCACTGGCGGGACTACATGGACTCGCTGACGGCGATGACTGCGCTTAGCCAGGCGTCTACCGGCGCGGGCAAAAGTAAATAGCTCAGTTGTTCGAGGAAATCGCGA
>QHYQ01000113.1 GCA_003224175.1 Acidobacteriota bacterium
CGCAGAGCCCAGGACGTCAGAATGTTGCAGCCTGCATTGTTTCTGGCCACCTGCATCACACGCGGTGCTTAGGCAGACGACACCCTGGTTCCAGCAAGCACGGGGCCGAAGGGAGTTTTGAAACGTGCTCCAGATATCTTCTAATGAACTGAAAATAAGATTGTTAGAAACAGGTTGGCGCGTTCATTTAGCATAGAGGCTTCCCCTGACCCTAGAATGTCTAAGCCTCTGTAGAATTGCAGGAAACACCTATAGATCGGTCCTCGCGCTCCGGCGAAAGTGGCCTGGCGGGATGGGGATCGGTTCGATAGTGAGTGCAACCTGCACAAAGCCGGGAGATGCCGAAAGAAGAGTTCCAGCGCGAAGTCGACCAGCACCTGCTGTGGGCCGTCCTTAAAGAACACCGTTTCCACGGCTCAATGCGGTAAGGGACCTCAGAGCCGTCATGTTGGACCATTTTTCACCGCCATCGACAGTGCGAATCCCGAGAAGTCTCATGGGCCGCCATTGCTCACGGGGGCTCTGAGATATCCTTATTTATAGAGAGTGTATATAAACCTATAGATTCCTAAGGCTCGGTCCAAGAGGGTCGCACTGGTTTCCTTGTATGTCGTTTAATAAGTTTAGTTTAGCCGCCGCGGTCGTTCGCCAGAGCGGTACGTCGATTGCGGCTCCTGAGCGAGGTGAGGTGTGAGCCGAAGCCGCTCTGGCAAGAACGAGTTGCGGAGGCGGTCTCCGGGCCAGCTCGGGCCGCTTCATTCTGGGGCTCGGCGACAGGTTTCATGGGTACAAGCAATGATTCTCCATCAGTGGCGGTGATGCCTGACCGGTCCCTGACGCGCGCGCGTGGGTCACGTAGCTGGACATGGTTGCCGTTTGCCGTCCTGGCGTCCGGTGGGCCGAAATCCATCCCCCTCCAACGCCCGAGCGCAGAGCGGATGGGCGCTCAGGATGCGATGCGATTGGCGATGGTCTGCGTTCAGCTGGCGTTGGTACTGCTCGTCATCTACCAGTACCAGTTGGAAAGCCGGACGTTCTTTAATGTCATGGCCATCTGGCCCATACTCGGCTCCATGTTCATGTTTCGGCTGGCGGTATATCTCTATGCGCTGAAACATGACAACGAGCGGCCCACGGCGACGAGGACGCTTGCATATTTCTTCATGCTCCCCAACGTCTGTTTTCCACTTTTCCCTGTTGTCGACTATTCGACCTTTCGTCGCACTTACTACGACCGTAACGCGCACCAAATCTACGAGACGGGAACAAAGTGGATCGTCCGCGGCCTGGTGCAGTTGATCGTGTACCGTTTCGTGTATATGCATCTCACCGGTGATGCGCTGGAATTGCACACCCTCGGCGAGCTCGTGCAATTCCTGCTCGCGACATTCCTGCTCTATCTGCGGGTATCCGGTCAATTCCATCTGATTACCGGCGTGCTTCACCTTTACGGGTTCCGCCTGCCCGAAACAAATCACCTCTACTTTCTCGCTTCCAGCTTCACGGACTTCTGGCGCCGCATCAATATCTACTGGAAGGATTTCATGATGAAGCTCGTCTACTACCCGAGCTTCTTCAAGTTGAAGCACTTTGGTCCCAACGTGGCGCTCGTGGGGTCAACCATCGTTGTGTTTCTGGGGACGTGGCTGCTGCACTCATACCAATGGTTCTGGTTGCGGGGCGGGTTCCCGCTCGCACCCCAGGACGGATTGTTTTGGGGCGCTCTGGGCGCGTTCGTGGTCATGGGAGCCTTGCGGGAAATGAAGCACTCTCGACCCCGCCAGCTCGGCGGTGTTAGCGCGTGGAGCCTCGCGCTCGCGCTCCGCACCCTCGGTACGTTTGCTGTGATCTGTGTGCTTTGGTCTCTCTGGAGCGCAGACTCGGTGGCCACGTGGTTGTTGATGTGGGGCGCGGCGGGAACCACCTCGGCGCGGGAACTCCTGATCCTCGGCGGCTTGTTGGCAGTCGGCCTAGCGATCGCGGGTAAACCGTGGTCGAGCTCCGAAACGAAAACCTCGACGGCCTCTTCCCCCTACCGATTGGCGAATGCGACCTCGATGCTCGTGCTGATCGGACTCCTGACACTCAGCTGGAAAGATTTGTATGCACCTTTCGCGCCAGCTGTGGCCTCGATCGTGGCCTCCGTTCAGCGCTCAACCCTCAACGCCCGCGACGCCGCGCTCCAGCACAAGGGCTACTACGAGAATCTCGACAACACGAGCCGCATGAGTGCGCAGCTGTGGAACGTCACGGCGCAGCAGGCGCACTGGCTGCCTTTGAGCGCTACCAAGGCATACCAGCTACGACGCGACTTCTTGGGAGCAGAGCTCCGGCCGAACGCGAACATTGTTTTCGAGGATCAAGCGTTCACCACCAACTCGTGGGGAATGCGCGACCGAGAGCGCACGCTGGAAAAGCCGGCAGGTGTCTATCGCATCGCTTTACTCGGCCCGTCGCACGTGATGGGCTCTGGCGTATCGGATTCCAACACCTTCGCTCGCTTTCTGGAGGAGCAGTTGAATCGGCCTGACAACGGAAATGGTTCAATTCGATACGAGGTGCTGAACTTCGGTGTGGCCGCCTACGCGCTTACGCAGCAGTTGGCTATGCTTGAAGACCGGGTCCTGAAGTTCGACCCAGACGCCGTGTTCTTCACCGACAGTCCGGCGCTTGCCGCGCCGACCGTTGGACACATGCTCGACGCGGTCGCGCGTCGCGAGCGGATTCCTTTCCCCCGGTTGCACGAGTTGATGCAGGAGACGGGCGTGGCGGCACTAGGGCGTGACGGCGTGCCAGTGCTGTTCGATTCTGGCCGGGCCGCGCTCGAGAGTCTCGGGTTGAAGACCCGAATGCCGTGGTGCGAGGCTGATCAACGCCTGCGTCGTTCGGCCGACCGCGTGATCCGGGTGACGCTCGAGGAGATGTCCGAAGTCGCCCGCAAGCACGGCGCAGTGCCGGTCTTCGTGGCACTGGACAACGTGGAGGACCCGCCACGGATGCCCGTGCCGGCGCTGCACGACGCTGCCGCGGCCGGCATGCTGGTGTTCAACCTGTTTGATCTCTGGCAGGGGCGCGACGCCAGTGCGCTTTGCATTACGGCCTGGGATACCCACCCCAACGCGGCGGGCCACCGGTTGATCGCCGAGCGCCTCTACGACTTGATCCAAAAGCACTCGGCCGAGCTCCGGCTCGGTGTTGGGTATGTCCTGGCAGGCCAAACGCACGGGGTAGGTGTTCGCTGATGGCCGGTAACGCAAGGGACAGCTCGATTGATGAGACGCGACAAGGGTCGAGGTTACTTTTTGAGACGCTAAGCGAATTTCAGTCAACCAACTCATTCAGAGACCAGGGAGCTTTGCATGACCGAAGAAATCAAAACCATCGTCAAAGAATACATTCTGCATGAGTTTCTGCCGGGCGAAGATCCAAATCAACTCACCGAAACGACACCACTTATCACCGGCGGCGTGCTCGATTCGATTGCGACGCTCCGATTGGTTTTATTCCTGGAAGAACGTTTCGGGGTCGCGCTGCAAGCACACGAGACCGACCGGGAGTACTTGGACACGATTGCGGCTGTCGCAGCCCTTGTACACTCGAAGAAATCCTGAGGATCCGAGGCCATGGACACGCTTCAGGGATTGCATCAGCTGTTCATTCGCGCGGCCCAGCGGTATCCGGACCACACCGCTGTCGTCGAGCCCGGCCAGGGCCGTGTCACGTACGGCGAGTTGGCTCGGCTTTCCGACCGTGTCCGTGACCGTCTCCATGCCCGCGGCGTCCGAGCGGGCGATCGCGTCGGCATTTTCATGCGCAAGTCCATCGATGCAGTGGCGACGATCTACGGGGTATTAAAAGCCGGCGCGGCCTATGTGCCGGTTGATCCCAGCGCTCCAGTGGCGCGCAACGCTTACATCATGCACAACTGTGGCGTGAAGGTAGTCGTCATGGAGCAGCGCTTCGAGGCGAGGTTTTGCAGCGAGACTGGACAACTGGGCACGGTTCCCGACATTTTCCTGGTGGATGGGACCGGCGGTGGAATACACCTTCACCGAGCGCTCGATAAAGCCGACGCTCAGCAGCAGGCACCAGCAACTGAAACGGCAATATCCGCTCCGCAGGACTTAG
Source organism: Acidobacteriota bacterium (assembly GCA_003224175.1). Taxonomy (GTDB): domain Bacteria; phylum Acidobacteriota; class Terriglobia; order Acidiferrales; family UBA7541; genus Palsa-189. The sequence goes on from QHYQ01000113.1 coordinate 4,129, forward strand.
CTTATATCCTGTATACATCCGGTTCGACAGGCAAGCCCAAGGGCGTGATGCTTTCCCACGAGAACGCGGTCAGCTTTGTCGATTGGTGCTCGGAAGTCTTTGAGCCGGTGACTAGCGACCGTTTTTCCTCACACGCACCATTCCACTTCGACCTCTCCATTCTCGATATTCATGTACCCCTTAAGCACGGAGCCACGCTCGTGCTCATCGCCGAAGAAGTCGGCAAAGATCCTCTGCGCCTCGCGCCGCTGATGGCCGAGCAGCAGATCACCTGCTGGTATTCGGCGCCTTCCATTCTGAGTTTGCTGGCCCAATACGGAAATCTGGCGAAACAGGATCACTCCGCGCTGCGCCTGATATTGTTTGCGGGAGAAGTTTTCCCAGTTCGGCACCTGCGGACCCTGACAGCGTTATTGCCGGTGCCTAGGTATTTCAACCTGTATGGGCCGACCGAGACAAATGTGTGCACCTTCTTTGAAGTTCCCCGGCCGATCCCGGAAAGCCGTACGGTCCCGTTTCCTATCGGTCGGGTCTGTTCCCATCTCAAAGGCAAGGTCGTGGATGAACACGGGTGCGAGGTCCAACGTGGCCGCGAGGGGGAGCTGAGCATCAGCGGGCGCGGCGTGATGCAAGGCTATTGGTCGCTTCCGCAGCAAACTGCCGGTGCATTTCTAACCGATAACGATGGAACACGGTGGTACAAGACCGGCGACATCGTTGTCGAAGCGGCAGACGGCAACTACACCTATCTTGGGCGCCGGGACCGCATGGTGAAAAGACGCGGCTACCGCGTCGAGCTGGGCGAGATCGAGGCCGGGCTGTACCGCCACGCCCTGATCAGGGAAGCCGCAGTGGTTGCCGTTCCCGATGAAGACGCGGGGATCAAGATCAAGGCGTTCCTGAGTTGCCGCGAGCCCAAACGACCGTCGATGATCGAATTGAAGCGCTTCTGTTCGGAGAACCTGCCTCTGTACATGATCCCCGATTACTTTGTCTGGTGCGAGTCGCTGCCCAAGACCTCGACTGACAAGATCGACTACCAGCGGCTGAATGAGATGAACTGATGGACTTCTCCTTTACCGAGGAACAGAAGCTTCTGCGCGACAGCATCATCAAGTTTGCACAGTGCGAGTTGAACGAGGGCCTTGCCGATCGCGACCGCGAACAGGTCTTTTCGCGCGACCTGTGGCGCAAGTGCGCTGCCATCGGTATCCAGGGGCTGCCGGTGCCAGAAGAGTACGGGGGCAGTGGCCTCGATTCCCTCTCCTGTGCCATCGCACTGGAAGCGTTGGGGTACGGCTGTCGCGATGGCGGTCTGGTTTTCTCGCTCTGTGCCCACCTGCTCGCCTGTGTCGTGCCGGTGTGGCTGCATGGCACTGACGCTCAGAAGAGGTGCTACCTGCCCGGGCTAACCGATGGTAGCTTGGTCGGCATGCACGCGATCACGGAGCCCGACTCCGGTTCGGACACGTTTGCGATGCGCACCCGCGCCGAGCGGGCAGACAACGGCTGGCGCATCAACGGAACCAAGACCTTCGTCTCCAACGGCCCGGTGGGGGATGTGGCAATCGTGTTTGCCATGACTGACGCAAAAAAGGGGTTCCATGGAGGTGTGACGGCATTTCTCGTCGACAAGGCCACGCCCGGATTCTCGGCCGGCCAAAAGTTCGAGAAGATGGGTCTCCGCACTTCCCCGGTCGGCGAACTGGTCTTCCAGGACATGCATGTCTCCGACGACACTGTGCTGGGCAGAGTGGGTGGCGGATCGGTCTTGTTCGCCACGGCCATGGACTGGGAACGCATCCTGCTCGTCGCGAGCCACGTGGGAGCGATTGAGCGACTCCTGGAGACGTCGATTGCCTACGCCCGGACGCGTTCCCAGTTCGGGCAGGCCATTGGAAAATTCCAAGCCGTGGCCCACAAGATCGCCGACATGAAGGTCCAGCTGGAGGCTGCGCGGCTGCTCACCCATCGATCCGCATGGCGTCTCGGCAACCTCAGAAACGCCTCGCTGGATGCGTCCATCACGAAGTTGTTCGTGAGCGAATCCCTGGTCAAAGCCTCGTTGGATACCGTTCAGATCCACGGCGGCTATGGCTTCATGATCGACTATGAAGTGGAGCGCGCACTGCGCGATGCCGTGGGCAGCACAATCTATTCCGGGACCTCGGAGATGCAAAGAAACTTCATTGCCCGCTGGCTGGGACTCTAGGAGTCGGCCCGATGGATAGGGGAAGGGTGCGTACGATAGCGGAAGAGTTACGTGCTCCCACGGGTGATCGGATGGATACCTGGGTGCGAGAGTTCAGTCCGGCGTCTGCACTCCAGAGTGGTGCCAAGGTTCAAACCGAGCCCGATCAAGAGTTAGGCAAGGGCCACTAGATGAAGCGGCTCGTCTTCGGCTCGAAGCTAGTACTCCAAGCCAGCTGTTCGAACCGCGCGCCGCCATGTACTCATTTGCCCGTCGGAGCAGTAGAGAGTTCTGATGGTCTCTGCGAAGATTTCAGCATGAGTTCAAGACTCTATCGTGGAGGTAATCCGATAAAGGTCGCGAGCAAGGCCCCGCGCCCAGAGATGTGGGTTTGCCTGATAGCCTCGCTGATGGTCCTTCTGCCATGTGCAGGTTGTGTCGGCCTTGCCGCTCCAAAAACTGGCCTGCAAATCACAACGAGCTTTCTGCCGAACGCCCAAACCAGCAGTCAATTTCAGACCGGCATTACCGCGGGCGGCGGAGTGCAGCCGTACCACTGGAGCATCCCCTCGGGGACCTTGCCTTCCGGGCTCTCTCTTAATGCTGACACCGGCGTACTCTCGGGCATGGCTTCGCAGGTAGGCCAATTTGACTTCTCCCCGCAAGTGAGCGATTCTTCTTCCCCCAAGCCGCAAATCGCCATGAAGGCCCTGAGACTAGTCGTTGCTGCGCTCCAAGTGATACCGATGTGGTCAGATGTTGCGGTCACATCAGATGCGACCAATCGCCACTACTACACTTTTTCTTTCCCAGGATTCGCCAAATATGTACTCGGAGACGGAATCAGCAGCCCTCTGGCGTCATGCTATCCAAGTGGAGATCAGAGAACCGTGCCGGATTGTCAGGGGCTTATGAATTATTGGGATCTTAAAAATGATCCCAATGCTCAATGGGACT
>QHYQ01000114.1 GCA_003224175.1 Acidobacteriota bacterium
CGCCATCGATGAATTTGTCCACCCGCCGCGATGCTTCTTCGACCGTGCAGCCAATCACGTTGATCTCATCTGCCGCGGCGCTCGTCTCGCGATCCGCTGGAGCCGTATGCACTGTGACGCCACTGCGTGACGCGCGAGGCGGTCCCGTCCCGGCATTTTCGCCGGAGCGCACGCCGGCGTTGCGTCTAGCCTCCTCTTCGCTGACCACCCCGGTGATCTCCGACAAGGGCACTTTCATCCGCAGCGGGCCGGCTTCAATCTCCGCGCTTGTGCTGTCTCGCCTTCGCAGCAGAACGGCCGAAGGCAGCCCTCGCACGCGCACGCGAACGCCTGCCACGAGTTCCTCCGGCGAAGGCGGCCGCGCGCTATCGGCAGCGATGCCCAGATCCGCCTGGGACTCCGAAAGATGCGCGACGACAGCCGCATCGGCCTCGCTGCGCGCTTCCACGCGCGCCTGCGATAATTTTCGCCTGGACTGTTTCTCGAGCTGCCCCCGCAGTTCGCGGTCCTTTACCGCCTCGATGGCCCGCGCCATTTGGCGTTCATGCTCCTCGAGCGCGGTGGCGAATTTCTGCTCCAATTCCGCAATGCGCCCGCGTTGCCGCGCGACCCATTCTTCCCGCAGTTCGCGGCGCTCACTTTCCAGTTGCCGCGCCTGCTCCGCCAACTCGCGCTGCATTTGCTCGAGAACGTCGCGGCTGCGATGCAAATACGCGATCAGCCCGGCGGCCTCGCGCGCCTCGGGAGCAATGAGTTGTTGCGCCCGTGCAACTATATTTTCCGGCAGGCCTAGCCTCCGCGCGATGGTGATGCCGCTCGATCCGCCCGGCACACCCAGGCGCAGCCGGTAAGTGGGGATCAAACGCTCTTCGTCAAATTCCACTGCGGCATTCAGCACGCCGCCTGTCGTCGAGGCATAAGCCTTGAGCCGGTCGTGATGCGTGGTCGCCAGGACCAGGCAGCCACGCGTGCGAAATTCTTCGAGCAGTGCCACCGCCAGCGCCGCGCCCTCTTCGGGTGCCGTTCCCGTGCCCATTTCGTCCAACAACACGAGCGAACGCGACGTGAGCGTCCCCAGAATTGACTTCAGATTCAGCACGTGCGCCGAAAATGTCGAGAGGTCCGCGGCGATAGACTGTTCATCGCCGATATCCGCCAAAACTCGGTCAAATATGCCCAGCCGGGCCGTCTGCGCCGCCACGGGAATCCCGGATTGCGCAGCCAGCACTGCGAGCCCAACGGTCTTCAACGCGACCGTCTTGCCGCCGGTATTGGGTCCGCTGATGACCAGCACCGTATCCGCTTTGCCTAACGACAAGCTGAGCGGCACGACCGAGCGACCCTGCGGTCGCAGCGTGCTTTCGAGCACGGGATGCCGAGCCGCATCGAGTGCGATCACGACTTCATCGGTGAACTCGGGAATGCAGCCGTCATATTCGCGCGCAAATCGGCCGCGCGCGAAAACTGCATCCATTTCCGCGATGGCTGCCGCGGCGTGAACGAGCGGACCGCGTTCCGCCACGAGCTTGCCCGTCAGTTCTTCCAAAATGCGCGCGATCTCTGCCGCTTCTTCTTCTCTAAGCTGCACCAGGCGATTGTTGATCTCGATCGTTTCGAGCGGCTCGACGAAAAGCGTCTGCCCCGTCGCGCTGGCCGCATGGACTACTCCCTCGAGGCTCCGCCGTTCCGATGCCCGAACCGGGATCACGTAGCGTTCATTGCGCTGGGTGACGTAATCGTCGCCACCCTCGCTGCCACGCGCGCGCAGAATACGCTCGAGCGTCTTCTGTAGATTCTCTCGCGTGCGCGCGATTCCTTCGCGCACGCGCCGCAGCGCAGGCGAAGCATCGTCGCAGATATCGCCGTTAGGCAGAACGGCCCTGCGAATGGCAGCCGCTAGGAAGCGCAGATCCGCCAGCGCTTGGGCGCGCTCGGTGAGCAGCGGAAATTTTGCGGAGGTATCGCGAAAGACGTCGCGCAACGACGTCACGGTATCGATCAGCGACCCGGCATCGAGCAGCTCCGCCGGCGCGAGCATAGCGCCCGGCAACGCCAGCCGTTCGAGCCACGCTTCCGGGTCCGCCAAAGCGCCGAAGCCGAGTTCTTCGCCGGAGCGCAGATACGCGATCGCTTCTGCGATCGCAGAAAACTCCCGCTCGAGTTCGCGGCGGTCCATGCGAAATGAGAGCGCCTCGATGGCGCGGCGGCCCGCTGCTGAAGTGGTGCGCGCCCGCACTATAGCGCGCAGCCCGTCGAATTCCAGAATCTCTTCGGCGCGACGTCCCATCTCGATTATCCCTTGAGGGCCAGCGCCTGAGCGAGGTACTCTGCGGCATCCGCCGGATTTTTAGCGCTATGCACCAGCCGCGCCCGTGCCTCTCCCCACCGCGAGCCGTGGTTGATCTCCACTTCGCGCACCCGCTCGATGATCGGGCCCCAAAAATCGCCCAGAGTGACAAACGGCTTGCCGGCCATGACGCCTTTGTTCAACATCTCCCAAACCACCGCTAATTCCACCAGAGTGCCCGTGCCGCCTTTGCACGCGACGTAACCTTCTCCAAAACGGACGAGCTCGAATAGTCGCTCTTGCCAGGTGCTGGCGGCATGTTCCTCGTCCACCCAGGCGTTGGCCCTCGTGCGAAAAAATGTTGAGGTAATCGCGATCGTGCAGCCGCCGGCCTCTTTGGCCCCACGCGATACTGCCTCCATCACTCCCGCATATCCGCCCGAACACACCTGGAAGCCGCGCCGCGCCAACTCTCTCCCCAGCCGGCGCGCCTCTTCGTAATCCAGTTCGCCGGCGCGTGGCCGCGAACTGCCAAATACAGTGATGACGGTGCTTGCGGAAGCCATGCAGGCATTATCTTACCGGGAGATTCGTCTCTCTGCTTGGTTCGAGGCCGCCGGCCGGTTGATCGTTGAATGTGCTCCGCGCGTTTCCTTACGTGGCGCCAACTCTTCCACCATGGCCACACAGATCGAATCCACCGCGTTAAGCGCATCTCGCCCATGCGTTCCTGTGTTGTTGCCGAAGATCGAGAAGATCAGATGGGCGCCACGCCGCGAAGTGGCGTAGCCGGATAGCGAATTCACGTGCTCCACCAAGCCTGTTTTCGCATGAACCTGCCCGGCAGCCGCCGTGCCACGCATGCGAGTCTCGAGCGTCCCGTCGTGTCCCGCCACCGGTAGCGTGGCCACAAAATCAGGTCCCCACGGCTGTCGCAGCGCATAGGCCAGCAGTTGCACCATGCTCTGCGGTGTCACCAGGTCGCCACGCGAGAGGCCTGATCCGTCGGTCAACTGCACGTCGTCCGGCGCGATCCCAAGGCTTTGCCGAAAGTCGGTCGCGAACGCCAGCGCGTCATCCATAGTCGTTGTTCCGGCTTTTTCCCTGGCCGCCACGCGTAGCAAGAGTTCCGCGTGCAAATTCATGCTCAGCTTATTGGTGAGCCGCACGTCTTCCAACAGCGCCGGGGAAGTGTGCTCCGCTCGCACGCGCATTGGCGAGTCCGCCTGCGGCTGCGCATTGCGATCACCATGGCGCGCGCGGCTGCGTCCTTCCACGCGCACGCCTCTTGCTTCGAGGAGTTGCATCAGAATTGCGGCAGCGTTCTCGGCCGGCTGGGTAACCGCGAGCTGCAGCTCCCGCGCCGGCGCGTCCAGCGGCAGCGTTCCGGTTAGATGAAAAGTCTGCGAATCGGGATCGCGCTCGAGGCGCAGCTTTGGTTCGGTTCCGGCTGCGGTGGTCCGCGTGTCATTGCGGATTTCGTAGATTCCCGGCCACGGCGCTGCGCTGTATACGAGCGGCGCGTCAATCGCCGCGCCCGGATGAAGAATGACGGAGATAAAATTATCGTTGATCGCCAGCGCCGATACAGCCGCGCCATAACTCCACACCGCGTCGTCGATGCCCCAGCCTGGTGGGTATCGCTCCGGAGCGAAGTAGCTGTCGTCCGCAACAATATCGCCGGAAATTTCCTTCACGCCCGACGCCACCAGCTGATCCGCCAGATCAGCCAGCGCTTTCTCCGGCGGGCCGTTGCGCTCGGCGTGTTCCACAAAAGGAATCACGCGGCTGGATAGATTGGCGTCGCCCCGGCCGACCAACACCAGATCTCCTTCCAGGTGCCCGGAGGAATCGGGTTCCCCGGCGCTCTCCACGGTCGTGCGGATATGAAAGTCGGGGCCAAGCGTGGCCAGTGCCATGGCCGTCGTAAACAGTTTGGCGTTTGACGCCGGCATGAAATAGCGGCCGGCATTGAGCGAGTAAAGCACCTCGCCTGTGTCGGCGTCGTTGATGATCAATCCCCAAGAAGCTTTGTCATTACCCGTCGATTCCAGCGCGGCCTGCACTCGCTCGCCGAATCGCGCGATATCGCTGCGCCCTTCTTTCGCTTTGCCCGCTGTGTGCGCTCTGGCTACGGTCGCGGGAGTCTGCGCCTGCGCGGAGCCTGTCCGCGGAGCCACGATTGCCGTACAAAGGGAAAGCAGACACGGGAGTCCGCCCCTGACAAAGGGCGTTCGGCGCGTTAATAAAGCGGTCATTGCGCTGTTTTGCCTCGCGCGTGAAGCTCGGCTGGGCTGTCCGCGATTATAGAGCCTGCACTCCAATCCGGCCAGAACCGGCCCTTAACGTTTAGCTCTACCTGTAACTTCGACTATCGGCGTTAAATTTCCACCCTCATGTAATTGCGTCCGGCGCATGGAAAATCTTATGATGGGGTTGCCAAGCCCAGGAGGACGGTAAAATGAAGAAGGCATTTTCGGCGTTTTTGGCCATCGCTCTTAGCGCCTTGCCACTTGCTTCCCTGGCTGCCGACAAGGAAACCGGTCGGCTGGAGAATTGTGGCGCCGTACTCGATGAGATTCTCCGCATCCCGGACAACATTCCTCAGGACCTGCTGGACAAAGCCGAATGCGTCATTGTCATTCCTTCAGTGCTCAAAGCTGCATTTGGTATCGGTGGCGCTTACGGACGTGGCGCCATGACTTGCCGGTCCGGCGAACATTTTACGGGCAAATGGGGAGCTCCAACCATGATCGCACTCGAAGGCGGCAGCTTCGGATTTCAGCTCGGCGGCCAGGCCACCGATTTCGTGATTCTCGTAATGAATCCGCGCGGCGCTAATGCCATTTTGTCGAGCAAGGTCAAGCTTGGTGCGGATGCCTCGGCGGCGGCAGGGCCGAAAGGCCGCGATGCGGCGGCCTCCACGGACGTGACGCTGCGCGCGGAAATGCTCACCTATTCACGCTCGCGCGGACTTTTCGCTGGCATATCGCTCGAAGGCTCCACGCTCCGCCCCGACAACAACGCCAACGAGAGCGTCTACCATAAGAAGGTCAACGCCACCGATGTCGTCCGCAAGGGGGGCGTAGCCATACCGCCTGCGGCGCAAAAGATGGTCTCATTGCTCGATCAACACTCTCCGAGGAACACGTCGGATCCACAATCGCTGAAGTAGCTTGCGGTTGCTTCCTCCTTCGCGGCGGCCGCCGTAATCCGCGCCTGCGGGGCAAAACGCCGCCAGCGGAAGCCAACCCATCCACGTGGGCTCAGGTCGCTTCCATCAGATATACTGAGTGCTTTCGGTAACTCGTGGCAAGTCCTGCAGAAATGGCAGAGCGACACGCATGTGTGATTTGCGCCAAACGGCGGCCGGAGCGTTTTTGCCCGGCTAAGGGCGAGAAAATCTGCGCGCCCTGTTGCGGCAGAGAACGCGAGGTCACGCTCGATTGCCCGCCCGATTGCGCTTACTTGGTTGCCGCACATCGCTACGAGCACGAACATCGCAAGCTGCCTGCCGAAAGCGACATTCCCTTTCCCGGAGTGGAATTCTCTTCCCTCGGCGCTTAAGGATTCCGAGATATTTTATGCGCTCGTTTTCCTGGCCCGCCTCATACGCAATTGGACGAATGGACGCCCTCGGGCCCGAATCTATCTGCAATTTCTGCGCCGCCAATTTCCCCAACAGAACCTTCAGCCGGAGACCTCGCGCATCATCGCCCCTTAGAGTCGTTTTGGTTCCACGTTTCGTGAAAGATCGCAGACCCCATGAAAATCGCGAATCTAAAGTGGGAGTGTGAGCTGTTCTTCTGCACGTGCGAACTTCCGCTCCGGCGTTTCCGGCCTCGCCTCCAGGCCATACTTCCGACGCAAGGATGCGAACCGCTCGGCGATCTCAGCACGGTAGGATTCCGGCGCATAGCCTGATCGCGAGTACCAATCCTGATACCGGCGGGCCAGTTGCGGAAATTTTGCCGCCAAAAATGGAAAGAATTGCTTGCGCGAAGCTGGCATTAAGAAAAGGACATTGGCGGCAAACCAGCATGCCCCGGCATCGCGCGCCGCGCGCGCCAGGATCTCCAGATCCGCAGCTCGATCTGTGAGACCCGGCAGCACCGGCATCACCAGAATCCCCGCGCGGATTCCAGCTTGGCGCAGTGTGCGAACTGCCCCGATGCGCAAATCGGGCCGCGGCGCTCTCGGCTCCAGCAGCCTGGCGAGACCGCGCCGGGGCGTCGTGACCGATAGATTCACGCTCAAGCTCGAGCGCTGGTGGATGCGTTTCAAAACATCCAAGTCTCGAAGCACCTGATCCGATTTCGTGGTAATCGAGACGCTGAGTCCCTCAAGTTCGGCCATCTCCTCGAGTATGGCGCGGGTGGCGCCGAAATCGCGCTCGGCCGGCTGATAGGGATCGGTTGCCGTGCCAATGGCAATATGTTCACCGCGGACGGCGCTTGAACGCAACTCCCGAAACGCCATCTGGCGGGCGTCTTGCTTGACAAAAATTTTGCGCTCGAATTCACTGCCGTCGAGTTCCATATATTCGTGCGTGTAACGCGCATAGCAGTATTTGCAACCGAATTCGCAGCCCCGGTAAGGATTCACCGTCCAGGTGAAGGGAACCCGGTCGGAGTCGCAGCGGTTTAGGATCGAGCGCGCGGGCAACAGGAAATATTCCGTGCCCCGCCTGCTGTCAGCCAGTGGAGAAGTGGCGGCAAGGCGTGCAATGCCAACTCGGTCGGCGGCCGGCTCCGGTGGCGGCGGAGCTTGGCCCTCGACGTCCCGGTGGCACGGGACTAGGGGGAACAGAGGCAGGGGTTGGTTCGCGCCCGATGCGGGCTCATCGGAGCCAGCGAGAGCACGAAGGTTGGGAAGAGTGGCCATTGCACGCCTGCCAGATGCTTCTACTTATATTCGCCTTTTATTCGCTTGTCAATATGCTTTCGCCCTATATTCGCCGACTGACTAGCAGGCTATTGTCGAATCCGCTGCTGAGGCCGAACCGTCTCAATTGCCCCGCCTGCTCGCGAGGCTATACTCGTCCCTTCACCAGAAAGTAGGAGAGGGTGGAGAGCATCGGCGTACTCATTATCGAAGATGACGCTGCTAGCCAAGCGGCGTTGCGCCAGGTACTCGGAGCCGAGGGATGGCTCGTTGAGGGGGCGGTCTCGAGGGGGCAAGCTCTCCAGCAACTTGCCACAGGAAAATGGAGTCTGGTGCTCGCGAACATAGCGACGATCGGGGTGACCGGCGCTCTCTTCGCCACGCTCAGGGAACTGGCGCGGCCTCCTGAGGGCGAAGCGGCCAAGGCGCACGTGCGCGTCTTGTTCCTGGTACCCGAAGCCGCCGCGGCTCAGGCCAGGCCTCTGCTTGAAGAAGAACACCTGCCCTACGTGCTGAAGCCGTTTACCTTTCACGATCTCCTCGAACGCGTGAGCGATCTGTTGATGGAGACCGAAGCGATCGGCGCTCCGCTTCGCAAGGTAAAGCAGGAAGGGATCACCTCCGACCGCAGGTCTCGTCGCCGCGGCCGTGATGCCGGTCGCGAGGACGGTCGAAATACGGGCATGTTTTCCAACCACGAAGATTATCAGTGGAGCGAAGAGGAACTCGCCGAATACGAACGGCAAGAAACGGAAGCACAGAAAAAAAAGAAGAAGAAGCCGCTCACCTTGGGCTGATTCCGCAGCCGAGAATTTACTCGCAGAAATTCGATCTCTTTACCCAGCCCAATTCTTTCTTCACCAAGTTTGCGACCGCGCTTACGTCTCTGCGGCCGCGTGCCAAAACCGCACTTCGCTGCGATCAACCGTCTCCGCTAGAAGCTGAGTCACGCTTTGATGCAGCGTGGGGTGGCGAAATTCCGGCGCGATCTGCGCCAGCGGTACCAGAATAAATCGGCGCTCGGTGAGCCGCGGATGAGGCACTTCCAGTTCTCTGCTGCGAATTACACTCGAGCCATAAAATAGTATGTCCAGGTCGATGGTGCGCGGACCATGCGACGTGATGCGCCGCCGGCCCAACTGCCGTTCGATCTTCAGCAGTGTATGCAGCAATTGCACCGGCAACAGAGACGTTTCCGCCTGCACCGCCGCGTTCAAGAACCAGGCCTGGCCGGGTGCGCCGACGGGTTCGGTGATATACAACGAAGATTGCCGCACCACGTGAATGCCGGTGGAATTCATGGCGGCGATAGCGCGCTGGAGCATCGCGGCGCGATCTCCGAGATTCGATCCCAGCGAAATGTAAACCGTTTTGGAATTCACCACAGCCCTTCACCACGATCGGGATTCGGCGACTCAGAAAAGAGCGTGCTGCGCGCGCGGCGGTTCTAAACCGAAGTGTTTGTACGCCAGCGGCGTGGCCACGCGGCCACGCTGGGTACGGTCGAGGAGCCCCATCTGCATCAGGTACGGCTCGTAGATCTCTTCAATAGCATCTTCTTCTTCACTGAGCGAAGCGGCGATGGTATTGAGCCCGACGGGGCCTCCAGAAAATTTCTGAATGATCGTGAGCATCAAATTGCGGTCCACTTCGTCGAGCCCGTGTTCGTCGACGCCGAGCCGGTCCAGCGCCTCGCGGGCGACTTCGGGGGTGACGCGGCCTTGCGCGCGCACTTCGGCGAAGTCGCGCACGCGGCGCAGCAAGCGATTGGCGACGCGCGGGGTGCCGCGGCTGCGGCGGGCCACTTCTGCGGCTCCGCCTGCGTCAAGGGCGATGGAGAGAATTTGCGCCGAGCGGCGCAAAATCTCCACCAGGTCCTCGGGCCGGTAGTATTCCAGCCGATGCACGATGCCGAAGCGCGAGCGCAGCGGCGCCGTGATCAGGCCGGCGCGCGTCGTGGCCCCGACCAGGGTGAAGCGGTTCAACTGAAAGGGATGAATGCGCGCGCCGGGGCCCTGCCCGATGACCAGATCGATTCGATAATCCTCCATGGCCGGATAAAGAATCTCCTCGATCGCGGGAAGCAACCGATGAATCTCATCGAGAAAAAAAACCTCGCGGACTTCGATCGACGTGAGAATCGCCGTCAGGTCGCCTTTGCGCTCGAGCAGCGGGCCGGAACTGGTTTTGATGGTGACGCCCAATTCATTGGCGATGATCTGCGCCAGCGACGTTTTTCCCAGACCCGGAGGGCCGTAGAGTAACACGTGATCGAGCGAATCGCCGCGGCTGCGCGCCGCTTCGATGGCGATCAGGACATTTTCCTTCACACGCGCCTGACCGATGAAATCCGCCATGCGCTTGGGGCGGACGCTGGCGTCGACCCGCGCGTCTTCATCGAAGGCGCGCCCAGAAACGATACGTTTGGACGTCTGCGCCATGGTTCTATTTTACTTCGCGCCCTGTTTGACCGGATGGCTCAAGTGCTGCAGGGTCGCGCGAAGCAGCGCTTCAAAACTCTGCAGCGCATTTTCGCGAGCGCGGGTGCCGCGGCCATTGCCGACGACATCTTCGAGAGCTTTCTCCGCGGCGCGGCGATCATAGCCGAGATTGAGAAGCGCGGAAATGACGTCGGACTCCAGCTGCGTGCGGCCGGCAGCCGGGACGCGCTCCGGCTGGGGTGGCTCCATGGCCGCCAGCTTATCGCGCAATTCAACTACGATACGCTCGGCCGTCTTGCGTCCCACGCCTGGGATGCGCGTGAGGCGCACGAGATCGCCGGCGCGAATTGCCGGGAGTAATTCGTCCACGCTCATTCCCGAGAGAATTTTCAGCGCCAGCGCCGGTCCCACACCGGAAGCGGAGATCAGCAGCGCGAAAAACTGCTTTTCGCGCGCGGTGAGAAAGCCATACAGGGCGATGGAGTCCTCGCGCAGATGCGTGTGAATGAGCAGCGTGACGTCTTCGTGCAGTTCGCCGAGCGCATAGAAGGTGGATAGCGGAATGGAGACCAGATAGCCCACGCCGTTCACGTCCACCACGACCTGGTTGGGCCGCTTGTCTGCGAGTTGTCCGCGGAGATGTCCGATCATCTTTTCGCACGAGGCATCCTGTAGGCGGCCTCGTGCGTTGTCCTGTTGGCGCGGGCGCATCCTGTGGGTAGCCCCGCGCGTTCTGGCCCGCGATTATAATGGGCCTAAGTGAATCGTGCTGGAATTTTGGACTCCTCCCCCGGGTGTTTCTTTGTAAGTGTTCATTCTGAGCCACTTGCTTACGGCATTTCGTAAGTGCACATTCTGTTGTCTTTAGCCGCCATAACCCGGCAAAATCGCGCCCGCGTGACTACCTCCCCTTCCCCATTTTTCCGCAAGTGTTGATTATGCGATTCTTACAGCACGAATCGACGGTTTCCAGGCAGAGGTCCCAGCGACGGCCCGCGCAAGGAAAAGTCGGTGATAGGGCTGAGCCAGGAGACGGATCGATGGGACGCTGAGCGGGTAAAGAGCCCGCCCAACCGAGACAGTGGCGAGCGACCGGAGCGCAAACGCGAAATTGACGTAGTTCACCGACGAACATGCGCAAGTATAGCATTGTACGATCTAGTTAGCAATGGAAATTCGTGTTTATCCTATGGTATTCGCCTGAGTTTAGTCGAATTAAAGGAAAAGCAGATCCTCGGTCGCCATCGCAAGCGATCGGGCGCAAACAGCGGGCCCGCGGCCTCGGGATGACAACATGGCGGTTGAAGGCTTCTGAGCCGGAAGGAGCGGCGGCGTTTCATGTGCGGCGCTTTCGAACGAGTTTACCTGCGAAAGCGTGCTAGCCGCAGTCGACCCAGATATCGTCGCCGCGAACTTCGACGGGGAAACAGGCCACGGCGACGGCGGGATTCAGTGCGGCTTTCCCGGTGCTCACGTCGTATTGCCAGCCGTGCCAGGGGCAGGTAACCACTTTGCCCTTCAGTTCGCCTTCGCCGAGCGGACCGCCGCGATGCAGGCAGGTGTTGTGAATGGCGTAGAAGGTTCCGTCCACGTTGGAGATAGCCAGCGTAGTGCCATCAACCTGAAATTCGCGGACGGTTCCCGCGGGGATCTCATCTTTTCGCGCCGCACGCAGAAATGCCATTCAGGAAACCTCCTTTCTTATGCGATAAAAGCCGCGTGGACTTTGTCGACGTGCGAAAGCTCCTGATCACCATGACTTTCGCACGAAGAACGCGCTTTTATCGCCCGACAACCCCATTACTGCCGTTCTCATTCTAGATGGCTTAATGTCGCGGCTGAAGCTGCGACCACAAATCTATCGACTTGCCACACAGGCTTTATCGGGGTGAAGGGGTCTGCGCAACCATGACGCCGCGCTTGAATTGCTCGACCATGTCGGGTTGCAAGCGCACTTCGGTGGGCCGCTTCGCCAGGGACATCTGGTCGATCTTATCCTGCAGCTTGAGCAAGGCGTAAAAGAGGCCCTCGGGCCGCGGCGGGCAGCCGATCACGTAAACGTCCACGGGCACGATGCGATCCACACCCTGCAAGACCGAATAGGCATTAAAAGGACCGCCGACGCTGGAGCAGGCGCCCATGGAGATGCACCACTTCGGGTCGGGCATCTGCTCCCAGACGCGCTTGAGCACCGGGCCCATTTTCAGCGTCACGGTGCCGGCGACAATCATTAAATCCGCCTGCCGCGGCGAAGGCCGAAAGACTTCCGCGCCGAAACGGGCGATATCGAATCGTGCCGTGGTGGAGGCGATCATTTCAATGGCGCAACAGGCCAGGCCAAACGTCAAGGGCCAGATGGCGGACTTGCGCGCCCAGTTGAAGACGTAGTCCACCGACGAGATCATGAAGTTT
>QHYQ01000115.1 GCA_003224175.1 Acidobacteriota bacterium
GCATCGAAAATGTTCGATTCATGGAAGGGGGGGAAGTACAGGGAGATGAGGCCTTGCTCAACTTCACGAGGATTATGCGTAAAGTCCACTTCCACGTTAGTCCGCATATTGAAGGATTCGAGGGCAACCCAATCGTTAGGCTTGAGCTGGTGCAGAAATACATCGGCCCAGTTCACGGCGTTATACAGAAACCAGCCATAACCGAGCTGGCTGAACTCGAGCAGCAGGACCACGGTGATGGGCGCGTCGGTGGTGCCAAAATTGCTAACCATCTGGGGGGCGCCGTCCTCGGTGATGCGAAAATTCTCTTTCTTCAGGCCATTCAAGTAATTGCCATCGTTATCGGTGACGACGACATCGACATTGACCACCGGGACGGTCATCGAGATGGCGAAGCCGGGCTGGCCTGACTGCTGCTGGTCTTGCCCTTGAGGGGGTCCTTGTTGGGGTGCCGCAGGTTGGGATTGAGGAGCCTGCTGCTGCGGCGATTGCGGAGGCGGCTGCGACGGCGCCTGCGAGGACGCGGGGCGCTGTGGTCCCTGACCCTGCGCGAGGGCAAACGGCGGCCCAAAGGCCAAAACTGCAATGAGCGTATATGCAAGTATGAATCTTGTCATAGGAGGCGCGGCATACCGGCAGCCACTCGGTAGCTTTGATGGTGCCACGAAACGAAGGGATGTTCAAATTTCAAAACATAAATTGCAGTGATGTTCAAATGGAATTGCTGATGGAACCGCGGCTTGGCCGGTAAGCCGGACATGTTAGTATCGTGGGCTCGTGTAAAAATGCCCGAAGGCAGAGCCGTCTAGGAAGAGGAGAAGGAATGGCTAGGCGAATTTTTCATGGTTTCAGCCTACTTGCCGGAATTATCTTCATGCTGACCCTGCCGCCGGCGACATTGAAATCGCAAACGCCTACGCAGGGTGGGACACTGGACCTGTTGCAACTGACGGCTGAAGCGCAAACCTGGCTGACCGACTTGATCCGAATCAATACCTCGAATCCTCCGGGCAACGAGTTGGAAGCGGCGAAATATATCCAGAGCGTGCTGCAGAAAGAGAATGTCCCCGCCGAGATTTTGGAGATGACGCCGGGAAGGGGGATCGTGATCGCGCGGCTTCAAGCAGGACCTTTGCCAGATTCCTCAAGGGCGCTTTTGCTGCTCGCCCATCTGGATGCTGTAGGTGTGGACCGAGCCGGGTGGAGCGTGGACCCCTTCGCTGGCACACAGAAGGACGACTATATCTACGGGCGCGGGGCGATCGATGACAAAGGCATGGTGGCGGCCAACCTGGCGGCGTTTATCGGGCTCAAGCGCTCGGGGACGCGCCTGAGCCGGGACGTCATTTTCCTGGCGGATGACGATGAGGAGCAAGGCGGAAACGCCAGCATAAAGGCGGTGATCGAAAGATATTGGGACAAGATCGCCTGCGGTTTTGCCATCAACGAAGGCGGAAACGTGGTATTGAAAAACGGCAAAGTGCAATCTGTGGCCATCCAAACCAGCGAGAAAGTGGCTTACAACGTGATGGTAACGGCGACGGGGACCTCCGGACACGCATCCATCCCGCAACGAGATAATCCGGTGGTGCATTTGGCGGCGGCGGTGCAGAAAGCGGGCACGCTGGAAACGCCGCTGCATCTGCTGACCATGACGCGCCGTTATTTCGAGCAACTTGCTTCTGTAGAGGACGAAGACATCGCCAAATGGATTCGCGCATTGGACACTTCGGACCGCGCCGACCTGGCCGCCCTGCGCCTGGCGGCGATGAATCCAGTGTGGAACTCGATGCTGCGCGACACCATCGCTCCCACGGAGCTAACGGCGGGCGTTCGCGCCAATGTGGTTCCTCCGCAGGCGTCGGCCAACCTGAACATCCGGCTGCTGCCCGGAAATTCAATCCAGGACGTGATCGATCAAATGCAAAAAGCCGTGAATGATCCGCAGGTCAAGTTCACGGTGCAGCCGGATGCCGGGCCGAGCGCGCCTTCCTCATCCATTACCACGGAGCTCTACCAGACGATCGAGCGCCTCGCGCCGCGACAATTTCCCGGGGCCGTGGTGGTTCCCTATTTATCCACCTGGGCCACTGATTCCGCATATCTGCGTCTTCATAACGTGCAGTCGTATGGACTGGTTCCCTTTCCCCTGAGCGAGGCGGATATACTGCGCATGCACGGCAACGACGAGCGCATTCCCATCACCAGCTTCCGCGTGGGCATCGACTTCCTCTACAAGGCGGTTCATGAATTCGTCACAAAATAACGGGGACGCCACCCAGCTACGCCGGGCCAAGATCGTCTGCACGCTGGGACCAGCGAGCCATTCGCCGGCAGTCATCGATCATTTAATGCGGGCGGGGATGGATGTGGCGCGATTGAACTTTTCTCATGGCAGCCAGGAGGAGCATGCGCGCACGGTCACTCTGATACGAGCGGCATCGAGCCGCCAGCAGAAGCCCATCGGCATACTCGCCGACTTGCAAGGTCCAAAAATCCGCACGGGCGCTCTGGAAGGCGGGCACAGCGTGAGCCTGCGCGCGGGCAGCCGGTTCACCATCACGACGGTGGATGCGCCAGGGAATAGCGAAAGCGTTTCGATCAGCTACAAGCGCCTGCCGGCGGAAGTGCACAAGGGCGATCGAATCCTGCTGGCAGACGGGCTGATCGAACTGCGCGCGCTATCCACGGCGCGGCAGCGCATTGTGTGCCGCGTGGTGAATGGCGGTGAGCTGCACGAGCACCAAGGCGTCAATCTTCCGGCAGTGAAATTGCGCATTCCGGCAGTCACGGAAAAAGACTTGGCCGACCTGCGCTTCGCGCTGGAATGCGGCGTGAACTACATCGGGGTGAGCTTCGTCCGCACGGCGGAGGACATACTGGCGGCCAAGGCGGCTATGGACAAGGCCGGCAGGAGGGTTCCGGTGATCGCCAAGCTCGAGAAGCCCGAGGCCATCGACAACCTCGACGAAATTCTGGAAGTGTCGGAAGGAGTCATGGTGGCGCGCGGCGACCTGGGCGTGGAGATGAGCCCGGAACGCGTTCCGGTGATCCAGAAAATGGTGATCGGCCATGCGCGCGAGGCGCGAGTGCCCGTGATTACTGCGACGCAGATGCTGGAATCGATGACCCACAATCCGCGCCCGACGCGCGCGGAAGCATCCGACGTGGCCAACGCGATTTTCGACGGCAGCGACGCGGTGATGCTGAGCGCCGAAACCGCCACAGGATGCTACCCGGTGGAATCGGTAAAGATGATGGACCGCATCGTTCGGGAAGCGGAATCGAGCATCACGGAACATATCCGCCCGCACCGGCGGGCGCTATTGAGCCTCGCGGAAACGACCGCGGAACTTATCTGCCACGCTTCCGAAGAGCTTTCGATGAAAGTGATCGCCGTTTTCACCGAAAGCGGTTCGTCGGCGCGGCTGATCTCGAAGCATCGGCCTCGACCTCCGATCATTGCTTTTTCGCGCAGCCAAGAGACGCGGCGGCAAGTGACGCTGCTTTGGGGCGTGCTGCCGCGAAAGGCGGCCATGCTGCGGGATATCGACGATATGGCGAAAATGGCGGAGCGCCGTCTGCTCGAGGAGGGCCTGGTGCGGCAGGGCGATTTGGTAGGCATGGTGGCGGGTACTCCCCTGGGCGTAGGCGGGACCACGAATTTCATGAAACTTCACATCATCGGCGGCGGCGAACACGTGTGGCGGTAAAGCTTGGCCTGGAAGCAGGCGTCTAGAGAACCTTAGGCGATCCCGCCTGCGCGTAACCTGCAAGGGTGGGCACCCGCAAAATCAAAAGCAGATCCCTCACTCCTCCACCCCAGCGCACGCGAAACCGGCGTGGCGCTGAGGACCCCGGACTCGTTCGGGATGACGCGCCTTCAATATCGCTCAAGATCTGCCGGCAGCGGACGAAGCGCGTCAATTGACCCAGTGGTCGGGATGGGAGGGCGGCTCATTTCTATGCTTGCGCATATAGACCTCGAATTTGCGACGGGCGCGACGCCGCTGCCAATCGGAGATGCCGTTGCGCGCGCGATAGAACCAGGAACCGCGGCGCAAATAGAGATAACCGACGAGCATGCCGCCAAGGTGCGTGACGTGGCTGACGTTATCGCCGCCGCCCGAGCCGAGCGTCAGGAAAAATTCGATAGCGCCCGCGCCGATCACGTAAATCTTCATCGGAATCGTAACGGGGAAGGGAATCAGCCAAATCTTGCGGTCCGGGAACATGACCGCCGAAGCGAGCAGGATTCCGTAGATCGCGCCTGAGGCGCCAATGGTGGGTATAAAGGAGGCTCCGGCACCGCCGGGATGAACTACCATTTCGGCGAGCACATTGATGCAAGCTGCGCCGATGCCCGTGATGAAGAAGTAGGTATAAAAGCGGTGCGTACCCCAGGCGCGCTCGAGGTCCACGCCAAACATCCACAGAAAAAGCATGTTCAGCAGGATGTGCCACAGGCCGCCGTGCAGGAAGATGTAAGTCACGGGTTGCCAGAGGTGCAGCCTGAAAAGGAAATCGAATGGAACGAGTCCGAATTCACGATTCATCAGACGGTAGGCGCCCGGATTGAAGAGTTGGAGGAGCGTCTGAATGAGAAAGACACCGACGCAGGCGAGGACGAGATTGCGAATGGCCGGGGTGACGAATTCACGCCATTGCGAGCGCACCCGGGGATATCGCGGGAACTGACTCATATGGAAAGAGTCTAAGGGCAGCCGCCTCTCGAGTCAAAGTCATGGCGGGATAGCGGATAGGGACGGGAAAAAGGGACCACCCCCCCTTGTTGCCCATCAAGGCCTTGACGGGGTAG
The DNA here is from genome assembly GCA_003224175.1 of Acidobacteriota bacterium. Taxonomy (GTDB): domain Bacteria; phylum Acidobacteriota; class Terriglobia; order Acidiferrales; family UBA7541; genus Palsa-189. The sequence continues at coordinate 4,820 of QHYQ01000115.1, forward strand.
GCGATACGGACGGGAAAAGTGCTACACCAATCCGAGCTGTGCGGTCGCGATCTATTTTACGGAGTGTTTTTAGAGCAGAAGGCACGGCAAGAAATCATCACGGAGTACACACGCGTTGGACCTAATCTCCCACTCTGACGCTATGGCCTTGGATTTAACTGATTGCGCCCCTGAGATTCGCCCGCGCAGGAGACTCAATTACTCGTTGAACCTTTCTCTCGGCCGGAGAAACGGTCCTCGAGCCTTTGGAGATCCTTTTCCCCGTAATTTGGGTCGACGTGTATCTAACCTGGCCTGTTTAGCCTGGAGTCCGGCATCCTTTCGGGCGCGTAGTTCCTTGGCTTTCCAAGCTTCCACCCGGGTAGTCTCAGCCCGGGCCTTCTCCTGAATCGCAAGCGGTAGCGTCTCGCTCCACGATCTTGTGATGCGGCGCAGGATGTCTGTCTCAGTTAGCTCTTCCGAAGCGGCCGCCAGTTTCAGGCACTCCCAATAAAATTGGCCGAGTTCTAACCCGAAGTAGCGTGAGCCGAGCCGGATTCTCTTGAGTTTTTCTTCTCTTACGCGGTGTCTGGGCATTTGGCTTCACCTCAGCTTTCCGGCCTACTTTCAGTGCGGACCAAAGGAGAAAGCTTTTTTAAAAGCCGAAGACAAAAACACCTACGGCTCGACCTAGAGAAGTGTCTACGACTCAGCCTTGTGGAAGGGCCTCCGACTTATGACTCGACCTTTGGAAAGTCTCCGACTTTGGGTCGGGCTTTAGCACTCCGCGACGATAAAGTCAACAGAAACGTTCGACAGAAAATATTCGTGCTCCTAATTTGAATTTGCTGTGAGTACTCGGCCGCGTCGACGTGTGGCGAGCCGCGACGGCGCCGTTCTCACGAGCGTGGACCCAGACTCTGGTTGTCATCTGACCGAGGTTCCGCCTTCCGACTAACCGCGATTTGACCGTCGTTAGCGATTTGGCTTGACATTGTTTTTTGTTAACTATTGACATTGTTAGCCGCGCCCATACACTCGGTTGCACCGGGTCCCCACCAAGTTCGTCGGAGGAGAGAAGATATGCTAGCCAGACTCTTTTCGAAGAGAACCAGCGTTGTTGTCTCCGTCTTCGCCATTTGGATTGCCAGTCTCTTTGCTGCTCAGGGCTATGCGCAGGTGGTCGGAGCGACGCTCTCCGGCACAATTACGGACCCCTCCGGCGGAGTGATACCGAATGCGCAGGTATCTGCTAGGAATACGGCAACGGGCGTCACGCGAGAGGTGACCGCCGATACGGCCGGCTTTTACTTGGTTCCCAACCTCCTGCCCGGGAACTATGAAGTCACAGTCACGTCGCCGGGATTCAGCACGGCGCGCCAGTCGAATGTTGAGCTCGGCGTGGGCGCGCAACAACAGCTCAATATCTCCTTGAAGGTCGGACAAACAAGTCAAACCGTCGAGGTGACGGAGGCGGCGCCACAGATCCAACTCACCTCCTCGACGCTCACCGCCGAGGTCGAATCCACCACGGTGCGCGAGTTGCCCCTCAACGGCCGCGACTGGGCTTCCCTCGCTACTCTTTCCCC
>QHYQ01000116.1 GCA_003224175.1 Acidobacteriota bacterium
CACGCCTTTGGAAAAGAACAAGAAGCACGTGTCTATTTGAGATACTTCCGAATAGGCCTCATGCGATGGCTGTTCGTTGCCTGGGCCGGACAATCTCCGTTCTATCTCTCGACAGGAACTGATGCTTGCAAACCGTCTTGGGCGGTCGAGAGGATCGTCAAGGAGGCGATATGTCTGCTCCCCAATCCTACAAGGGAATCATCCTTGTAGCCGATGACAATGAAGCCAACCGCGAACTACTCTCTGCTCTGCTGAGCGCAGAGGGTTACCAGGTCGTCTGTGTAGCGGACGGCCAGCAAGCACTAGCTCGGGTGAACAGCGGCTCGATTGATCTCGCGTTGCTGGATGTGGTGATGCCCCGCCCGACCGGGTTCGAGGTTTGTCAGGCGATGAAGTCCAAGCCGGAAACCCGCTTGATTCCCGTCATATTGCTCACCAGTTTGAACAGCGACGCGGACCGCCTCCACGGCATCATGTGCGGCGCCGATGATTTCCTCAACAAGCCCGTGAATAAGCACGAACTACTGGCTCGCGTGCATTCCCTGCTGCGCTTGAAGCAATTCACCGATGAGCTGGACAACGCTGAAACCGTACTGTTCAGCCTCGCACTGAGTATCGAGGCGAAGGACCCCTATACCGAGGGCCACTGCGACCGGCTGTCGAAATATTCCGTCGCGCTGGGAGATAAACTCGGGTTGACCCAGGAACTGCGCGTCGCTCTGCGCCGGGGCGGTCTCGTTCACGATATCGGTAAGCTCTCCGTGCCAGAGCACATCCTGCTCAAACCCGGACCGCTGACTCCGGAAGAGCGAAAAATCATGGAGCAACACACTGTGATAGGTGAAAAAATTTGCGCCCCGCTCCGGTCCTTCCGCCACGTGCTGCCCATCATTCGCCACCACCATGAAAAGCAGGATGGTTCCGGGTACCCCGATGGGTTGAAAGGCGAACAAATTCCGCTCACCGCGCGCATCCTTCAAGTCACTGACATCTACGACGCGCTTACTACGGACCGACCCTATCGCAAGGCTCTTCCACTCGATAAAGCCTTTTCGATCATGCGCGAGGAAGTAAAACGCGGCTGGTGGGATGGTTCCTTGATCGATCAACTTGAACTGCTTGTGCGCGAATCTGCACCTCAGTTGGCAGATGTAGGGGCCAAGAATGAGCGCTAGCTGCTTTCAGAATCGGCCAAGCGATTTTCACCGCCCACACCGATCATCTATTTGTCGGATCGCGGCCGTAGGCGCTTTCGTCCTTCTGCTTTTGCTCGCGGTGACAGATCAGATGACTCGGGCCCAGGACACGCAAGGCAATCAAAACCCTCCTGAGAATTTAAAACAAGTGAGCCTGGAACAACTCGGACAAATCGAGGTTATAACAGCATCCAAAGTACCTGTGAAAGCCACTCGAACTCCGGCAGCGATCTGCGTGATCACTCAGGAAGACATACGGCGTTCCGGGGCCACAAGCATCCCGGAGGCCCTCCGCCTGGCGCCTGGTGTCGAAGTCGCACAGGTCGACTCCAATACGTGGTCCCTCGGTGTGCGCGGATTCGAGAGCACACTCTCCCGATCAGTGCTCGTGCTTATCGATGGCAGGAGCGTTTACACGCCTCTGTTCGCGGGCGTTTATTGGCAGGTCCAAGACACACTCCTTGAAGATATCGAACGGATCGAAGTAATCCGCGGCCCCGGCGGTACCATCTGGGGAGCAAATGCTGTCAACGCTGTGATCAATATCATCACCAAAAGGGCTCAAGAGACCCATGGAACGTTGGTATCCACCGGCGGCGGAAATATCGATCAAGGCTTCGTCAATTTCCGGTACGGTGCGGGCAACAGCAAGGGTTTTAACTACCGTATATACGGGAAGGCTTTCACGCGGGGCCCTGAGTTTCATCCCGATCACCAACAATTCGATGACTGGCGCATGGGTCAGATCGGCTTCAGGACGGATTGGGATGCACACAATCGCGACCGGCTAACGCTTCAAGGCGACGTCTACAACGGCGATGCCGGACAACGCGTGGGGATCGCGAGTTATTCTCCTCCGTTTATGACCGATGTCCAACAGAACGCCGAGCTTTCGGGAGGCAATTTGCTCGGTCGCTGGGAGCGTGAGTTGGGTTCAGGGTCCGACATCCAGTTGCAAACTTATTACGATCGTACGAATCGGAAACAGGCCAACTTTGCCGAGTCTCGAGATACGTTTGACATCGATTTCATCCATCATCTAACTCTACCGGGGCGGCAGGATTTCCTATGGGGCCTCGGAGCGCGCCTGAGTTCGGGGAATGTTTCCGAGGTCGTGCCCACCGTCGTGTTTACGCCGAATCACTATACGGACAAGCTCTACAACGCATTCATCCAGGACGAAATCCCTATCGTTGGAGACCAGCTTTCACTAACCATCGGGTCTAAATTCCTACACAACGGCTACAGCGGCTTCGAGATTCAGCCGACTGCGCGGCTTCTCTGGACGCCGAGTTCACGGCAAACCGTATGGGCCGCCGTCACTCGCGCCGTTCGCACGCCCTCCCGCGTGGAAGAAGACCTCCAGCTCACTGGATTGGCGGCGCCGACTCCCTTGACGTTTTTCCGGATTATCGGCGACAGAAAGTTTTCCTCGGAAAGCCTGATTGGCTACGAAGCAGGATACCGGAGCTTGGTGAGCCCCAAGTTCTATGTTGACATCGCGGCCTTTTATAACAACTACGACCATCTCTTGAGTGTCGAGCCTGGTGCGCCGTTCTCTGAAAGCTCACCGCCCCCGCCGCACACTGTTATCCCGTTTTTCTTCCGCAATGGGCTGCTAGGCCACACGGCTGGATTCGAGATCGCTCCCGATTGGACCCCGACGCGCACTTGGCGCCTAAGAGGGTCGTATTCATTCCTCCATATCGATTTAGACAAAAAGGCGAGCAGCCAGGACACTTCCAGCGGAAATTCAACCCAGGGGTCAAGCCCCCATCACCAGGTCGCAATCCAATCTTTTCTGGATTTACCCAAGAAGTTGCAGTTTGATCAGACTCTTCGTTACGTGAGCGCCCTGCCTGCCCAACTCGTGCGGGCTTACACAACGGCCGATGTGCGGTTCAGTTGGCACGCCACGCGTTCTCTAGACGTGTCAGTCGTGGGGCAGAACTTGTTTCAACCTCATCACGCAGAGTTCGGGGGTGACCCTGGTCCTCTTGTCGGGATCGAGCGAAGTGCCTACATCAAACTAACGTGGCAATCATGGCAAAGATAAGAGGGAAGCGGATGTATGGAATTGATGTGCTCCCATGCGCTCGGCCATGGTCCGTGACCGGTGGTCATTCATGCTGCTTGTCGAAATTCATGGCTCTGGCAGTAGCCTGGGTGCTCGTTGGCGCCTCATGCCTACATGCCCAGCAAGCAAAACCGAGTGAATACCAGGTCAAGGCCGCTTATCTCTATAACTTCGGCAGGTTCGTCAAATGGCCGGCTGGTCTCGCCGCAGGCAAGGGCGACTCCTTCCCCGTTTGTGTGCTCGGCCGGGATCCTTTTGGCCCGATTCTCGATTCAACCCTTGCAGGGGAAGCGCTAGATGGAAAGCCCGTGGTGATTCGACGGATCGTCAGGCCGCAAGACGCGGCGGATTGCCGAATCCTGTTCGTTAGTTCGACAGAGGAAAACCATTTAAAAGAGATCCTGGCGGCGATTGATCAAGTGGGCGTCCTTACGGTTAGCGATATGCCCGGCTTCTCCCGGCGAGGCGGCATGATCCAATTCGTCGTGGAAGGTGACAGGATTCGCTTCGAGATCAACTTGGCGACCGCCGAAAGTGCCAAGCTCGTCTTGAGTTCCGAGTTGTTAAAAGTAGCGGCTGCCGTAAGAAGAAACGCTCGGTCTGGAGATTGACCTACATGTTCAATGCTCAAAGGCATTCCATCTCCCGGAAACTCACATGGATGAACATGCTGGTCAGCGGCGCGGCGCTGCTGTTGGCATGTGCCGCGTTTATTGCCTTTGACATGATCACTTTCCGGCAGGCCATGTTGCGGAATCTTTCCACGCAAGCTCAGATCATCGGTTCCAATTCCGTTTCCGCATTGCTCTTCAACGACCCGCAGTCCGCGGAAAATACTCTGATGGCGCTCAAGGCTGCACCCAATATTTTGTCCGCTCAGGTCTACCTGCCGGATGGCCGGCCCTTTGCCTCATACTCGCGTGATCGTGGTCCTCACAACCCTGTGCTTCCCCCAATTCCCTCGGGTCAAACTGAGACTCACTGGATCGAAAATGGTCAGATCGCGGTAGTACGCTCAATCGTGTTGGACGGGAAGCCGATTGGGGCCGTCTACATCCGATCTGATTTGCAGGAGTTGCATGGCCGTTTCCAGCGATACGCGGCAATCGCTGCCATCGTCCTCTCGGCATGTCTATTGGCGGCCTTATTGATCTCATCGATCTTTCGCAGAGCCGTTGCTGATCCCATCGTGGATTTGAGCAAAATTGCAAAAGTTGTTTCTCAAGACAAAAACTATGCGGTCCGCGCAACACCTATCCGCAGCCCTGCCGAGCTGGCTATCCTTATCGATGCCTTCAATGAGATGTTGGCTCAGATCCAGCAGAGTGAGAGGGCTTTGCGAGTGGCTCGTGATGAGCTGGAGCTGCGCGTCCGGGAACGCACCGCGGAGCTTGAAGCTGCAAAAAGAGAGGTTGAAGAGTTTTCTCATTCCGTCCTTCTTGCTAAAGAGGAAGTTGAGCGCGGCAGCAAGTTCAAGGATCAGTTTCTGTCTACCATGAGCCACGAGCTGCGCACGCCGTTGAACGCCGTGCTGGGTTTTTCTGACCTGCTCGCCGATGAGCGTTACGGCCCACTGAACGATCGCCAGCAACGCTACGTCACCCACATACATACGGGCGGGAAGCACCTTCTCAAACTAATCAGCGATATCCTTGACCTTTCTAAAATCGAAGCGGGCAGAATGGAGCTCACCCGTGAGCATGTGACGGTTGAGTCGGCCTTTGCCGAAGTGATCAGCGCCCTCTATCCCCTGGCGGAAAAGAAATCGCAACCACTGCTCCAACAGGTTGGGCCCCATCTGCATGTTCACGCCGACGCGATGCGATTTAAGCAAATACTTATGAATCTTGTTGCCAACGCGATCAAGTTCACACCCGAAAGCGGCCGGATCGAGCTGGCCGCCCGTCAGGTGGATGACCAAGTCAGAATTGAAGTCCGGGACAATGGCCCAGGAATTCCACCCGACCAGCAGCAACGGATCTTCGAAGCATTTGTTCGCCTGACGCAAACGGGTAGCGCCACAGAGGGCACAGGCTTGGGGCTAGCCATCACTTCTCGCCTCGTCGAGCTGCATGGCAGCAAACTGGGGATCGAAAGCCAGCCCGGAGAGGGCACCTGTTTCTATTTTTCTCTGCCCCACATTGCTATCGCTTTGGATCACCCCGCTCAGACGTCTATGCCCATGTCACGGGCACGCAAAGCCCCCCGGATTCTCGTCATTGAGGACAATGAGGTGACAGGGCAACTGATCCAGTCGCAACTCACTTCTTCAGGCTATGAGACTCTGAAATGTGCCCAGCCGGAACGCGCCAGAGAAATGGCGGCGGAATACCAGCCGGATGCCATCACCTTGGATCTCCTCATGCAGCCGGTCCACGGGCTCGAGGTTCTGCTGCAGTTGAAAAATGACCCGCGCACGTTGAAGATCCCCGTCATTGTCGTGACCATCGTGGATCAGCCTGGCGTCGGAACCGCTCTCGGTGCCGACGAGTATTTGATTAAACCGGTGGACAAGGCAACATTGCTGGCAGCAGTAGAGCGCTGCCTCAAGTCTCGCGGAGGGGCGGCCCCGGCAAGGACCATTCTGGTAGTGGAAGACGATGCATCCACGCTTGAGGTGATTGTCGAGTTGCTCAAAGCATACGGCTAC
>QHYQ01000117.1 GCA_003224175.1 Acidobacteriota bacterium
CAGATTGGCAAATGCGAACAAAGCGGCCGCTCCGAGAACCGGTGCGCGAGGAAGCGGGGCCGACGCTCAAAAACTACATCACGCCCGCCGGGTTGCAGCGGCTGAAAGACGAGCATCGGTTCCTGCTGAGTCGCGAGCGGCCCGCGGTGGTGCAGGTCGTAGCGTGGGCTGCCAGTAACGGGGACCGCAGTGAAAACGCCGACTATCTCTACGGCAAACGACGGTTAGGCCAGATCGATTCGCGGATTCGCTTTCTCACCAAACGCATTAACGCGGCCGTGGTCGTCGACCCCGCCGCTCCACGGCCGGGATCAGCCGCTACGCGCGTCTTCTTCGGCGCAACCGTGACCTACAAGGACGCCGCCGGCCTCGAACACGTCGTCTCGATTGTCGGCATCGACGAGGTGAACCTCTACCACGGTTACATCAGCTGGCGCTCGCCTCTCGCCAATGCGCTGATGAAGGCGAGCCCCGGCGACCGCGTGGACCTGCACGCGCCAGCGAAGACGGAACATCTCGAGATCATCGATGTCGAGTACGCGCCGATTCCGATGGATCCTTTCCGCGAACCGCCAGGAGCTCAGTCGACGCCCAAGGTCGAAGGCTCCTAGACCAAGCCGCCCGACTCTGAGCGTTCCCCCGATCTTTGTCGTTTTTGTACATTGTGTCGTCCGGAGCTGGACAGCGAAACGTTTACAATAACTGCTCGGCGATTCCTACAGTCAAATTAGCTTATGTCCGGCGATGCCCGTCATCCGAGACTTGGCCCCCGTAGTTGTCTCAGACGCTCCCTAATACCGGCCCGACCGCGGTATACTCCTGCCACTCCCCGTTACAGGGTCTTTCTGAAATTGATACCTGCGCGTTTGTGAATCTATTATCATCGCGAGCATTACGCGCCGGCTACAATTCCTGGACTCAAGGAGGCAGCCTATGGCGTTCGATCTGACCGTAAATGGAACGCGGCATACAATCGATGCCGACCCGACAACACCGCTGCTGTGGGTCATTCGCGAACATCTTGGCCTGACGGGCACGAAGTTCACTTGCGGCATTGGGCAGTGCGGCGCGTGCACTTTGCACATCGATGGTCAGGCGATCCGCTCCTGCAGCGTCCCCGCGAACGTAGCGGTCGGCAAGAGAATCACCACGATCGAAGGGATCTCGCCGGATGGCAGCCATCCGATCCAGATCGCGTGGAAGGAGTTGGATACGCCTCAGTGCGGGTATTGCCAGTCCGGGATGATCATGAGCGCGCTGGCCCTGTTGCAGCGGCGCCCTGATCCTTCCGACGCCGATATCAACGCATCGGTGACGAACATCTGCCGCTGTGGCACGTACCATCGTGTCAGGCAGGCGATCCACGTGGCGGCAAACCTGATGAAATCCCGGAGGCAGCAATGAGCGTCGATCGCCGCGAGTTCCTATCGATCGCTGCCACAGCATCAGGAGCCTTCGTCCTTGGCTTCTGGGTTCCTACCCAGTCAAACGCCCAGAGCGTTCCCGGCGCGGCCTGGTACGAAGATCCAGCAACGCCTGAGATCAACGCCTGGATCGTCATCTCGCCCGACGACACCGTAACGATCCGCATCGGGCAGACGGAGCTCGGCCAGGGAGTCTGGACTTCCAATGCCATGATGGTCGCCGAGGAGTTGCAGTGCGACTGGAACAAAGTCCGGCCGCAATATGCCTCCGCGAACCGCGATGCCCGGGAGAAAGCGCCCGAATGGACGCTGAACGTGCCGGGCAACGGCGCCAAGGATCCCAAGGGCGGCGGCGAACCCGGGTTTGCGAATCGCGACCCGCACGGCGTCAATGGTATTCCCGATAGTTTGTATCGGCGCATGCGTACTAACGCTGCATCGTCGGTTAAAGACGGCCGTTACTACCTGCAGCTTGCCGGAGCCGAGGCGCGGGAGCGATTGCTGCTGGCCGCCTCGGATTTATGGACCGTGCCGGTGAGCGAGCTGACCGCCAAAGACAGCATCATCAACCATACCGCAAGCGGTCGCACGACAACCTACGGGCAGATTGCCGGCAGAGCCGCGCGGACGCCGCATCCGCATCCGGAGACGATCAAGATCAAGTCGCCGGACCAGTGGACGCTGATGGGAACCGAGCGGAAGAATCTCGATGTCCCGGCGAAGGTCATGGGCAAGACCGTCTATGGAATCGACGTGCGCGTTCCGGGCATGAAATGGGCCGCCGTGAAAGCCTGCCCCGTGTATGGCGGTACTGTAAAGAGCTACGATTTCGACAACATCCGCCAGCTGCCGGGCGTGCGCTCCGCCGTCCAATTCCCGATTCCGGATCCTGCGCTGACCCGCGGCCGCATTTTCAGCGGTGGCGTCGCCGTGATTGCCGATACCTGGTATCAGGCTAAGACCGCGCTGGATCGTATGCCGATCGAGTGGGAAATTCCGCCTGCGCATGCAGCGTTCAACACCGCCAACATGCGCCAGGCGCTGCTTGCCGGGCTCGATCAGCCCGGCAATGTTCGCGTCAATCAGGGTAATGTGGACGACGTCTTTACTGGCGCCGCCAAAGTTGTCGAAGCAACGTACTCGACGCCGTATCTGGCGCGGGCGCGGATGGAGGCCGGCAACGCTACCGTGCTTGTCACCGACAATCGCGTCGACATCTGGATCGGCGATCAGAGCCCGCAGGAAACCCGTTTCAGCGCTTCGAAGATCACGGGCATTCCCGAGGAAAACGTCTACTTAAATTTGTGCCACCTGGGCGGCGGTTTCGGGCGCAACGGAAACGGGCCGCAGGCGGAGCAGGCCATCATGATCGCCAACGCGCACCGCGGTACGCCGATCCATCTGCTCTGGACCCGCGAGGAGGATTTCATCGGCACGACTTATCGCGCCATGGGCATGGCGCGTCTTAAAGCTGCTCTCGATGCCGAGGGCTGGCCGGTCGCGCTTGAGGTGCGTACCGCGATGCAGGAGGGCGGGTTCGGCCCGGAAGCTTCGTTCGATGTGGCCTCGCGGTATTACGTGCCGAACTATCGCTTCTCGAATCATACGACGAAATTTCACGTTCCGGTCGGCACCCGGCGCGGCGTCGGCCAGGCCGCGCATGAGTTCTATCGCGAGAGCTTCATGAACGAGCTCGCGCACGCCGCAGGCAAGGACCCGTATTACTACCGACGCGAGCTCATTTCCCGCACGAGCCTGCCGTACAAGGACGACATGATCCGCGCGCTCGACATCGCCGCGGAGATGTCGGGGTGGGGAAAGCCGCTGCCCCGGGGCACGGCGCAGGCGATCGCCCTCGAGGAGAGGGGCGGGGAAACCAATCGCATGGCGACCGTGAGCGCCATGGTGCACACGGTGTCGGTAAGCCGCGAAGGCAAGGTCAAACTCGAGCGCGTCGACATCGCACATGAAACAGGCTTCAGCCTGGTCAACCCGCTATCGGTAAAGAAACAGCTTGAAGGTCAAATCATCTGGTTCTACAACGATGCGATGCACCAGGCGAACACGATCGAGGAGGGACGCATCGTCGAAAATAATTTCGATAAATTCCGCATATCGCACATTGACGAGGCCCCGCCCGAGATCAATATTCGTTTCTTCAAGACCGGACACTGGCTGCTCGGCATGGGCCACGACCGCGCAACTTCGGTCCAATCTGCGATCGGCGACGCAATATTCCAGATTACCGGTAAACGCTTGCGGGATCTGCCCTACGGCGGTCAGGATCTGAGCTGGAGTATTCCGGATCCGACTCAGAACGCTGTTCCTCGTCAACTATGAGTCACTCATGTCCCTCGCCCAAATTCCATCCGCACTCGAAAATGGCTTGGTTTTAGTCCGCGATCTCATGGGTTTACTTCCGTAATGCCCGTGATCTGGGAATAAGATAAATTTGCGAGCCGCAAAGTCCGATCCCTGCTGGCGGACGTGGCTGCTCTCAAGCTCGTAGGTTGTAGCGCCCATGCGCTTGGCGAAAAAGCGCTCCAGATCGGGATGAACCGTGCGGTCTTTTCTGCCGACGATGTACCAGTTGGGCTTTGATTTCCAGGCAGTTCCTCCGACTTTTGCCTCGAACAGGTCGGGATTCGGAACACCCTGCGTCGCCCACGCTTCGAGTTGGATGGCCCTTTGCACGCCTTCCTGAAACATTGACAGCTCGATGGGCGTGAATCCGTTGAGCGGGGCGCCGGCGCCGGGCAAGCCGGCACGAAGGCCGGGATCTTTTTGCGCCAGGCAAGCGGCGGAAATGGCAAGGACTACTGCTATCAGAGTGACGGGGCGCAACCGGGTGTTCTTACCTAAGGGCATGGCTTTCTCCTTTAAGTAGTTGAGCCGTTCCGAGCAGGCCGGTTAGGCCAGGCCGCATGCCTCCCGGATTCTGCTCTCTTAATACACCGGGCTTGAGAACACCAGAGTACGAAGTCGTCTGCCAGGGCCGACCCGTCTAAATCCAGCGAGATCATAGAATTAGCAAACTTCCGTTTTTCGCGCAACCGGAACTGGGGTCCGTTAGGGTCCGACAACCAATTTTTCCTTTGCGACACTTCGCCGCGCGTCCTCCGGACCCGAGGAAGTTGGCGAGGAACACGAAGAAAATACTGCCGCGCCTGTTCAGATAAGGCTCGGGCGAAGAGTTATCTTGAAAAGGCTTCGGCCGACGAAGGCCGAGATTATCAATGGCTATACCGTTTGAGTCGAGCGACACCGAACGTGCGCAGGGCACGCTTACGACAGTCGAAGCCAAAAGAACGCCTGGCCGAAATCATGGCGAGGCAACAGAATTCCACTCGATGCCAAAAGCTCATCCATGAAATGCGGCTGCACGTTCCGCCCACAAACCGGTAGCGAGGCAGTTTCTAGAGATCCAGCCTCAGCCGCAGGAGGATCGCTTCCGAATAGCGTGGAGGGATCGAGTTAATTCCTTTGGGTTTGGTTTTATTTTGGAATAAGTTGGAATCGCACGACAAGCGTAACCATGCACTGTTCCCTATAGGGAAACAAGTGCGTAATCAGAAACTGTGATCAGTTCTGATTAGTAATCAGACACAATCAGAAGCAATCACAAAACCAATCAGAAACGAATCCGGCGCCCGCTTCTCACCTCCTCTCACCCTCGTTTCGCCTCCGCGCATCATCAAGTAACCGGCTCCACGCATACCGCACGCTTGCAATGCTTCGGTGAGCCCCGCGTGTTTACGAATAATTGACATGGTTATTGACCAAGGACAACAAGCTGGATCGCCATTTTTCGGCGAATCTTAGTGGCAATGAGGTCAGCGATTACCGAGGGGGAAACAATGAACAGCTTATTTCAGGCAGAAGCTTCAAGCAGCACAGGGAAGAAAGTCGCCGTGACGATTGCCATTCTAGCGGTGTTCGGGCTTCTCCTGTGGGCGGGGCTTGAGATGGCCCTCCGTTTGATATCAGGCCGCTGAATCTTGCGCCGCGTCGTTTCCATCGCAAGAGCCCGTTCAATCAGACTGCGGACGTAAGCGCAAAGACTCAGACCTCGTGTACAAGCAGCGTCGGTCCGGCTATTAACCTTTCTCTCGTATAAGATGGCCCACTTTGTCTCCTAGTTACGAGGATAGCCTGGCGGCAATTCGTACGGAATGTTTCGGAATGAATCGTCTGCTGAATCGGCAGCTCCGCACACATCGATACGTGTGATCTTCCCATCACTCAGCCGCCGTACCGGCACGCCGGATTGAATCCTGGACTGGTGACAATCGAGTGGAAGCTGGACGAATGCTTGTTTAGAAGCTTGCGAGGAGGCTACCAAACTCACCGTAATCGCCGTCCACAACAAAACCAACAAAATGCCTATTACTCTCTTCATTGATTCACCGTTATGAGACGAACGCAGCACACCCGCCTAGTGGTATTCCTCAAGTCCGCGGATGTCTGACAAAGGTTTGGGTTGGGTACCAACCTACCGGCATAGTGGCAGCGGCTACTGGTTCCGCCAATGGATCGCAAGCCCTACAAAGAGGGTACTGGCGTTTTAGAACGAATGAGTGCGTCGAAGTAGGAATTAAGGTGTCGTTCGCCAAATTCTGTCCGCCTGTGATTTCAACAGCATACGGGTTGCCATCCACAAGCGAAGTGCGATAGCACTTCCGCATGATAGACGCCATCCGCCTCCTGGCAGGCGCGATTCTTCGTCTCTTCCGCGCTCGTCGCAGACTCCTTCTTGAAAACCTGGCGCTTCGCCAACAGCTCGCGGCACTGAAGAAAAGACATCCCAGGCCAAAGCTGGGAGCACTCGATAAGCTCTTTGTGGGTTCCGGAAATTTTGGCCGGTCAATTCCGGAAATTCTGGCACCATCTGCCGTGGCCGGCAAGTGCTCCTGCCCGTCTAACTGATGACCCGTCCGC
>QHYQ01000118.1 GCA_003224175.1 Acidobacteriota bacterium
TTTCGGGAGTTGGAAAAAGGAGGGACTTACTACTGCTCAGAGATAAACTTGTGTTTCGTGATCTTCAGCTGCTTGATTTTCGTGTCCAGCGTCGATCGGGGAATTCCGAGTTTCGCTGCCGCACCTTCTGGGCCGGCGACTTTCCCTTTGCTTTCAGCCAGAGCCGTTTCAATCATTTTTCTCTCCTGATTCTGGAGAGTGTCGGGCAAAGGACCCGCTAATTCCGGCCGGGGTGGCTGCACGCTTGCTAGCCAGGCCTTTTCGATCCAAAAGGTGTCGCCGCTGCTAAGGATCACCGAACGCTCAACGATGTTTTGCAGCTCACGGATATTTCCCGGCCAAGGGTACGACTGGCACAGCTCCAGCGTATTCCTGTCAATCTTGCGAATTTGCTTGCCGGTTTTCTCTGCATATCGCTTAACGAAGTACTCGACCAACATAGAAATGTCCTCCTTCCGCTTGCGCAGAGGGGGCACCTCAATCGGGAAAACGTTCAGCCGGTAAAACAAGTCGGCTCGAAACGTTCCCGCGGCAATGGCCGCCGTTAAATCACGGTTGGTTGCGGCTATGACGCGAACGTCGGTGGGAATAATTCGGTTACCTCCTACTCGTTCGAACTGCCGCTCCTGAAGTACTCGCAGCAGCGCAATCTGAGTCTCTGCGGGAAGCTCGCCGACCTCGTCTAGAAAAATCGTACCGGAATGTGCCAACTCAAAGCGGCCCTGGCGGCGCTGCATCGCGCCGGTGAAGGCGCCTTTCTCGTGCCCAAACAGCTCCGACGCAATCAAGGAGGAAGGAATCGACGCACAGTTTACGCTGATAAACGCCTGGCCTGAACGTTGCGAGTGCTTGTGTATGGCGCGAGCAATTAATTCTTTCCCGGTGCCGGTTTCGCCAGTGATAAGAACCGTGGAGTCGGTGGGAGCGACTTTCACAACGCTGGAGAGCACGGTTTGCAGGGCCGGTGACGAGCCCACAATTTCCTCAAACATGAATGTCTGATCGATTTGCTCCCTCAGCACAAGGTTTTCGTCACGGATCCTCTCCTCGGCTCGCTTGCGATCCTCAATATCGGTCCCAGTGGCATACCAGCGAATAATGTTGCCGTGATCGTCGCGAAGGGGATTGTAGCGAACAAGAAACCAGCGATAGTTACCGTCTTTACCAAGCGCTCGTTGCTCAAGTTCAAAAGGCTTACCGCGCGCGAGCGCCTCATGGCGCTCATCGCGCAGACTTTCCTCATCCTCGGGGTGGAAGACCCGTGCGCGCAGGTCTTCTCTGCGCACGTCCTCCAAAGTAAGACCGGTGTAATCGAGCACTGTCTGATTTGCATAAAGGGCTGTCCCATCCGGGCCCAACACGTAAATATAACTGGCGATAGCGTCGGTCATCCGCCGAAGCTCTGTTTCCTCCGCCTTTAGTTGCTCAAACGCAGTCTGCAGAGCCGCTCTCGCTTCGCACTGTTCGGTGACATCTATTGCGGTCCCGACGAATTCCACGAGATTGCCCGCCCCGTTCACAATGGGCCGCCCGATGGAATGCTGGTAGTTAATCGTCCCGTCGGGAAGAAGAATACGGTACTCCGCTTCGTAATCAGTTTTCTCGACCAGACATCTCTCAAAGAGATCGCGAACGCGCTTGCGGTCCTCAGGATGAATCCTGTTAAACCAGAAGTCAGGGTGCGAACAGTCTTCACCCGGTTTGAGGCCAAATGCGCGCCATATCTCCGGCGTATTTGTCACAGTCCCAGATGAAACGTCGAGACTCCAACTCCCTGAACGGCCTAGTCTCTGAGCCTCCAGCAGATTCCACTCGCTGCGTCGTAACTTCTCTTCTGCTTGCTTGCGCTCATCGATGTCCGTGAGCAGCACATACCAGCGGACAATGCGACCTTCAGCGTCACGCAGCGGCAGGCCGCGTGCATGGAACCAACGGTACACGCCGTCAGCACCGGGAAGGCGGTGATCTACGTCGAAGGGATCTACCGTCTCGAGCGAGTGCTTCCAAGCGGAGATCACCCTGGGCAGGTCATCTGGATGAACGGCATAGCTAGTTGACCATCCTTTCAATTGTTCGACGGTTTTGCCGAAATAGTCCAAGACCTGACGGTTAAAGAGTTCGACCTCACCTGTTGCTGACATGATGGCTACCAAACCAGCGATGCCATCAACAATCAGACCAAAGCTCTGTTCGCTATCGCGGAGGGCATCCTCGGCGCGCTTTCGGTCTTCGAGATCGGTATTCGTTCCGTAACATTTGACGACTTTTCCCGATCCATCCAGCAAAGGACTGCCACGGAAGAGAAACCAGCGAAATTCTCCGTCCCAGCGGCGAAAGCGGCCTTCCACGTCGAATGACCGTCCCAGATTCAGAGCTTCGTGAAAGGTTTCCAACATGCGAGGGAGATCGTCAGGATGTATCGCAACCTTCCAGCCCCAATCCAGCGCTTGTTCCGCAGAGAGGCCGGTATATTCGAGCCAGCGCTGGTTGAAGAACTCAGCGGATCCATCCGGTCGAGTCGACCATACCAACCCGGGGATGGTATCAACCACGAGGCGAATGTCCTCCGCCTTTCCAGGGTGTGCAGAACCATGCCCCCGCAGATGCCATTCGCGAATTATATTCCGTTCGGGGATTCCCAGTGGGGTTAGCTTTAACCGAAAAGCAGGTTTCCCAAATTGAAGAAAACACGGAGAAGGCAAAGTGCCGAAGGTAGCCGTTGCAGACGGTCGGTACGCGCCCAAGGCAAGAGGATCCCATTTTGTCCGAATTCTCCAGTCCTGGAAAACACTAACAAATTGCGTGCACCTCGTAGTTGCTTAAGCAACATCAGCGAGAGGGGGTCAAAGTCCGGCGCGCGCCTGCATACCATGATTGCTTCTTGCGGCCCCCCATCTGGTCTAAAAAAATCCCGTGAAATAGATGGGCGACCGTATTGCTCGCAGTGAGACTCAATTGCTCGCTTCAATTCTTTCTCGGCGCCGGAGAAACGGTCCTCGAGCCTCTGGAGGTCCTTTGCCCTGTAATTTAGCTCGACGTGCGCTTAACCTGGCCTGCTTAGCCTGAAGTTTGGCATTCTGTCGGGCGCCTAGTTCCTGGGCTTTCCAAGCTTCCACGCGGGCAGTCTCAGCCCGGGCCTGCTCTTGAATCGTAGGTGGCAGCGTCTCGCTCCACGATCTTATGACGCGGCGGAGGATGTCTGTCTCCGTCAGCTCTTCCGAAGCGGCCTTCAATTTCAGGCACTCCCAATAAAACTGGCCGAGGTCTAGGCCGACGTAGCGTGAGCCGAGGCGGATTCTCAGGAGTTTTTCTTCTTTTACGCGGTGTTTGGCCATTTGGCGTCACCCCCAAGTCTGTCTGGGATACCTTCAGCGCGGCCCGGGCCAAAAGGAAGACGCTTCTTCTACGTCAGCGGCCAGTGCGCGAGGGCACATTCTGCCCTCGCACCAGCCGGATGGATTTAGAACATTAACTTCAAGCCGAGTTGCATCACCCGACTGCTTCCCGAACCGACCAGCGGATTACCGGCCGCGACGTCGGGGGTGGCGCACCCGCAGCCGAACGTGCTGGGGCCCGAAGGATCAACACCTAGGTTCGAACCATTCGCTGCGCCGTAGGGATTGGCGATGAGGGGGTGATTGAACACGTTGAAGAGTTCCCACCGGAACTCGGCTGTGTATC
This sequence comes from Acidobacteriota bacterium, assembly GCA_003224175.1. Taxonomy (GTDB): domain Bacteria; phylum Acidobacteriota; class Terriglobia; order Acidiferrales; family UBA7541; genus Palsa-189. The sequence goes on from QHYQ01000118.1 coordinate 3,682, forward strand.
GCTCCGTGAACTTGAAGGTCTTGAATAGGGAGAAGTCCACGTTCTTGAAGCCCGAGTCCCGGAAGATGTTCCTGCTCATGTTGCCATACGTGTTTTGGGCGGGAGGAGTCATGACCGAGTTGCCGGAAACGAAGCAGCCACCGGTCGCAAGGTTACCATCTGTTACGGCGATTGGATTGGCATGGGCTAGACACTGGTTCCACATGGCAGCGGCTTGCGCGGCGGAAAATGAGGTCGTGATGCCGGAGATGCCGCTGGTCGGGCCACAACCGCCATTGTTGGGACCGCCCGCGCCAGGGCCAGTGCAGTAGGGTATGGAACTGGAGCCGGACTTGAAGTCGGCGGGATTGCCGAAGAAATCCCAGCGATCGGTCAACTCTCCGGTCCCGATGAAATCGTTGTCAGACGTGTCGTCCACGAGCCACGGCTGGCTGCTTTCCAGGTTCATGGCCGTGTTGAGCTTCCAGCCTTTGAGTAGCTGAGCGTAGCCATTCTTGCCTGGAATCTCGTAACTGGCCGTTAGAGTGAAGCGATGCCGGACGTCGTAGTCGCTGCTGGCGTACTCCGCAGCGGGGTTCAGGCTGTCCTGGGGAAGGTTCCCGAAACGGCTCAAGGAACCGTTGTCCAGCCCGTGACCGTATGTGTAACCGGCAGTGAAGTTAAGCCCGTGAGAAAGCCGCTTGGTCAGGGTGGTTTGCAGGCTGTTGTAGTTGGACCGGCCATCGTTCACCGTCCGGTTGATATATTTCAGATAGGGAAATTTGACGCCGTAGGGACGGACGTGCGTGACGGGGTCACGCTGATTGATGTCGATGAAATTGGTCAGCCTGGCGCCGTGATTGGCCACATAGCCAACCTCGAGCGAGAGGTTGCTGCCAAAGGTGTGCTGGACATTGAGGTCCCAATTCACGACGTAGGGGGTTTTGAGATTCGGGTCCACCGTGATGATGTTGCACGCCGGTGCTCCACCACCGCAAGCGAGCGTGCCGCCGGGCGGAAAAACCACGCCGCCGTTGAGGTTACCACTGATAGCGGGGTCCCAGTTGAGATTGGCGCCAGGGATCGTGGCGTTGCCGAGCACAATGGAACCGCCAAACGTCTGGCCCCCTACCCCCGAACAAGTCTGTCCGACAGGCACGAGCTTATTGCAGGCGCCCGTCGGGATGACGTGGAGGCCCCCGCCCCCGCCGAAGTTCTGCTGGCCTGACTGCATGAACTGAGCGGTGCTGAACATCGAGTAAAGAACGCTGGCCCCGCCCCGGACAACCGTGGTCCCCTTACCCGTGACGTCCCAGGCAAAACCCAAGCGCGGCGAGAAGTCCTTGTAGTCGGGCTTGACGATGGTACTGCCTACGCTCGCTTGACCCTGCTGAACTATTCCCAACGCCGGATCGAAGGTACCATAGAGGTTGTTAGCTTCTTTGAGCGGCGATACATAGGAGTAGCGCAAGCCCAGGTTGAGCATGAGCCTCGGCTTGATCCGCCAGTCGTCCTGAGCGAACCCTGCGGTCGATGTCCAATTGATCGTGCGGGGCGTCGTGCCGACGAGCTGAAATGCACTTTCCGGAAGGCCGGCGAAGTAGTCTTCGAGGGGGCAAGACTTTCCGCCACAGTCGGTCAGCCCTGAAACCTGGTTGCCGCGGAATCGAATCCGGCCGCGTGTGTCGTGAAGGTTGAAATCGATATGGATGTGCGTGAACTCGCCGCCGAACTTGAAGGCGTGCTTGCCCCGCAGGTACGAGATGTTGTCCTGAAAGTCGGAAGCCGGGTTCTCGAAGTCTATGGGACGGCCACGCCAGCCGCCCAGGGGGGCAAAAGTGCTGCCGATTTCGACATTGGGAAACCCACCCGCAGTCGTGATGCCGGTGTTGAGGGGATAGTCCTTGCCATTGGCGAATAGGTTGGCGTCCGATTGCGCCAGGGCGAACTCAAAGAGGTTGTACCCGAACCGGGCTTCATTGACCAAGCTGGACGAGGCGGTCCAAATCCAGTCGCCAGTGATTGTGTACGACTTTAGCGGAGACGGGTTCCTCCAATACGCGGCCACGATGGGGTGATCTTCTCCGAGGCCGAGGTATCTGCCGATCACCACCGTGCCGTGGATCATGTGCTTGTCGTTGATGCGGTAGTCGATCTTCCCCACCCCGTTGTCGCTTTGATTGGTGTTAGGGAAACCGCTGTTGTACGTGGTCGTGTTTGCCGAGGCCCCCTGGATGAGGCCGCCCGTGCAGGTGGCCGTGATCGGTAACGGGTTGGTTGAGGGACATCCCATGATGGCCAGGCTGACC
>QHYQ01000175.1 GCA_003224175.1 Acidobacteriota bacterium
AGTAGTCTCCTTCCGCTCCTGCTCGGAAAACGAGGGGAGCGGAGGGAGGAGGATGCTGGGAATGCTCAAACGCCACGAAATCGAAATTTTGCTCAAGGCTGGGCACCCGAAAACGGAAGTGGCCCGTTTGGCTGGGGTGTCGACCCGATCCGTCCATCGCATCGCTGAAGAGAGTCCGGTGGTTGATGTCAATGACTCTGCGGAGCGGGCGCAGAGGCACATTGGAAGACCCAGTATCGTGGAGGATTTCCGGAAATCCGTCCTGGAGATCCTGAAGGAAAAAGCAGATCTGCCGTCCCGGGAAATCCTCCGGCGAATTCGGGCAGCGGGCTTTTGCGGTGGCAAGACGGCTCTGTATGGCTTGGTCGCTTCGCTTCGCCCGAAGCTGGTGAAGCCTCTGGTGCGTTTCGAAGGATTGCCTGGGGAATTTAGCCAGCACGATTTCGGGCAGTACGCCGTCGAGTTCGTCGACGGATCCGCCCGTCGCGTCCATTTCTTTGCCTCGCGCTTGAAGTATTCCCGGTCTATCCGCATCAGTTTGGTGCAGGACGAGGCCGTGGAGAGCTTGGTGCGCGCCTTGGCCGAGCATCTGCAGAGTTGGGGCGGACGTCCGTTGCTATGCGTGTTCGATCGACCGAAGACTATCGCTCTGAAGTGGCAAAAAAACGGGGAAGTGACGGAATGGAATTCGGTCTTCGCCTATGCCGCGCTGGAGATGGGCCTGGGAGTGGAACTGTGTTGGCCTTACCAGGCGCGGCAGAAAGGATCGGTAGAGAATCTGGTGGGATATGTGAAGTCGTCGTTCTTCAAAGTGCGGTCCTTCCAGGACGAGGAAGATCTGCAGCAGCAACTGGAGGAATGGCATCGGGAAGTGAACCAGGAGCTTCCCTGCCGGGCGACCGGAATCATCCCCGCCGTGCGTCTGGCGGAGGAGGCGTTGCGGCTGCGCCCGCTGAAAGTTCAGCCGGAAGACTTGGCCTTGCGCATCCCGGTTTATGTGGGTCCCACGGGAACCGTGCTGCACGAGGGACATGCCTACTCGATGCCTCCGGAGGCCATCAGCATGCCCGCGACGCTGTACCTGTATGCCAACCGGGTGCGCATCGTGGCCGGTCGGTGGGAGGCGGTGCATCCGCGGAAATTCGCTGCGCACGAGGGCTCTACGCTGGTCGAGCATCGAGCGGCCCTGGTGGCCGCGGTGTCGGGCAAGCGCGGCAAGCGGTATTTGAAGCGCCAGCAGCTGTTGGACTTGGGCGAGCCCGTGTTTCGCTATCTGACCGAGATCGTCCATCGCCGGCCCAAAGGGTGGATCAGCGAAGTAGATCGGCTCTACGACCTTCTCCAGAAGCACGGGTCGGAGGTTCTGCTGCAAGCCGTGGACCGAGGACTTCAGGAGCAGGTCTTTAGTGCCGCTTACGTGGAACGGCTTCTGGCGCATTGGTTTGTCTTCGAGGAGGTGAACGAGTGAACCGAAAAGCGCTCACGGCGTTGACGCGCGCCTGGAGCGAGCTTCGATCCTGGGCAGCTCCCGCCTCGAAAGCTGACCGTTTTGCCGATTTGTGGCGTTGGGCCGAAAAAAATCGCGTTTACAAGGCCGTGGCTGCATTTTTCAGAACCGCCATGGGTAAAGGTACCCCCTGGGGGAGAAGTTTTTCTTACAGAGAGGCACGGATACCAAACAGGGAGGAATCGATGACCACAAAGACGGATCAAAACACGAGGACCCAAAATTTGCCCCTCTCGCGAGCCGAGTTCGATGCGTTGCTTCGCCGTCTCAACTTAGCGAACACGCGCCAAACCTACCAAGCCTTGGCCCGACGGGCCGAGCAAGAGAGCTGGTCTTATTGCGATTTCCTCGGTCGGTTGCTAGTGGAGGAAGTCGCGAAGCGGAAGCAAACGCGTCTTCAGCGCTGCACGCGGGGCGCGCACTTTCCCTTCTTCAAGACCATTGAGGAGTTCGATTTCGCTCCGCAGTCGAAGCTTCGGAAATCGCTGCTGGGTTCCTACTTGGGGCCAGACTTCGTCACCGAAGGGCGCTCGCTGATCCTGCACGGCAAGACCGGTCGGGGAAAGACGCACTTGGCGGTGGCCATCGGATATCGAGCCATCCAGAACGGTTTCGAGACTCTGTTTGCCACGGCGGCCGAACTGATCGAAGATCTTTCCAACGCCAGTCAGAAGGGGCGGCTCCATCAGTCGCTGGTCACCTACACGCACCCTCACGTCCTCATCGTGGACGAGGTAGGGTATCTGTCCTACGGGCCGGATGCCGCCAACGTGCTGTTCCACGTGGTCAACGTCCGACATCTGAAAAAGCGGCCCATGATTTTCACCACCAACAAGCCACTGAACCAGTGGGGAAAGGTCCTACACGACGAGGATTTGGCAGCAGCCATCCTGGATCGGATCCTCGAACGAGGAAGGCTCCTTCAACTCGACGGACCGTCCGGAAGGACGCGGCATCTTCAGGTCGAAGAGAACTTGCCCAGTGGCACTGAGTCTGCCAAAATTTCCGGAATCGGTCTGCCACAATTTCCGGAACCCACACCTATTACAATAACTTCGGAATAGCTATCACAATGCCCCGGAATCTCCATTAGGAAAAGGCCGCGCCGGGTTCCATTCCGTACTGGAAACACCCGAGCTATGAATTTTCTATGCGATACCCGCACTTTTGACTACTCCACCCATCCAAGGTAACAGAATGCGGCAAGGGCGTTTTTATCGGTCGCCAGAGGCCGTTTCCGGCATCGGCAGGCCAGAAAGTAGATTTTCCCCTCGGGCCCGAAATGCGGCCTCGGCGTTGGCTCGATTCTCGATTCCTGCCGGCGAGCCGCGAATGTGAAAAGACGGTAGTTGGCCAGTTTGCGCATGCACCGTATACTCGTGTGGCGCCGAAGTTTGGCTCACAGCGAACCGGAGTGAATCGGGAATGCCGATGAATACGTTGATCGTGGATGACGAGAAGCCCGCGCGAGACGAGCTCGCTTTTCTGCTGAAGAGCTTTCCGGAAGTAAGCGTGGTCGGGCAGGGAAAAAATGGGCTGGAAGCGGTGTCGCTGATCAAGGAGCATAACCCCGACCTGGTTTTCCTGGATGTGCAGATGCCCGGCTTGGATGGGTTCGGAGTGATTCAGCGATTGATGGACCGCAAGCTGCGCCTGCCGCACATTGTTTTCGCCACGGCTTACGAATCTTATGCGGTCCAGGCGTTCGAGGTGAATGCGGTTGATTACATTTTAAAGCCCTTCGATAAGCAGCGCTTGGCGCGGGCCTTGCAGCGGGCGCGGCGCGTGTTGGGCGCGCAGTCTTCTCCGGCGGAAAGGCTCGAGACGCTGATGAATCAGCTGGGCACGCGCACCAGCCAGCCCGTCAAGCTGCTGGTGAAATCGCAGGGACGGCTTCTGCTGGTGGACGCGGCGGATATGGTCTGCGCCTCGATTGAGGACGGCACCATTACGATCTGCACGCGGGAACTGGAAGGCACCTCGAATTACCGCACCATCGAGGAATTGGCGGAGACGCTGGACCCCGAGCGCTTCTGGCGGCCGCACCGTTCGCATCTGGTGAACATCAACCACATCAAGGAAGTGCTCCCCTGGTTCAAATCGAGTTACATGCTGAAAATGGCGGATAAGCGGCAGTCGGAAGTTCCCGTGAGCCGCGCGCAGACCAAGCGTCTTCGGGAATTGCTGAAGATGTAAGCGCCCACCCTGCGCAAAAGCGGCGCACGCAGCGTCCTCGCCAAATAGCGAAACAATCCCATGGATTTCTCCCTCACAGATGACCAGCGCATGATCCGGGAAAACGTGCGCCGTTTCATGGAGACCGAAGTCCGCCCCATTATCCGGCGCTACGATCGCGAGGAAACATTCGCCGGCGCGGAAATCCGCCGCCTGGGAGAACTCGGCTGCTGCGGCATGCTCATTCCCGAGGAGTGGGGCGGCGCCGGGCTGGACACGATCTCCTACGTGCTGATGCTCGAGGAAGTGGCGCGCGTGGATTCGTCCATCGCCGTCGCTTTGAGCGTGACTAATTCCGTCGTGGGCTGGCCGCTCTGGCGTCACGGCAATGATGCGCAGCGGCGTAAATATCTGCCGCGGCTCGCGCGCGGCGAAATTCTCGGCGCTTTTTGTCTCACCGAGCCGCAGGCCGGTTCGGATGCCGCCGCGATCGAGACGCGCGCGGTGCGCATCGGCAAGACCTACCGGCTCAGCGGCACGAAGAGCTGGGTCACCAACGGCGGCGAAAGCGGCGCCTATCTGGTCTTTGCGAAAACGGAACCTGCCGCCGGTGCCCCAGGGGTTACGAAGAACGTGATAACCGCTTTTCTCGTCGAGCCGGGCTTCTCCGGCTTTCGCGTCAGCCGCTACGAAGATAAAATGGGCTTGCGCTCTTCGCGCTCGGCGGAAATTGTTTTTGCCGATTGCGAAGTGCCGGAGGAAAATCGGCTGGGCGAGGAAGGGCAGGGGTTGAAGATCGCGCTCGAAGCCCTCGATGGCGGCCGCGTGGGCATCGCCGCGCAGGCCGTCGGCCTGGCGCAGGGTGCGCTCGACGCTGCCGCACGTTACGCGAAAGCGCGGCGCGCCTTCGGCAAGACGATCGGCGAATTTCAGGCCGTACAGTTCATGCTCGCGGACATGCAGACGGAGATCGAGGCGGCGCGCTTTATGGTCTGGCAGGCGGCCTGGATAAGGGACACGATGCGCGACACCGGATCAAGCCGCCTGGGCGCTTTTGCCTCGCGCGCGAAACTCTTTGCCGGCGAAATGGCCAATCGCGTGGCCTATAAGGCCGTGCAGATTCACGGCAGCATGGGCTATTCGCGCGAAAGCGACGTCGAGCGCATGTATCGCGACGCGCGCGTGCTCTCGATCTACGAAGGCACGAGCGAAATCCAGCGCATGATCATCGCTCGGGACCTGCTCGGCGCTAAAACGCGCGATCAGCGCGGTCAAAAAGACTCGCCGCAGGAATCCCGCTCCAGAGGGGCTCATTAGGGTGCCGCTTTCCGCAGAGAACGCTCAGCAGAAACGCAAACGCGTCCTGAGCGGCATGCGTCCCACCGGGCGGCTGCACATCGGCCATTATTTCGGCGCGCTGCAAAACTGGATTCGCTTGCAGAACGAAGTGGGGCCTCACAACGAACGCCTGTACGAGTGCTTTTACTTCATCGCCGATTGGCACGCCCTGACCACCGATTACGCCGACACGTCGTTCGTCGCGCAAAACACCATCGAAATTGCCACCGACTGGCTCGCCGCCGGACTCGATCCCGATAAATCCACACTCTTTGTGCAGTCGGAGGTTCCCGAGCACGCCGAGTTGAATCTGCTGCTGACCATGATTACGCCACTGGGCTGGCTCGAACGCGTACCCACATACAAAGAAGCGCTCGAAAACATCACCAACAAAGATCTGCATACGTACGGGTTTCTCGGCTATCCGGTCTTGCAAACGGCCGACATCGTCATGTACGGCGATCCCGATGCCGAGCTGGTCGTGCCCGTCGGCGAAGATCAGAAATCTCACGTCGAGCTCGGCCGCGAAATCGTCCGGCGATTTAACGTTTTCTACGGTCTTGATTTTGATCAACAGTTACGGGAGAAAACCCGGGCGTTTTTGCTCGGTCGGATTGCCCAAGCTTTGCAGATCCCGCCCTTCACCCGTCTCGATGAGTTTCCGTTGGACGACTCAGCATGGGCCAACGCAAAATCGACCCTGCGTGCGCGAATTCTGGAAATAGGGCTCGCCAATGCCAAAGACCGGTTCAAATTGGCGATGGCTGATGATCTTCTCTTTCTCCGGCAAATTCTTCGGGAGCCCGAAGTTATGCTCACGCACACGCCGCGGATTCCCGGCCTCGATGGGCGCAAAATGTCCAAGAGCTACGGCAACGCCATCATGCTCAGCGAATCCGACGGGGACATTCGCAAAAAAACGAAAGTCATGGTCACCGATCCGGCGCGCAAGCGCCGTCAGGACCCGGGGAATCCCGACATTTGTCCCGTCTTCGACTGGCACAAATTGTTTTCGCCGCCGGAGACGCAGGCCTGGTCTGCGCACGGCTGCCGCACTGCGGGAATCGGCTGCATCGAGTGCAAGGCGGCCATGGCGGATAACCTGATCAAATGGATCGAGCCGGTGCGCCAGCGCCGAAAGGATTACGAGCAGCAGCCGCAGCAAGTTCTGGAATATCTGGACACAGGCTCGAAGCGCGCGCGCATGGTGGCGCAGCAGACCATGGATCGCGTTCGCGAGGCCGTGTTTCACTGGAACGAGAAGCGCGGCGAAATCGGGCGAGCGCCGCACGAGACCAAAAATGCTCCCGCTGGGCGATGATTTATATCGAGGGTAACGTGGCGACTCCCTACAAAATTCATCTCGATGCCTACGACGGTCCGCTCGATCTGCTGCTGGATTTGATCCGCAAGCAGGAGATGGACATCCACAATATCCCCATCGCCAAGATCACCGGCCAGTATCTGGAATACCTGCACACGCTCGAGCAGCTCGACATCGACGTCTCCGCCGATTTCATCTACATGGCCGCGTCGCTGATCCTGATCAAGTCCAAGATGCTCTTGCCGGCCGATCCGCTGGCGGGCCCCGAGGAGCAGATCGACCCGCGCGCCGAACTGGTTCACCGCCTCGTGGAGCACGAACAATTCAAGAGCGCCGCGCAATTGCTCTATCAGAAGCAGCAGCTCGAGGCGCACGTCTGGTCGAAGCCGGATCACTCGCTTTACGAAGGCGAAGACGTGCAGGGCGAGTTGGTGGTGTCGCTGGTGGATCTGGTGCGCGTTTTTCAGCAGGTGCTGGAGCGGCGCAAGGAAGTCGCGAAAATTGAGTTGCAGCACGATACCTTTACGGTGGAGCAGATGATGCAGCTGCTGCGCGCGCAATTAGTGGCCTCGGAGGAGGGCATCGAGCTGGTGGCTTTCTTTGAGTCCTGCGCTTCGCGCTCGGCCATGATCTGCGCGCTGCTAGCTGTTTTGGAACTGGTGCGGCTGCAGGCCATCCTGCTGGCGCAGACGGAAATTTTTGGCGCGATTTTCGTGCGCAAGCATAAGATGTTTGATGTGGTCTTTGCCGGCGGCGCGGCTGCGGCCTCGGCCGGTGCGCCGCGCAGTATTGACGAGCAATATTCATGACCATGACGGTTTTTTTGACGCGCGAAAGCTGCAAGGAACAGCGTTAGCGAGAAGTCTGTGCCGAGGCGCCCGCGAGAGCGCCAAATAGCGCGCTGTTCTGTAATTGTCGAGCGCGAAAAGGCCGTGGCAATCACGGCGCTTTTCGCGCATAAAAAAGTCGCGCAGGAGGCAAGGTTGGCAAGACTTATGACGATGACCTCAATCGAACTGAAGAGCGCGCTCGAAGCCATCATCTATGCGGCGGATGAGCCGGCCACGCTCGATCAGCTGGCGAGCGTGCTGGGCGAAGAGAAACACATCGTGCGCGCGGCGCTCGATGAGCTGGTGGCAAGCTATGCGAGCGATGAGCGCGGCGTGGAGATTCGCGCGGTTGCGGGCGGCTATCGCGTTTACACCAAGCCGCAGCACCACGATCTGGTGCGCAGGTTCATCAAGAGCCTGCGGCCGCCGCTGCGTCTGACCATGCCCGCGCTCGAGACGCTCGCGGTGATCGCCTATAAGCAGCCGGTCACGCAACCGGAAATGCAGGAAATTCGCGGCGTGAATTGCGCTGGCGTGATCGAAACGCTGCTGGAGAAGCGATTGATCACCACGGCGGGTCGCAGACCGGTGATCGGCCGGCCGATTCTTTATCGCACATCGAAGGATTTTCTGATGCGCTTCGGGCTGGGCGATCTCGACGAACTGCCGAGCCTCAAAGAGTTCGAGGCGCTGGCGCGAGAAGCGCTGGGCGCCGACGACGGCATCGCCGTTGAGGCGGAGACGTCCCAAACCGGCGAGCCGCTAACAGAAGCTGCGGCGCCGGAGGCGAGCGCCGCCGGCGAAGTTTCCGGCGAAGCACCGGCGCCACCAGTGGCGTCGGCCGAATCCGCGCCGCGCGATCCGCAATCGCGCGCCCCCAATGCGGATGCGGAAGTCGCCGGGAAGAATCCCGGCGAGCCTGCCCGCCGCGCGGCCAACTAGCCCTGGTCCCCAACGCGCGCCGTTGTTGCGCGCGTTGGGGTGGGAAGCAAGCCGCGCCGGGTTCGCAGTAAATTTCGGCGGCGCTGAGAAGCGCCCCGTTTGCACGCGCTGTCATTCTGAGGAGTCCCGCGGCCCCAGCGCAAAGTGTAGCTATGCGCGCTAAGAAAGTCCGGAGCGGCGAAGAATCTCTTTGAATCTGTGGGTGCGCGGCAAAATAGTATGCTCGAACGGCTGCAAAAAATTATCGCGCGCGCGGGTATCGCCTCGCGACGCCATGCTGAGGAATTGATCCGCAGCGGGCAGGTGCGCGTCAACGGCGCGGTCGTCACCGAGTTGGGCGCAAAAGCCGATCCTGAACGCGACCGCGTGGAAGCCGCCGGACGCGTCGCCGAGCGGCCAAGCGAACTAACTTATCTTCTCCTGAATAAGCCAGTTCACGTCGTTTCTACCATGTCCGATCCCGAGGGCCGGGCGACCTTGCGGCACGTACTGCGCGGCTTCGCCGGCGGAATTTTTCCCGTGGGACGGCTCGATTACGCGGCCTCCGGTTTACTGCTGCTCACGAGCGACGGTGAACTCGCCGACCGCATCTTCCGGAATTCCGTGCGCCTGCCGCAAGGTTATTGGCTGAAAGTGGCGGGCCGGTTGACCGACGATGAGATGCAACAGATTCGGCGGCAAGCGCATGCGCGCATGCGCCGGCTGCGCGCTCCGGGCGCCGCGGGCTCCCAGCCTGCGAATCCCTGGTACGAAGTGGAACTCACCGACGCGCGGCGAGACTTGCTGCGGCGCGCTCTTTTCGCGCTGGGCCATCCCGTCGAAAAGATGAAGCGCGTGAAGCTGGGGCCGCTCGAGCTGGGCGATTTGGCAGAGGGCCGCTATCGCCGTCTCGAGCCGCGCGAAGTGGCGCAATTGCGCAGATTTGTCGAGAAACCCATCGCAAAGCCCACGCTTCGCAAGGAACACGAAAGCCCTGTTTCAGGACTCCGGCGGAGTCCACCGGATTCCAAAAGCAGGAAGTTGCGCAGCCACAAAAGCAAAAGATCGAGGCGCTGGGCGAAATGACTGCCTCGGGCCCGGCACCTCAGCCTTCCGATCAGCAGATCAAAGAACTTTTGCGCAGCGCGCATACCATCGCCGTGGTGGGCCTTTCGTCAAGCCGTTTCCGCGCGAGTTACGGCGTATCGCAATATATGCAGTCCGCCGGATATCGCATCATTCCGGTGAACCCAAACGAGCAGCAAGTGCTGCGCGAAAAAGCATACGCCCGCCTGGAAGACGTTCCGGAAAAAATTGATGTGGTAGACGTCTTTCGGAGATCGGAATTCGTATCCGAGATCGTGGACGCCGCGATCCGCGTTGGCGCTCGCGCGATTTGGATGCAGGAAGGCGTGGCTGACGAAGCCGCGGCGCAGCGGGCCCGCGAGGCCGGGCTCTTCGTCGTAATGGACACCTGCATCTTGAAAGCCCACCGCCGGCTCATGCGCTAGCGCCCGAATCTTTTCTTCTTCGCAGACTTCGGCTCCCCCTCAGAGCGTGCGGGCAAAGTGGAACGAAGATCAGCCCGCTTGGGCTTTCGCCGCCAGCTCGTAAGTGCCTTCCCAGCTAACTTCGACCTCCGTAGGTGACGCCAGCCTCGTTCGGAATGTGCCACGGGCGGAAAGCCCATGGAATTTTTCGGTGCCTCGCGTACATGCCCATGTGCCTTCCACAATGACCTGGCCGTTGACAATAGAAATCTTGCCCTCGTAATCGCCGTACTCGCGCCCGGCTGCGCCATGTTCATTCGAGTAATAGCCGCGCTGCGTGCCGGAATTACCGGCGATTTCCGCGATGGCCCAGTACGTACACGTGGCGTTGTTCCAATTCTCATCCGAGGACTTCTGAATGCCTGTAATCTCGGCAATGCTGACGGAATGATTGGGCTGGTCCGGAAGCACAATGGCTGACTGTGCGCGGATGCTTCCTCTGAAGGATCCAGAAACAGAGATCATAATTAGCCTCCTAGGCGAAGGGCCCGTGGGGAAGAGGATGCAAATTGTCTTCAGCCAAACGGGAAATGTCAAGTTTTGACCGCGGTGCCCCAATTAGGAAGACTGCCGAAGAATTTCTCTTCTTGCTCTGGTTGGTTGAAGGAAACCCAGGAGGTTTCTTCGCGCGACTTTATCACCAAAGGGAAGCGCCCTGCGGGCGGCGTTCTCAGAATGACGCATCTCGTTGACGATGGGGCGCCGAAAGCTTACGGTTTTTCTGCGCCCGAAGTGCGGCGGGATTTGATTCCGCGAATTTCTTCCATGCGTGCGCGCAAGCGCTGCTCGAGCCCCTGATCGCTCGGTTGATAATAGTGGCGATCCGCAAGGCTGGGCGGCAGGCATTCCATCTCGGCTACTTTGTCCGGAACGTCGTGGGCGTACTCGTAGCCGCGGCCGTAACCTTCGTGTTTCATGAGAGGAGTGACGGCATTGCGCAGATGCAGCGGCACCGGTTCCGATGCCGTGGTCTGCAAATCCTTCTGCGCTTCGCCGTAGCCGGTATAAAGCGCGTTGGACTTCGGGGCCAGCGCCAGATAGACCGCGGCTTGTGCGAGAGCCAAATTGCCTTCGGGTATGCCGACAAAATCGGCGGCCTGCATGGCGGCGACGGCGATTCCCAGCGCGGCGGGGTCGGCGAGGCCGATATCCTCGCTGGCCATGCGCACCAGGCGCCGTGCGATGTAAAGCAGGTCCTCGCCGGATTCGAGCATGCGCGCGAGCCAGTAAAGCGCTGCATCGGCATCGGAATTTCGCACCGACTTGTGCAGGGCAGAGATCAGGTTGTAGTGCTCTTCGCCGGATTTGTCGTAGAGCAGAAATTTGCGCTGCAGCGCGGCCGAAAGAAGTTCCTCGGTAAGCGCGCGCCCGCCATCGGCGCCGGGTGCGGCGGCGCGTACCAGGGCTTCGAGCGTGTTGTACGCCGCACGGGCGTCGCCATTGGCAAACGTGGCGATGCGTTCGAGGACGCCGTCAGGCACCTCCATCCTTTCGGCGCCGTAGCCGCGTTCCTTATCGGAGAGAGCGCGGTGCAGCAGGCCGACGAGCTCTCGATTCGACAGAGCCAGCAAAGTGTAGACGCGAGTCCGCGAGAGCAGCGGCGCGATAACCTCAAACGAGGGATTCTCGGTGGTGGCGCCGATGAAGATGATGTTTCCCGCCTCGACGTGGGGAAGAAAGGCGTCCTGCTGGGCCTTGTTGAAGCGATGCACTTCGTCCACAAACACGATGGTGCGGCGGCCGGAGCGACGCGTGTGTTCGGCGGCGGCCATGACGTCCTTAATCTCGCGAATACCGGTAAGAACGGCGCTGTAGGCGACAAATTCGGAATGCGTGCGGCGCGCGATCAATCGTGCGAGCGTGGTCTTGCCGCAGCCGGGCGGGCCCCAGAGAATCATCGAGCCGAGATCGTCGGTTTCGATGGCGGTGCGCAGCGGCTTACCGGGTCCAAGCAGCGCCTGCTGTCCGGCGAACTCCTCGAGCGAGCGCGGGCGCATGCGTTCGGCGAGCGGCCCGCTGGCCGCGGCGACTTCGGCTTCGACTTTGGCGAAAAGGCTCATGGCAGGCTTGCTCATTACATTTAAGGATAACCGTTCCGTGGCGGTTTCGCTTGGTTACGCGAGGCCGCGCTGGCGCGCCGCCTCGTATAAGAGGATGCTTCCGGCAACAGCCGCGTTCAGCGATTCGCTCGGCGAATGCTTCGCCTTCGCCGCGTTGTCATGCAGCGCGTGCGCCGCGTGAGGAATTCGCACGATGGCGTCGGCCGAGCGCACCAGGCCGGCAGGCAAGCCCGCACCTTCATTGCCGACGAGCAGGGCAGCGGGCGCGCGCCAATTGATCTCCCAGGGAGCCAGCGGTTTCTTGGCCGCGCCGTTTGAGCCGGCATCGGAGAGATCCTCGGGACAGGCCGCATAGACGCGCACTCCCGCAACGCTCAGTTGCGCGAGAAGCACCGGCGCGGAGATTCCGCGCACAATCGGCAAGCGCAGGGCGGAACCGGCCGAGGCGCGCAGCGCCTTCGGCCCGTACGGATCGGCTGTGCCGATGGCGCCCGCGGCGCATGCGGCGATTCCGGAAGCGCCAAAGGCTTCCGCCGTGCGTACTAGTGTGCCGACGTTTCCGGGGTCCTGCACTCCGGCCAGCACCAGGACCAGGGGAATTCCGGTAACGAGATCGTCGAAGGTTCCCACTCGCGGCCGCACCAGCGCGGCGATGCCTTGCGGCGCTTCGGTTCCGCTGGCAGACGCGAACAGGCGATCGCTGGTGCGGAGCAGCCGCGCTTCGGCGGGAATCCATGGTTCGAGTGTGGAGATGTGCTTCGCACCGGTCTCGCTGAAAAGCACGGCGAGGATCTCGACGCCGGAACGTAGGGCCGTCTCCACCAACCGCGCGCCCTCGACGCCCGCGAGTTGCTCGGATTCGCCGCCATGCCGGGAGGCCTCGCCAGCCCTTTCGCCGGAAAGACTGGCGCGAAAACGTTTGAGCCAGCGATTTTCACGGCTCTCGATGGATTCGGAAAGACGTGGCGGCGCCGTGCGGCCGGGGCGAATTTCCGCCAAGCGCTTCATACAGCGAGAGTAGCAAACGCATATCGGCCGGTAAAGCGACCATCCGAGCAGGATGGTCGTTCCGAGCGACGAACCGGAGCGAGGAAACCTCTTTCGGCGCTCGTCAATGTCCACCCCGAGCGAGGGATCTTCTCCGCTTCGCGGAAGAAGGCAGCGAGAGACTACCGCTATGAGAACAGGCGAGAGCGAAGCCCCGTCCAGGCTAAATGCCCTGCGGGCGAATCGGCCAGTCCTTTGAGGCCAAAAATCAGGGCAATGAGCAGACAATGGAGTTCGGCGCGAACCGCCTTCGGCGAAAACTCATTCCAGAAGGCAATGCGCCGGAGTCCATTGAGGCGCGGGAACCACCGGGGCACTTCCCTCAGATAGCGCTCATAGGGGCCGCCGTAGAGTTCCAGAAGCCAGCCTTCTTCATAACGGACGACAAGCGAATAGACCGCGAAGCACCAGAGCAGGATGAAGGGCGCGAGCCAGGGGAGCCGGGCGAAAAATGTCGCGCTGGCGCAGACGGCCGCGTTACCAATGTAAAGAGGATTGCGTACGAGTTGGTAAGGCCCGCCGGTGGTCAATTCCAGCGGCAGCTTCAACCGATGGTGAATGTAAGACTGCGCCCAGATCCGCAGGGCCATGCCGGCGAATAGCAACGCGAGTCCGGCACCCCAGGCCAGCACGGTGTTGCTGACCTCGCCGCGCCTCCAGAAGAGCACCAAAATCAACGGAGAGTGCGCGAGCACTCCGCGATGCCGAAAGACCCATTTCCCGGAAAGCATGGGCCCAGTTTAGATCAGCGCAAGGGGGCATACGAAAAGAAAAAGACGGAGATTTCGTTTCCATCAAGAATCGGCGCGGCCCTGCAGGTGATGAACGGCGGGCAATTAGCCCTTGGCCTGCGCGTGCGCTGCAAGGCCCAGGCCGTTGCCCATTACGCTCTTGCGCTCATGCGCACTGCGGACTGCTTCATATACTCGTCGCGGCACTGTATCGAGCAGAGATGGATCGCTCCCAGTTCCAGCGCGCGCCGGTCGTCCCAGTGGTCGAGCAAACGGACCGAGCGTTGCACCGATTTCGGGGTTTCCGTCTCCAGATCGTAGCCGAGTATCCACTCGATCGTGGAGGGCAGGGTCTGCGGCTTTGCCGCGCCGCAATTGTCACATATGATTTTCACCATCGCTCGTCTCCTTGAAAGCCTACCCCATGAGATGCGCGAGGCGAGGGACGGGAGAACTCAATCTCCGTCGAGCAGGCGTTTCAGTTTGGGGATCAAATCGATTCCGGCGGAGGATTTGCTTACAAAACCGTGCGCGCCCAACAGGCGCATTGCCGCTTCGGCCTCGGGCGTACACTCCTGTACAGTCAAGAAAAGAATTTTAGTGGTAGGGGCCATGCGGCGGATCTCGAAGGCGGCTTGGATACCGTTCATCACCGGCATATTGATATCGAGGAGCACCAAGTCGGGGCTTAGCGCCTTCACCCGATCGAGGGCCTGCCGGCCGTCTTCCGCCTCGCCGCAGATGAGCAGTGCGTGCGCCTTCAGGAGCTTGCGCACCGTGTTTCGCGTGCTGGGATGATCGTCGACAACCAGGATTCCAGCCGTAGGTCACCTGCCCAAAATGAGCAATTAGCCCGAGCGCTGGGCTATGGTGCTCCCGGCGACCATCCAATTCCATACAGGGATACCCGTATAGTGTTCAAAGCTGAACACCTTGCCGTGGTTTCGGAGAGGCGCTGCGTTCGAACGCAACGTCCGGACAACCCCGCAGGGCTACCGGCGGAAGCGGCCAAAACCTCCGAACCTGGGGCCGAACCCCCAGACTCCTCCGCCCCAGCCAATGTAAGGACCAAAATAGGGCCCCGGATAGCACCCCCAACCCCAAGGGCCGCAGTATCCGTAATAATAATAAGGCGGCGAAAATCCAGGTCCGTGGCCGCGCCGGCGAGGGGCGTTGGCGTAGGCATCCTGGTCCTTATAATCACTTTGCGTGACTGGCTGGAACGCCACTTGGCCTTTTTCGGTGGAGATGGCCAGCGGCGCCGCAAGGCGGAAGCTCAGCAGCGTTTCGGGAGCCACCACGGTGGGCCGCCCGCGTGTATACAGAACGGCGGCCACGCCTGCTGTCGCTCCCAAGCCCGCGCCAATCGCGGCGCCTTGGCCGCCGCCAATGGCAGCTCCCACGATCGTGCCGAGCACGGCGGTGGTACCCACCGTGGCTACGTTACGTTCCGCAGAACCCGGTGGGGCAGGCGAGGGCGCGGCCTGCTGCATTTGCGTGCTTACCGGAAGCTGCTCTCCATCCACCAGCGTGAGTTCGGTAATTTCTAATCCCAGCCGGGAAACGCCCTTACCCTCGCTGGCCTTTTGCGCTACATCCACGCGGCCGATCACTGTTTGGCCCCGCCGCGCTACTACCCAGCCGTGCACAACGAGCGGCTGATCCAAAACCGCGCTGAAAGTCTCGCCCGCGTGATTCCGGTCGCTCGAGAGCCACAGGCTGATGCGCACCGGGATCATCGTGCCTGCGGGCAACGTAAGCGTGGCCGGCACAGCTGGCGTAGACTGCGCCGCCGCCCTCTGAGCTTCTTGTTGAGCCGGCGGGCCAGATGTAGCATCGCTGCCCTGCTGGTCCTGTTGCTGCGCCGGCTGGCTGGAGGCCGCCGGCTCATCCGGGGGCGCGCTCTGATTCTGCCGGCCCCACGCCAGCGGAGCCGCCGCACAAAATGCCAGCAGGAAAACGCCAAACGCTTTCACGTGCACAGGCCTTGCACCCATAGGTTCCTCTCGTATAACGCTATTTTAACGATGATTATTAGCCTGTTTTGAGTTGCCCGTAGGGAGAGCTCCCTCGTTCGCGGTGTGCACCCGGGACGACGATCCTGGTCGGATCGTCACTTTTCTCCCGCCAGCTTGCGGTAGTAGCGGTTGGGAATTGCTGCCGCAATCGCCGCGATCATAAGCGCGCCTACCAGGGCTTCGGCCGGCGGATGCTCCAGAACATCGAGCAAGAGATAAGCCATACCCAGATAGATCGCTTCCATCACCACGATGCGGCAAATGGTTGTGCGCCAGGACTGTGCGCGGGGCCGCAGAACCACAAGCAGCAGCACGATGACTGCGGCCGCAAACAGCAGCGGTATCCATTCTGGAGACATAACTTTCCTTGGTGGATCCTTGTATCAACCTTACTAGTCTTATTAGTCTTTTTGCGAGCCGCTGCGCAAGACCCCACCACTACATCGCCGCTACGGTATTTTCCTTATTGAACGGCCCGGCGCCCCTCTAGTATTTGACCGTGGGCTGGTATTGGAGATACAGGTCATGCACAAATCCGACGAGAGCCCCCATCACAACGGGAAACGTGCTCGACTGAGCAAGAGGGCCCCACCCAAGCCCACGAGCGGCGCCCGCGAGGGAGGCGAACGTCCGCGCCTTCTTTTCGTGGACGACGAAGAAAATATTCGCCTGACGCTGCCCGTTCTGCTGGAACAGCACGGATTCGATGTGACCAGCGTGGCTGCCGTAGCCGATGCATTAGCGCAAATAAGCACCGTCAGTTTTGATGTTCTGCTGGCGGACTTGAATATCCATCGCGAGGGCGACGGCTTTCTGGTCATCGCGGCCATGCGCCGCGCGCAGCCCCGCTGCAAGAATTTCATCCTCACCGGCTATCCCGGCCTGGAGAACGCCGTTCGCGCCATCCAGAATCACCTGGACGACTACTTCACCAAGCCGGCGGACCTCGAGGATCTGGTCGCCAAGATCAAGGCTCGGCTCGCCGCGCCCGCTGCGAAGCCGGTGAGGCTCGCTGCTGTATTCATGGAGAACGAGCGCGAAATCGCCGGCAAAATTCTCGAAGCCATCAAGCGAGATGCCGTCCTTCGAAAAGCGCGCCTCGACGACCGAAAGCGCGTCGATCATCTGCCCCTGATCTTCCAGGCCGTCATCGCGCGCTTGATGCACGAGGGCCGCCCGCTCATTCCACACGATTTGCAATTTGCCGCGCGTCACGGAAGGCGGCGCAAGAAAGACGGCTATACGGCCGCGATGCTCGTGCGCGAATTCCAGGTCATCGGAGAAACCGTCTACGATCTGCTCGGCGGCGATCTCCTGCCGCTCGGGGTCGTGGAACTCACTTCAGATCTAAAATTGTTGATCCAGAGCTTGAACATATTCACGCTCGTATCTTTTGAAGCCTACGCTCGCGCTAAGTGAGCATCAATCAAGAATGCTCATCCCGTCTTCCGTCGGACGCCGATCATCATGCTTTCCGGGTACACGGCAATCCTCGATGAAGGCCTCGGAAAAATCGATCTCTGGCTGCGTAAAGGTGAAGGTGATCCGAGCAGTTGCTTATTGATCTCTGCATAAATAATGCAATAGAATGACCTTCAGGAGGGAATGCTTATGCCCCGACTGAAGGGCAGTTCCGATATGCTCGAGGACCGTCGTCGGCGAGCTTTGACATTGTGGGACAAGGGCTTGTCATTGAATGAAGTGGGGCGTCGCATCCACTGCGCCGCCAGCTCGGTTCTGCGATGGCTCCGCGCACGGCGTCGCGGGGGCCCCGACGCTTTGCGCGTGCGCTTCTCGCCGGGACGCCCGTGGAAATTGGACGCGCGCCAGCGGCGCCGCTTGGTGAAGCTGCTGGTCCAAGGGCCGCAAGCGCACGGTTACCGGACGCAGTTGTGGACCACGGCACGAATCGCCGAACTCATCCGGCGGGAATTCGGGGTGCATTACCATCGCGATCATGTTGGTCGGCTGATGCATAGCCTGAACTGGAGCCCTCAGAAACCCGAAACTCGCGCCGTCGAGCGCGACGAAGAAGCCATCGAGCGCTGGAAGCAGAAGGATTGGCCGCGGGTAAAAAAAACGCCGCGAGGCTGGGCGCCCACCTAGTCTTCGCGGACGAATCGGGTTTTTTGCTGGCTCCGCTAGTGGCCAGGACTTGGGCACCCCAAGGCTGCACCCCCCTCCAGCGTCATCGCCAAGGACGCCGCGACAAAATCTCCGTTATCTCCGGAATCTCGGTCAGCCCCCAACGACAGCGGCTGGGCCTCTACTATCTGCTTTTCTTCGAAAACATCGGGCAAGAAGAGGTGTGCCTGTTTCTCCGCGAGCTGCTGCGGCACCTGCGGGGTTCCGTCATCGCCCTGCTGGACAATTCCTCGACGCACTACGGTGAACCTTTGAGGCAGCTCCTGCGTCGACACCCGCGCCTGCACATCGAGCACTTTCCTGCCTACGCTCCGGAGCTCAACCCCGACGAAGGGGTTTGGTCCCTGGCCAAACGAGAACTCGGTTGATGGACAATGTCATCCGCTCCATCAACGGGATTCGGAGCTCTCCAGCCAAACTGCGAGGCTGCATTGCCCAATCCGATCTGCCTCATTTTTTGTCCTAAATCGTTGCATTATTTATGCAGATATCAATAGCGATGTAGAATGAACAGGGGCGAGCGGGTTTATGCGCATTCTCCTGGTGGAAGACGATCCGCGAATTGCCAGCTTCGTGGCCAAGGGGCTGCGCGAGCAGGCCTATGCCGTGGACGTGGCGGCGAACGGCGAGGACGCGCTCTACCAGGCTTCCATCAACACATACGATCTTGCCATTCTCGACGTGATGATTCCCGCGCCGGATGGCTTCGAGGTTTGCCGTCGCCTGCGCCATTCGGGCCTGCGCTTCCCGATCCTGATGCTCACCGCGCGCGATGCCACCGACGACCGCGTGCATGGCCTCGATACCGGCGCCGACGATTATCTGACCAAGCCCTTCGAGTTTCGCGAGTTGCTGGCGCGGCTGCGCGCGCTCTTGCGGCGTTCGGGCGAATTGCGGCCCAATCGGATAGCGGTCGAGGATCTCATGCTGGACACCGCGGCGCAAACGGCGGCGCGCGGCGGAAGGCAGATTCCGCTGACGACGAAAGAGTACGCGCTGCTCGAATATCTGGCCCGCAATTCGGGCCGCGTGGTCGGGCGCGAGGAAATTTCCGAGCACGTGTGGGATGAGACCTTCGATCCTTTCACCAACACTATCGAAGTGTACGTAAATCGGTTGCGGCGCAAAATTGATGAGCGCGGTGCCAAGCCGCTGATTCACACGCGGCGCGGGGCGGGATACATGCTCGGTGGCGCGGCAACCGGTGGCATGAGCTCCGCGAGCGGCGGCGACCCAGAATCCGGTGTCGCGCGGGCCCGCACAGAGTCGGGCGAAAAGACGACAATATCCTCGGCGAATCCGGCTGCGAATTCGCGCACAGCAGGGAAGAAGCATGTTTGATTCCGTCCGCGTTCGGCTGACGCTCTGGTACACGGGGGTGCTCGCGCTTGTGCTGGTGTGCCTGTCCGCTGGGACGTACTGGCTGGTCGAGCGCACCACCGAGCGGCGCACGTTTATTTCGCTGGCGGAAATTTCTCAGGGCTTCCTCACGACCCTGCAGTCGGAATACAAAGACCAGCTCAAAGAGAGAGCGGGACTCGAGGCTCTGCATGCTGCGGCCCAGGAATCCGTGGACGAGTTTCGGCTGCGTGATCATCGCTTTGCCGTGCTCGATTCCGCCGGCAGCGTGCTGGCGGAAAACCAGGCGGTGCCTGCGCCACGCGAGCCGGCCGGAGCCGCTTCGCAGCGGGAAATCCCAGGCGACGTTCTGCGCAATCTGGTCGCGGGCACCGCCGGAGCGCCGCGCAGGTTGCAGGACCTCATTCTGGGAGACGAGCATTTTCGCGCGCGCGTCCTGGAGGCCGAAGTGGGCGGCTCGCCGATCAGCATTGTGACCCTGCAGTCGCTCGAGCGAGAGCGCGAATTGCTGGAAGACATTCGCGCGACGCTGCTGTGGGTGATTCCCATTACCCTGGCCATCGCCAGCGCGGGCGGCTATTTTTTGGCCCGCAAGAGCCTCGCGCCCGTCGTGGGCATGAGCGAAAAAGCTGCGCTCATGGGCGCGCAGAACCTGCACGAGCGCCTGCCCGTGCAGAATGCGCGTGATGAGCTCGGCTATCTCGCGAGCACATTCAATGGCCTGCTCGAGCGCCTGGAGCGTTCGTTTGAACAACAGCGGCGCTTCATGGCCGACGCGTCGCACGAGCTGCGTTCGCCCGTGTCCATTATTCGCGGCGAAGCGGAAGTGGCGCTCTCGCAGACGCGTTCGCCGGAGGAATATCGGGAATCGCTGGCCATCGCGCTCGATGAAGCGCGGCGGCTTTCGCAGATTGTTGAAGATCTCTTCACGCTGGCCCGCGCCGATGCGGGCGAATATCCATTGCGTCCGCGCGATTTTTATCTCGAGGAATTGGCCGCCGATTGCGTGCGCGCCGTGCGCAGCATGGCTGCGGCGCGCGGTATCATGCTCACCTACGAGCCTGATGGCGAGATGCCCATCCACGCTGACGAAGCGCTGGTGCGGCGGCTGGCCATGAATCTGCTCGATAACGCCATCAAGTACACCCCGGCAGGAGGGAAGATCAGCGTCGCCTGCCAGCGCGCAGGCGCAGAATACTCGCTGATGGTGCGGGATAGCGGACCCGGCATTCCGGCCGAGGCGCAGGAGAAGATTTTCGAGCGATTCTTTCGCCTCGATCCGGCCCGCACGCATTCGGGCCGCGAGAATTCCGGCACGCCCGAGACGGCTGCGTCCGCGACGGTGGGGGCGGGGCTGGGGCTGGCCATCGCCCGCTGGATTGCCGAGGCGCATCACGGCCGGCTGACGCTTGTGCAGTCGGATGCTTCCGGCAGTGTCTTTGTGGCATATCTGCCCACCAACAGCGCGGGCCGTGCGGCGTTTCTGCCTGCAAACGGCGGTGCAGGCGAGGGGCCGGAAGCTGCGTCCGCGAAGCGCGAACGCACGGCTGAACGCACGGGGACCTAAGTCCCTCCAATCTGTCGCTTCCGCGATATTCTCAGCCAATCGCCAAGACCTGCCTCGTGTCCCCTCGCTGTTAATCGTCTTAACGGCTTTTGTTCTGGTCCTTGCTATTTCGATTGGTTCGCTGCCGCTGCTGGCGCACCACGGCAACGCGGTGTACGACGATACGAGGACCATTACGCTCAAAGGGACCGTCACGCAATGGCTGTGGGCCAATCCCCATTGCATCCTTCACCTCGACGTTACAGATAACAGCGGGCAAGTCGTGTCGTGGATTGTCGAGACGGAGAATCCGACGTCGATGTTCAACATCGGCTGGACCAAAACGTCCTTCAAGCCTGGCGATCAAGTGACCGTCACGGCCTTGCAGGTCAAGAATGGCAAGCCTATCGGGCGCATCGTAGACGCCCTGCTGCCCAACGGCCAAAAGCTGGTCGGAAAGGCGCGGCTTAGTTCGGACGATTCCAATAAGTGAGGTGCCTCGGGCGCGGTCATTGCGTCTGAGTGGACCAGGGGCGTCGTTGCACGGTATCGAATCCGGGGAACTGTATTACATTGGGGTCAAAGGACGGGGGCTAGCGATGGCAAGCGTTCCCACTACGTTGAAGGGTTTTGTGGCGGCAATGGCTGTGATGATCGTCTTGACGTGCTCGCCGCTTATCCGCGCTCAAAACGCGCCGCAATCGGGAGCCAAGCAATCAGGAGCAAAATCACAAGGAGCGAGTAAAAATCAGGCGGCGCCTGACCATATTTACCCCGAGCCCGTAGACTATTGGAAACAGACGGGCACCGTACCCGCGAAGGGTGGGAAAACGAGCGGCGGTCCTGCTCCGCGTCATGACATCTCCGGCGTATGGGACCCGGGCGAAGTTGGAATCCAAATCTTCGGCGCAGGCGCGATGCCCGCGGACGGCAAGCCTGGACATGCTGTGCCTTTCACTCCTGCGGGTCTGGAGGCGTTGAACCGCAACAAGCCGAACGGTGGTAATGGAGGCGTTCAGCTGGCGGAGAACAACGATCCCGTCTTCATCTGCGACCCGCAGGGAATGCCTCGCGAAGAGCTGTATGAAATGAGGACGACCCAAATCGTCCAGACGCCGCTCAAGATCTACCTCATGTATACATTTGGCAGGGTCTGGCGCGTCATCTGGCTCGACGGCCGTGCGCTTCCCACGGATCCCGAGCCTCGCTGGTATGGGTACTCGGTCGGCAAATGGGTGGACGATACCACGCTCCTCGTCGAGACGACCGGCTTGGATGAAAGAACCTGGATCGATCGGGCCGGTCGCCCGCATAGTGCCGATCTGCGTGTGGAGGAGCGGTTTCACCGCGTCGACCACGACCACCTGGAGCTGAGCCTCACGATTACCGATGCGCAGATGTATACCAAACCCTGGATCGCCCTCGACAAGATGCGTTTCGAGTTGCAACCGGACGATTTCGATGTGCGCGAGATGATTTGCGCGCCTTCCGAGTATCGGGAATACGACAAAGAGGTGGGCGATCCCGCCAGCAGCAAGTAGTCTGGTAGTGGGCTAATTGTGTGTTGATGAATTTTGTAACGGTGTAACCGGGAATTAGCCCACTACCAGTAGGCTTCTGGTCTTGCGGCCCCAAATCAGGGAAGGGGACAATAAGGCTTGCATGTCCATCAGTTCACCCGAAGACTCGAATCGCTGCGTGCGGCGGGCCGCGTAGTGCGGCGCATGATCCAGGCGATGAAGCGCGCGATTCGTCCCGGCGTGACCACAGCGGAACTGGATGACATTGGCGCGCGATCCGCGCCGTCGCTCGTCTATGGCTTTCCGGGAACGAGTTGCATCAGCGTGAACGAGGAAGCCGTGCACGGGATTCCGAACGGCCGCGCGCTCAGCGAGGGCGATCTCGTGAAGCTGGACGTAACGGTGAAAAGGACGGCTTCATGGCCGATGCCGCGGAAACCATCGCCGTGGGGCATGCGCGGCAAGAACTCTTACGCTTGATTGCCTGCGCCCAGAGCGCCTTCGCGAAAGCTGTCAGCGTCGCGCGGGCCGGGACTTGCGTGCGAGAGATCGGCCGCGTGGTGGAGCGCGAAGTGCGGGCGAATCAATTCTCCGTGATTCGCGAGCTGGGCGGCCATGGCATCGGCCGCACAATTCACGAAGAGCCTGCGGTCCCCAATTTCGCCGATCCTGCGGCGAACCAGATTTTGACCGCGGGCCTGGTGATCACGATCGAGCCCATTATCGCTGTTGGTTCTGGCAGCGTCGTTCTCGGGCAGGACGGCTGGACCGTGCGGACGGAGGACCGGCGTCCCTCGGCGCATTACGAGCACACCCTGGTTGTCACCGATCACGAGCCCATCCTGCTTACCGCTTAAATACCGTAAATCGCGCATAATCTGTCTCTTCCCAGAAATTCCCTAGCCAATTGGCAAGACCTTGCCGGCGATATCGCGCCTATTAATCGTGGGTTTATCTCGGGATCTGTACTCTCGCTACTGTCCGAACGATACTGACGCTCCGGTGGGGTTGATTGCAGGAGCGGCCCTCAAACCGAGAGCGTCAGCCAAAAAAGGAGAGAGTCCATGAGGCGAGCCAAGATATTCGCGGCAGTGATCTACGCGGTGCTGGTTATGGGAACGATAGCGTTTGTCCATTTCCCCGAATTGCAGGCTGACGAAGCGCAGGCCAAAATCGGACCGGAACAGGCGCGCGCCGCGGCGCTGCGTGTTGTCCCCGGCACGGTCAAGGATGCCGACCTCGAAACGGAGCATGGCCGGCTGGTGTATTCGTATGAGATCGCGCCGGCGGGCCAGCGCGGGTCTTCTTTTGAAACTGAGCCGCTGGAAAAACGCGGCATCGTCGAAGTAAGCGTGAGCGCGATGGACGGCTCGATTGTGAACGTGCATCGGGAGCGCGCCGGGAAGGGCCGCAAGGCGGAGCAATGCCAAAACGTCAGCTCCGAATCCGCACCTCATCAGAACCTGCTGTGAGGGCAGGGCTTTGTTAAGCGACGAAAGCTCCGGGAGACGCTCGCTCGCCAAACCGCCCCCACCGCGGCTGAGGGCGGTGACACGGCGGTCTTGCAGCGTGCGCAGAGCGGGGAGTATGCTGCGGGCGCACCGAGGGGGGCGCCGATGCCAAAATATCTGATCGAGCGGGAGATTCCGGGAGCCGGGCAGATGTCGCCACAACAGCTTCAGGCCGTTGCCGAGAAATCGTGTACGGTGCTGCGCAACCTGGGCCCGCAAATCCAGTGGGTACATAGCTACGTTACAGACAACAAGATCTATTGCGTGTACATTGCGCCGAACGAGCAGATGGTGCGGGAGCACGCTCGTCAGGGTGGCTTCCCCGCCAATCGCGTATCGCGGATCGATGCGGTGATCGATCCGACGACTTCGGAGAAAACTTAGCAGACAGGCAGTCTCCGTGCCCTCGTGATGCTTTAGCCGCTTCCTATAGTGTTGTGTCCGCCTGCGCTAGAATCACGCCACGATGGCTATTGGGTACCAAAGAGGAGGCACAATGATCGTGGTGCGCGATGTCTTCCAGATTGAGCCCGAAAAGATGAAGCAGGCTAAAGACGAAATCAAGCAGCACCGCCAGCTCACCGCGCCGCTGGGTTATCGTCTGCGCGCGTGATGACCGACCTGAGCGGCGACTTCTACACGCTTGTGTTCGAGAGCGAATTTGCCAGCCTGGCCGACTACGAAAAGGCGCTCAAAAACATCCTGGCCGACAAAGGCTGGCAGGCGTCCTATGGGCGGCTGCGCAAGATGATTCGCAGCGGCCGGCGCGAAATCTATACAGTGGTGGATTAAACTGTAAAAGGCACCGGCGCGCTTCGGAGAAATGCGTGTGCCGGGCAAACCGCAAGGACTTGGCGCGGTTGAAAGACATTCTGGAAACGCAGGGGCGGTAGAGAATGACGGGGAAGAAGCTAACCTTTGCGATTGTGGGCGCGGGCATCGGCGGGCTGACCGCCGCGTCCACGCTGCACAGCATCGGCATGGATGTGCAGATCTACGAGCAGGCGGCGCGATTTACGCGCGTGGGCGCAGGCATTCAGATGATGCCCAATTCCATGAAAGTGTTGCGCAAGATCGGCGTCGAAGAGCGCATGCGCCGCACCGCCTTCCAGCCTTATTCGCATCTGAACCGCGAATGGGATACCGGCAAAATCATGCGCGAGCTGCCCATGCCGGAAAGCCTCTTCGGCGCGCCGTATCTCTGCATGCACCGCGCCGACCTGCACGACGCGCTCGTTTCGGTTCTGCCGCCGGAGATTTTCCATCTGGGCAAGAAACTTGCCGGGCTCGAGCACCGCGGCGCGGGCCGCGTGACGCTTGCTTTTGCCGACGGCACGCGCGCCGAGGCGGATGCCGTCATCGGCGCGGACGGCGCGCATTCGCTGGTGCGCGAGATCATCGTGGGACCCGATGAGCCGCTCCACAAGGGACGCATCGCCTATCGCGCGGTTTTCTCCTCGGCGCTGCTCAATGGCTTCGATATCGGGCGTTCGCGAACGAAATGGTGGGGCCTCGACCGCCACATCGTGATCTATTACGTCACCGCCACGCGCAGCGAACTTTATTTCGTTACCAGCGTGCCGGAACCGGCCGGGTGGGTGACGCGCGAATCCTGGTCGGCCACGGGCGACGTGTGCGAACTGCGCCAGGCCTACGTGGGCTTTCATCCCGATGTTACGCGCGTGCTCGAAGCCTGCCCCGATTGCCACAAATGGGCCATCCTCGAACGCGAGCCGCTGCCGCACTGGAGCAGCGGACGCGTGGTGCTCCTGGGCGACGCCTGCCACCCCATGACGCCGTATATGGCGCAGGGCGGCGCGACGGCCATCGAAGACGCGGCGATTCTGGCGCGCTGCCTCGAAGAAGTGGAAGGCGAGGATATCGAGGGCGCTTTCCGCCGCTATGAAGCGCACCGCAAGCCGCGCACTTCACGCATTCAGGCCATTTCCAGTGCCAATACGTGGATGAAGGGCGGCAGCGACGACACCGCTTGGCTCTACGGTTACGATGCCTGGAATGTGCCGCTCACGCCGGCCGAGCCGGTGACCGCGTGAACGTCAGCATCACGCGGCGATGAGTGGCAGGAGGAAATCCTGCAGGCGGGCGCTGTCGCTGAGAGACAGCCCGTCGAATCGAATCCCCATTTGGTCGTTGTTCACCCGCGTCACCAACCCGTGACCCACGACGGGCTGCATCGGAGCCAGAAACAAATTGATCTTCACCGACGATCCTTGGGGGAAGACACGTTGCGCGCGGACCAGTGCGCCGTTGAGGCTCAGATCTATGGTTGCGGCCTCGACCTCGTCGTCGGCGGTCTTGATGAGTGCCTTCACCTTCACCATCACGCGCCGGAAACGGCGTATCTCGTTTTCGATGGCTCCTTGCGTAACCCGCACCAGGCGCAGCAGATGTGCCCGATCGATGGGCTTATAGACCAGGAAGCTGGCCCCCGCCTGAAATCCCTCCGTCAGATAGCCCTTATATTTTGGAGTAGTGATCATGACGATGGGCGTTCTGCTGTTATAGCCGGAGCTGCGAATTTTTCGCGTCAGCTCGATTCCGTCGGAGACCGGCGAACTAGAATCCACGAAAACCACGTCAAATTTTTGTGCGTGGACGTAATCGGCGGCCTCAGACCCGCTCGCCAAGGTGACCGCTTGCATGCCCTCGGATTTCAGGACCTCCTGGAGGATCTCGCAGATGGGCGGCTCGCTATCGATCAATAGAGCGGACTTCATGGCTGCACAGTCAGGCGCATGCTGGTGCCTCCCCTTCGGCAAGCAAGCGGCCGCGCTGCGGCGCCATGGCTTCGTAGTAATGAAACTCCACGCCCACGCCGTACTTGCCCGGCTCGCTGCCTGCCCCCACGTGCACGACGTGTCCCGTAATACGCCATTCCGGAACACGCCAGCCCATAATCATTTCTGGCAGGCGCAGACGCACCTCCAAGATGGTGCCGATGCGCGGCGGGGCGTCCGTTTCCATGCACACGCCGCGCGAGGAGACGTCCAGCGTTTCGGCAGTGCATTCGGGTTCGGATGATTTGGCCACTTGAAAATGCAACGGGATACTGATGCGGAAACGCGGTGCGGTACGGCGATCGGATGCCTGCATGAGCTTCTCCCTCTTTGTTTTGTCCGAAAGGGGGTATACGGTAAATGCTGCAGGAAGGGAATTAGATACTAGCACAACTTGGAGCAAGCACTAGCACAAATTTAGTGTGGTTGTAGTATCCAACGCGTTAACAGGCCATGAGGCGGCCTGGCTGCCAGGGTTTGGCCGGTGCCCAGCCTGCACCGTGCCATACATCTCCCCTCACCGTTGACCGAACTTTGACGGGCCTCCCTAGAACGGCGGGGACAAAATTTGGGCGGGATTCGCTAGAGATCCGCTGGAATTGTCATGCGGGATAGGCCCGATATCCTTGCCGCGTAACGTAAAAGTAAGTATTCTCGTATGCAAATGCCAAAGGTGAGAGAGGAATAGGCGATGAGTACCGCAACCGAGGCGCTCAAGAAAGTTCGAGTGTCGATGATGAACGCCATCCACGATCTGCCCTTGCTGGTGGCGCGGGACGAGGGTTTTTTCCGGGACGAGGGGCTGGACGTGGAGATTCTCAAGACCCCTGGCACGGCGCAGCGGCGAGCCGATCACCAGGCTCTGCGAGACAATGTTTTTCAGCGCACCATGGAGTCTCTCTACGACAAAGGCGCGTGCGATCAGTTTCGCATGTGCGAGTGGGGAGTGATGAAGCGCGCGGTCGAATCCAATGTGACTCCTGGGCACCGCCCCGCCAAGATCGTGGCCTTGGGCTCCGCGATGTCCACCTTCGCCATCGTGTCCGATCATAGATTCGGCATCTTCGAGCCGGAGCAATTGAAGAACAAACCGGTCGCCGTCAGCCCTTACAACGGTTCGCATTTCACCATGCTGAAGATGTTGGAAGGCTTTCTAAAGCGCGAGCAGATCCAGTGGACAAACGCGGGAACTCACGAGGAGCGGCTGGAGGCTTTGAGCAAAGGCCAGGTCGAGGCCGTCAGTTTGATGGAGCCCTGGATCAGCGTGGCCGAGAAGCGCGGACACACCGTGCTCATCGAGTCCCATTCCACAAGGAGTGAGGCCGCCGGGAACGAACTGGATGGCCCAACGCTGCGAAAAATGTTTGACGCCGAGGCCCACGCCGCGGAGGCGATCCGAAAGAATCCTGGAAAGTATGCGCATTACCTGCTGGAGGAGGCTGGCGGCGAGTTGGCAGCCGGAGATCTCAAGCTCTCCCGCATAGTGAATGCGCCCCCCCAGCCTTACACGCGGGAACGGTTCGATCACACCTACCAGTGGACGCTCGGATGGGGCTTGACTGAACCTGGCGCCACCTACGAGAACACGGTGGACAATCGCGCCTGGGCTTAGCGGCTGCCGTCGCGAATAGAATCAGGCCTGAGACGACTGGCTTTGCTCGCCTCACGCCTCGCTGAACTCAAATCATCTTGTACGGGCTGCCCTACGGACCGACCAGGTGCCCCAGGTCTTGGTTGTTCTCGTTGCAAATCCACTCCTGAACGTCTTCGCCCTGCGCCAAGTCTGAGATCGTTTTCATGGTCCAAGGCTTCGCAAAGGTTCCCGGATCGTCAAAGGTAACTTCGCTCTCCAGGTGCCCGAGATCGGGCCGGCGGAGCCGCGTCGTGAGGTGCAGGATTTCCGTGTGTGGCGTAACCATCGACGGCAAATCCCCAAGCCAGCTCTTGTCATTAAAACCTGTTGTATCTACCACCAGCGTGTCTCCATCCCACGTGCCGATGGAATGTCCGGTCCACGTCGGATCCATGTCTTTCGGGTGGGCTCGCCCATCCAGGAAAATCTGGCGATAGCCGGGGACATCCTGTTCCTGAATGATCACCAAAAGTCCCGGCGTCTGAACCACCTGATTCACGCCAAAGCGAGCGAATAGTGTCGTGGCATCCGGCAGACAACGTCCGCGAGGGATGTCTTTCGCGTTGTTGGCAGCGCGCTCTTTCATCACAGCCGCTGCCCTGGGCAGCACGACAGGCGCTCCGCCATCGATAATCCTGGGATTCCACCAGACTCCGGA
Source organism: Acidobacteriota bacterium (assembly GCA_003224175.1). Classification (GTDB taxonomy): domain Bacteria; phylum Acidobacteriota; class Terriglobia; order Acidiferrales; family UBA7541; genus Palsa-189. The sequence continues at coordinate 28,672 of QHYQ01000175.1, forward strand.
GAAGTCTGGCTTGCCCTCCGGCGTACGCGGCGCCGGCCCATTCGGCGTAGCGTGTGTAGCGTTGAGGCCGGCGAAGTAGCCGCGATCCTCGCCCAGCGTGTTCAACGACGCATCCACGACGTGGATTTCTAGGCGTGCCGTTTGTCCCTCCTGGACCGCCACGGTTTGCGCGCGGAACCTCAGCCCGAGCTGAGGAATCGACACCTCATAGCTGCCCGCCGGCAGTTGCTCGAACGCATAAGCGCCGGCGGCCGAACTCGTGGCCTTGTACGTCGCGCCGGTTTTCAGGTCCTTGGCTTGCATCACTGCGCCGGAAACTGCGGCGCCATCCTGGTCGGTAACTACGCCTGTAATCGCGCCTCCCCTGTCTTGGGCGAGCGCTAGAGAGGCAAAGAGCACGCAAATAGCCGCCAGCAATAGCAGTCGCATTGCCGCCTCGGTCCTTACGCTGTGAGGTTTCTCTATCGTCCCGGAGCGCTTGTGGCAACTTAAAAGCTGCATGATAAGGCCGAGCACCTACCGCGGGGAAGCGGCCCTGGCTGCGAGTCTACACCGGCGAGAGCCGCAGTCAACGATGAAACAATCATCAGGCGCGAGCAACTGAACGAGTCTCGGGAAATGGTCGGCGTTTTTCGGAACCGGCCTTGTGTTTGCGTCTCGCTTGAGATAACGTCTTGGCCCGCCCGAGGGTTACCCCCGAAACAACACAGTTTTTTCAAGTCTCGCAGCTTGGAGGAGACGCACATGGCAACGATATTCAAATTTGGTCGGATCGTGCTGCCAGCAACCTGTCTCGCCCTTGTATTCGCCATTGGAGTTGCCGTATGGCCGCAGTCGCAGACATTCAACTTCACTGTGGCCGGACAATCGATGATTCGCTCCGATTTCCGTGTTCACGCGCCGAATGAGCTCGCCACGATAACGCCCTTACTGAAGGGCGACGTGATCTTTACGAATTTCGAAGCCACGGTCGTAGAAAAAGGTCAGTCGCTCCAGGACGGCAGATTCCTCTCCCCGCCGGAGGCGCTTGATGCGCTCAAGGCCTTAGGCTTCAACCTGCTGGCTCTATCCGATAACCATTCGTTTGATTTGAAAGTTTCGGGCGTTCAGAACACGCTCCGCGAAGTAAAAAGCCGCAACATTGTTCATGCTGGGATCGGCAACAACCTGGAAGAAGCCGCCGCGCCAGGTTATCTAAAGACGCCGAAGGGCACGGTCGCCCTCGTGGCCATGGCATCCGGCCTGATTGCGGAGGGAGGATCGGCCACGGCGGCTCGGCCGGGCGTGAATGAGCTGCGTATCGAAGCCGGGGGCAAGCCGAACGAATCCACGACCCTGCTCCCGCCCGAACCGGGGAACGAGCCGAACGCCGAAGACAAACAGCGCATTCTTGGAAGCATCCGGGAGGCCCGGCAACATGCCGACTTCGTCGTCGTGTATGAACATAACCACGTCTTTCTGAATCGGCCCTTTGGGGCGCTCTTCAGCGAAGAGCTGCCGGAACGGTTAGCTCCCGCGGATTGGCTCAAGAAATGGACGCACGAAGAAATCGACGCCGGCGCGGATATCATCGTGATGCATGGCGCGCCGCTCATCCACGGCGTGGAGATCTATCACAACCGGCCGATCTTTTACGATCTGGGCAACTTCATCTTTAATGTGCCGCCGACAAATATACAGCTGGACGAACCCATCAATTGGGAAAGCGTGGTCGCGCACGTCGAGTTCCAGGGAAAAAATCTGCAATCCATTACGTTCCAGCCGATCGCTATGAATAAGGTTGGCCAGGGCGAGCCCGACCTGCATGATGAGCACACCAACAACCTCTTCCTCCAGACTCGTGGCTTGCCTAAGCCCGCATCTGGCGATCAGGCACGATATATCCTCGAGCGCCTGGCGGACGCGTCACGGCCCTTCGGAACAAAAGTTGAGGTGAAAGGCGATGCCGCGGAGATCAATCTGAAAGGCCGAAGTTGACCATCCGATCAGGATGGTCATCCCGAGCGAACAGCGTGAGCGAGGGATCTCTCGTGAGCTTTCGCCGGTGAACAGAGTCGAAGTTCTCAGGGCGTGAAAAGCAAATCTGAGGAGGTGTTTCATGACTCGATTGGGTTTTTATCTGCGTGCGGGAGTGTTTTTTCTCGTCGGAGTCGCGGTCGGCACGCTCCTCATGCAGCGGACTGCCGCGCAGGAGAAAGGAGCCAATAATGGGCTCAAGCTGCTGGTCGTGGGCATCGCCGTCAAGGACTATCCAGAATCGCAAAATTTCTACGAGAAGAAGATGGGTTTCAAGACCGCCTTCAAGTTCAGCCCGGATGGCAAGCGGACGACAACCTATTACCAGATGGGTCGTGATTCCTTCCTGGAAATGCAGTCGGCGACCCCAGAGATGCCGGAGGGCTTATCCCACGTCCACCTGTTGACGGATAACTTGGATGCGACCGTGGCGCGGCTTCGGCAGGCCGGCATGCCAGCATCGGCCCGCACCGCAACGACGCCGGGTACGGTGACCGAAATCGGCATGGTTCAGCCCGCGAACGTAAGAAGCGCAAACGTCTTCGATCCCAACGGCATCCGCATAGAACTAAACGAATGGCTTCCAGAGTCACTCACAAAGAAAGCGATGGAATCTTGGAAGTAAGCTGAACGCCGAACTTTTCCAGAGGCCGCAGATCAGGAAGAGTGGCTTGCTATTTGGCCTTGTGCGTTTCGGATTCGGATGGCGGCACACGCCAGATGTCCTTATTTCCTTCCAGGCAGCAAATTCCGATTTGGTTGGCTTGCGACGTGCCCAATTGGCCGATCCAGACCACACGGAAGCGCGCCTTCCGCCAGCCGCGCTTCACCTGGACGATTTCACCGGGCCCCGTCAGATAACCTAGACCGTCCAACCGCGCGCCGCTCTGTCCGATATCAATCGTGTGCGCACTCTGTACAAAGGGATTGCCGCTGCGATCTACTCCGCGCACCCACACTTGAATCTTTTTTGCCATGCGAGCTTTGCGCGGATTAGATCGCCAGAAACCCGGGACGGGCCGCTTGAACGCGAGGCCCACCTTGGTTTTGCTTTCCGACTCTTGCTGGACAAAGGCGACGCGGCATTCTTGCTCCTCGTGGGTGTTTTTGTTAACCACAAAAAGTGCCTCCCCCACTTCCACTTTCGCCGACAGAGTGACGAGCCCACCGCTGCCATTTACCAAGAGCGTGTGAGTGTCTTCGTGGAACGCCCCCTGATTTTTGGCCCACCCGTAAACCACCACGGGCATTCGCAAAGACGCGCGCTTGCTGGATCGTTGCTCTGGTCTCAGTTTGCTTCTTTGCGCCGGGTTTGCGCGGGGCTCCGGAGCGCGAGGAAACTCCTGCTCACTTGCTTCCAGGGGCATCTCTTGCTGAACGCCATGTAGCGAGCACTCAAAATCCCAGGGCGTCCGAAGAACCTGCTCGAGCGTCTCCGTTCGGTTCTGGAGGATCACCCAACTATCTTCGTCCCGATAGGGGCATCGCAGCCGAACTGCATAATTCTTCCCCACGTTGCGTCCTTGCGCCTCGGTCGATTTTTGACTCATTGTGGTTCTACTTCAGCGACCTGGGCAGAGAAGTTCTTCGCCCCGCGCTCGGACTGCGGATCCGCTGAACCGGTGGGCCAAGTAACTTCCAGCCCCGTCCCTCGCAAGAGCAAAATCTTCGAGTGTTTGACGACACGAATGGCGAGTAGATTCATGTTTCCATGCTGGAGCTCCGCCAATCCTTGCTTTTCCGCGCGCAAGGAGTTGTCCGCCTTGTAGAGCGCCACGCTGAGATGGTGCTGCCCCGGGAAAAGTGTGCACACCGCGCGGAACGGTTCTGCTGCGGCCTCAGCCACGGAAGCCAGGGGTGTACTGAAAACCAATTGATGGTCGGCAAACACGGCCACTGTTCCATCGCTTGATTGGGCGGAGATCTCGATGGTCATGGGTATTCCGGCGGCCCTCGCGGACGAGGCCTGCTGTTCCGCCAATTCAGGAACGGAGCTCGGAGGTGTGGCCTCCGGGCTGGCTTGTGCGACCGTAGCATTCGGCTCGCGAGCCTCCAACCGTCTTTTCGTGTTCCGCGCAGGCTTCGATCGAACTGGGCGAGGAGGTGGCAACGGCGCCGTCATTTCAGGCGCTGACGCCGAAATGTCTTGCGTCTCGCGCCATAGAGGCAGATCGGCAGGCGGCCTCGGGGCTGGGTACATTGCCACCGGTGCCGGCGGCAGCTGAAGGTTATGTCTGTAAAAGCCTGCTGCCATCGGCACGAAGAGAGCCAGGAGCAGCATGCCCGCTGCCCCTGCGTACCCGAGGGTGGTTCTTATGGATCGATCTATGGTTGGTCTGCGGCGCGGCAAAACCTGTGGCTCGCGGGCCACAGCTTCGAGAGCCGTCGACAATATCTCCCCGTTGGCATAACGGTCCTCCGGATTCCTGGCGAGACATCGCGCAACAATCGCGTCGAATGCCCGCGGAAGCGTGGGATTGACCTTTGTCGGTGGGGTGATGGTCGCCTTCAGAATCTGTGCGCAGACGGCTTGCACCGAATCGCTTTGGAAGGGCCGTTGCCCCGTAGCCAACTGGTAGAGAATGATTCCGAGCGAGAAGAGATCAGATCTGCCATCGGTTGGTTTGCCTTCAATCTGTTCTGGCGAGAGATATGCCGGAGTCCCTCGGAGGCCGCCGTTTTGCGAGATATGGGCGGAAAAGCGCGCGATGCCGAAATCGGTCAGCATGACGCGCCCGTCCTGGTTGATCATGATGTTTGCCGGCTTAACGTCGCCGTGAACGATGCCCTGTTCGTGGGCATAAGCAAGTGCGCGGGCCAGAGCTGCCCCCCAGCCGTAGGCTTGCTGGGGCTCGGTTTTTCTGGCCGCAATGTGTTGTTCTAGGGTCTGGCCGACGACGTTTTCCATCACCAGGTAGGGTGCGCCAGAGGTTTCATCGATGCCGACGTCGTGTAGTTTCACGATGCGGGGATGGGAAAGTTGGCCCACGATGCGGGCCTCGGCCATGAAGCGCTCCCGCCACGCAGGGTCGTTTAGGCCTGATTGAAGGGTCTTGATGGCCACAATGCGGCCGATCAGCGTGTCTCGCGCTTTGAAGACAGTGCTACTTGCCCCCAGGCCAATCGCTTCCAAAATCTCGTAGCGTCCTAGCTGCATGCCAGATTTCCCCTCGGTCTCCGGCGTGATTTTTGGAGAGCTTCGACGATAAAGCCTGCAATCGTTATTGTGAATGGTCCTCTGGTTCTAACCCCGAGTACGCTAGTACCGTGTCGAAATGGAGGTATTCGGTGCCTTTGGAAGCTGGTCGGCGTGATCGGGCCCACGTCCCGATCACGCCATTGGATGATTCTTTCCCATCGCATTGGTGATGCAGGAGGTTCGGGCGTAGTCGGGGATCAACCGATCCTCGCTCCGGGTCAGAGCTTTGAGTACACCTCCGGTTGCCCGCTGACGGTGCCCTTCGGCTCGATGCAGGGAACCTGCCAGATGATTAACGATCGTAGGGAGCAGTTGATATTGAGATTGCGCCGTCTGTGCTGGTGGAACCACATCGCACAGCGAACTGGGATCCGGCGATCTGCCGGAGGCAGCCTTCAGCCAATCATCCACGAAGTTGCCCGGCAATTACTTCCGTGTTTCCGACCACTCGTCCAGAATCGCCGGACCAGCGGTTCTCTGACCTGCTCCGCAGCATGAATCTGTCGCTGTCAGCTCGTTTCTGGAGCTGTGCTCGTGAGGCACGTGCCAGACCATCTCAGGCGAGAATTGGCTTTTGGGCTAGCGAGCACAGATATACGCGTGTTAGAGTTGACAAGATACTGTAACATAGTTTAACGTTGTTACGAAACATCGTTGCGGCGATGAAAGACACCGAACTAGCGGCCTCGTTTGCGATTGCCCAAGCGAAGAAGCGAAATCGGAGCGAGGTTGGCACTGATGAATTGCTCTTGGGGTGCTTGCAGGTTATTTCGCGATTCGGTGTCGTTCAGATGGGATCCTGGACGTTCGATCTGGAAGAACTCGGCGTCGATTGGCTCGACGATCCGGAAATAAGTGAGGTGAAGGTGGCCTATTCACAGGCAGCCGTAGACCTATTCGACCGAGCAGCGCGAATTGCCGCAGCAGACGGGTCCAGCACGATTCGAGTCGCTCACCTTCTGGCTGGTTTTGCTGTCGAAAACGAAGGATTGATGGGCGACTTGAAACGATCACATGGAATAACAAATGCAAGTTGGCGAGTCGCGGTCGCCAGGACTTGGTCCGCTCGATTCGGCAAGGATACAAGTGTATCCCAAGAGGATGGCTCCGAATCCGGCAGTCTCGGCGATTACTTGACTCCGGAAGAGGCGGCCGAAGCTTTGAGCATTCACGTGCAGACGCTGCGCGCTTACGTTCGGTCTGGGAAACTGCCAGCGCTTCGCTTGGCAGGCGAAAGGGCTATCCGAATTCGCCGGACGGACTTGAAGACGGTGTTGGAGCCGCTCGTCCCACAGACATGACTGGCCCGATTTTGCGGAAGGCAGATTCACAAAGGAGGCTTACGTGGCATATTTCGTCGTAAAACGCGACCTACCGGGTGTCACCCTCGAAATTCTTCAGAGTGCAGGCATGCGTGCCAAGACTTGCTGCTCCGAGATGACGAACGAAGGGCAGTCGGTCCGGTGGATTCGAAGCTTCTATCTTCCGGAGACAGCCCAGACGCACTGTTATTTTGAGGCGGCCAGCCGAGATACCGTGGAAGAAGCTAACAAACGCGCCCGAATTCCATTTACGCACATCACCGAAGTCGTGGAGATGACACCCGACTCGGTTTAGCTTGAACTTTCCCCGTGTCCCAGTCGAATAGCCACAATTTACCAGTTCGGCAGATGAAAGGAGACAACAATGCTTCGAAGGCTCGTGTTCCTCGGTGTCTTCAGCGTGATCATCGCCGCCGCCGTTCCCGCAGTGGGGCAAGTCGGAAACCCGACTTCGCCGCCGGACGGCCACACCATTCACGTCACGGCCCCGCACGTAGTGGCCGGGAAGGTAATGGGGCCATACCATCATTACTGCAAAGTTCTTTCGCCCGAACCCGTCATTGAGTGCCTGTGTTATAGCTCGACCGATCCGGGCGCCCGCCTAGAGCAAGTCGAATACATCATGGCAAAGTCCATCACTCGAAATGGGGCCGTGCCGCTAGTGGCTTGGAACAAGAACTGGCACGACCATAAACAGGAGATCGCTACCGGGCGAGTGCAGGTGCTTGATATGCCCCCTGACAAGGCCAAGGAAGTGGCCGACCTCGTGGCCACCACGGATGGAATCATCTTTCACCTGTGGTCACATGACGACAAAGTTCCGAGCGGCCAGGTGATCGTCGCGCAATCGGTAGGGCACGTAAAGCTGACGCAAGCCGAGTTGAAGAAGGGTGCCCTGGAGAGCGCTGCGGCAAAGGCGTCTGGCAAATAAACGTGGCCGAGGTCGCCGACGCCACACGCGGCAGGCCGAAGAGCTTTGTTACGCGCTTCGCCTAAGCGCGTCGGGAGAGTTTTTGCCCTCCGGACGCAGACTTATGATGGAAGTCAGCTTATCCCCAGTCACTCACAAAGAAAAAGCGGGGAACTTCTGGAAGGAAGCCGACAAAGCTAACGTCGTCCAGGGAGTGGCGCCTGCATCTGCGCCCCCGCCGCCCGCCACGCCGGCGGCGCTCCAATCAGTAGCATGACCAGGGCTGCCGCCGCTGCCAGCACCACCAGTGGCAGGAGCGCCAGCGAAAACCTCCCCGTCACATCCTTGATAAATCCCATCAGGTATATCGTCCCGAAACCGGCAAGATTGCTGAGGGCATTTATCTGCGCGAGTCCAGCAGCGGCTGTGCTCGCCGAAAGCCACTCGGTCGACACCGCCCACGCAGGTCCCTTGCCCGCATAAATCCCGATAACCGCCAGGCACAGGATCACGAGGATCGCGAATAGCGACCCAAACAGGAGCGCTGCCGCGAGACTGAATGCCGTCAGCATGAGCGGCAACCCGGCGTGCCAAATCCGCTCGCCGCGTTGGTCCGATCGCTTGCCCCACCAGACCATGATCACGGAAGCTAGCCCGAAAGGGATGGAATTGAGCAACCCGGTCTGCACGTTGGTGAGGCCGTAGGATTTGATAATCTGCGGCTGCCACAGCTGCAGCCCGCTGCTTACGCCCGTGCTTCCCGCCAAGACCACGCTGAGCGCGAGAACGTGCTTGTTCCACAACACCTGCCAAAGACTCAGACGCCCTACCGGCCGCTCCCTCTGCCTCTCGGCATCAAGCTGGCTCACCAGCCAGCTTCGCTGATTGGTGTCGAGCCATTTTGCATCAGTCGGCCGGTCGCTCAGCACCACCAGGCACACCAGCCCCAACACAATGGCGGGAGCGGCCTCCAGGATGAACATCCACTGCCATCCGCGGAGCCCGAACCATCCATCGATTTCAAGCAAAGCTGCCGAGATCGGCGACCCCAGGAAACTCGAGACAGGAATGGCGACCATAAACATTCCGACGATGCGCGCCCGATACCTGGCCGGAAACCAGTAACTGAGGTAGAGAATGACTCCCGGGAAGAACCCGGCCTCCGCCGCGCCCAGCAGCAGACGCATTGCGTAGAACGAGTGTGGACCCTTCACCAGGGCCATTCCGCCGGCCAGAAATCCCCAGGTGATCATGATTCGGGCGATCCAGCGACGCGCGCCGACCTTTTCCAGGAGCAGGTTGCTGGGCACTTCGCAGAGAAAATACGACACGAAAAAGAGTCCGCCCCCCAGGCCAAATACCGTGGCTGACAGGCGAAGGTCACCGACCATCTGCAGCGCCGCGAAACCCAGATTGACGCGGTCCACGAAGGAAATGAAATAGCAGACCATCAGGAAGGGCAGGATTCGCAGGGCAACCTGCCGCATCGTCCGCGCTTCCAGTGTATTTCTCTCAGAACGATCGCTTGTGGGAGTCACGTTACGGATTCATCCTGTCATGTCCAATCGAATGTGTGCATCGCCATTCGAAAGAGGATTGACGGCGGCCAAGGCGGGATTCTACATTCTTTTGAAGGTTTCTTAGCCATTCCATTCGTCACTCACCATTCATCACTCGCCATTCATCGCTAGGAGGACAAGTGGATTCTTGCCCGGCGCCCGATGACCACACGAAGGTTCCGCGATTCAAGATGCCTCCATTGGCCTGCGACGCACATTGCCATGTCTTCGGCCCCGCGGCGAAATTCCCTTACGCTCCCAACCGCGCCTATACGCCCCCCGACGCCCCCAAGGAGTCCCTGGCGGCCCTCCGCAAAATCCTCGGCATTGAGCGATCCGTGATTGTTCAGGCGAGCTGCCACGGCACAGACAACCGTGCCATGCTCGATGCCATTGCCACAAGCGGTGGCCGTTATCGCGGGATTGCCATCGTTGATGAGACCTTCACGGAACGAGATTACGCTGCCTTGCAGGAAGGCGGGATTCGGGGCGTGCGTTTCAATTTCGTCAAGCACCTGGGCGGCATGCCGGACATGAACGTCTTCCGCGATGTTCTCGAGCGCATTCAGCCGCTCGGATGGCATCTGGTCGTGCACCTGGACGCCGTGGATATCACCGAGCTTTCCGGGGTTTTCCGCAAGCTTTCGCTCCCCTTTGTCATCGACCATATGGGGCGCGTCAAAGCGGGTGCGGGCCTCGAACAAGAGCCGTTTCGCGCGCTTCTCGAGCTGATGAAACTGGAGAACTGCTGGGTGAAAGTTTGCGGCTCCGAGCGCGTCTCCGCGGCGGGTCCTCCATTCCTGGACGCGATTCCCTTTGCTCAGGCGCTGGCCAATGCCGCTCCGGGACGTGTGCTGTGGGGCACGGACTGGCCTCACCCGAACGTCGGCCGCCACATGCCGAACGACGGAGATCTGGTCGATCTCCTGCCGCTGATCGCGCCCAGCGGCGTCCCGCGCTGATGTTTGACAGAATCAAGGGGAGCGCCATGCCCTTCGTGGTCGGAATCCTCGGGGGTTCGCGGCGGATTTACGCTACGGCCTTGGAAACGGACCTCGATGGCGTCTGGGAAAAGTGGGAGCGAAGCAAGAATCTGGTGCCGCCTCGGCTGGTAAAGAGCGGGCCATGCCAGGATGTGGTGCACATGGGAGACGAAGCCAATATCGAGACGCTGCCTGCCGCAGTGTGGACTGTGGGGCACGACCCCGGCCCCTACCACACCTCTCCGTTTGTCATCTCGCGCGATCCCGAAACTCGCGTCCCCAACGTGGGCGTTTATCGCGTGCAAGTTAAGGGGCCCCGAAAAACGGGGCTCATGATTTATCCGCCACGCAACATGAACCAGCACATCCGAAAAAATGAATCGCGGGGTTGCGCCACCGAGGCGGCCATCGTCTTCGGCACTGATCCCGTAATCGGCCTGACCGCCGTGAGCCCCTTTCCCTATGGCGTGGACGAATTGGCCGCAGCAGGAGGCATTCGCGGGGAGCCCGTCGATGTAGTACGCTGCCTTACCGTGGATCTCGAGGTTCCCGCCACGGCGGAAATCGTGGTGGAAGGCAAGGTTCCATTTCAGGCCCGGGAACAAGAAGGACCCTTTGGCGAATATGCCGGCTACATGGGAGAAGGCGGAATCCATCCTGTGTTCGAGGTCAACTGCATCACGCACCGGCGCAACCCGATCTATCAGGCTTTTATGAGCCAGATGCCTCCCAGCGAGTCCAGCTGCATCAAGAGCTTTGGCCGCGAGATGGAAGTTCGCCGCCACCTGAAGAATAATCTGGGCCTTCCGGTGCACGACGTATGCATTACGGAAAGCAGCGGCGCCACGGCCATGCTGTTGATTTCCATGCGCAAGCAGAATCGGTTTCAGCCGCTCAAGGCCATGATGGGCGCGTGGTCGCTGGCGATCGGAGTCGGCAAGATTACCATCGTAATGGATGAGGACATCGACATCCGCGATCCGTTTCAGGTGGAATGGGCTCTCAGCTTTCGCATGCAGCCGGCTGAAGATATCCATATCGTGCGAAACACCGACCCCATGGCACTTGACCCCTCGCAACCTCTGAAGGACGGCAAGAAACTGCCTCCCACGGAGCAGGTGAGTTCCAAGATCGGTATCGACGCCACCCGTAAATTCCCTTATCCTCCTCCTTCCGTGCCGCCCAGGGAGCACTTGGAAAGAGTCGCCGCGAACTGGGCACACTACGGAATTCGTGAAGTTCCGCAGCCCCGAACAGAAACTTGAATGGAAATGAGCCTTGGCTTAGGCAGCGGGCCCGCGGAGTGGTTGGCATAACTGCCGGCACGCAGGCACCAGAACGTGGCCATCGTGGCTCGTCGCATTCGAATGATTCCGATAATCCCGAAAGCAGCGCGACGAGATCGGCGCCCGTGATACGGTTTCCCATCAAGGCGGATGGAGGACGTCGTGGTCCTGGCAGAAGCCGCAGGTCCGCTGCTCACGCCGTGGCAGGATTTCTACGTCATCGTCGGCTCGTCGGCCGGAGCGCTAACGGGGCTGCAGTTTGTAGTGATTGCCCTGATCGCTGAAGCAGGAGGTGAGAGGCATGATGGAGATTCGCGCCTTCGGTACCCCAACCGTGGTGCACCTCGGCGCGGCTCTGCTTATTTCGGCGATCATGAGCGCCCCCATGGCCCGCGCTCTATCCTGCCGGGCTTGTCCTGGGCGCCTGCGGGGTGGCGGGAGTTGTCTACGCAGCGATGGTCATCAAGCACGCGACACGCCTTACGGGTTACACGCCGGATGCTGAGGACTGGCTCTGGTATGGCGCACTTCCGCTGGTTGCGTATGCAGTCTTACTAGGCGCGGCGATCCTGCTCGCGTGGCATCGCACGTTCTCTCTCTTCGTGGTCGCTGGGACCACGCTCCTGCTTCTGTTCGTCGGAATTCACAACGCTTGGGATACGGTCACTTATGTCGCCGTCGTCGGGCACGGGCAAGGGTCGAAGGAGGGAAAATAAGGGCCAGAGGGAGCGTGCCGGAATGGGCAGCGAATCGGTTCCAAAGCAGAATAGCGAAATCAGGGAATGAAATAGCCGCCCTTGGCCAGAATGGCGTAATCGCGCCCCTTCTTCCCAAACGACGATACCAGCCGGACTTCCAGCTTGTGTGGTTTGCCCTCGGCTCCATTGGCCGACGTATAATAGCCCAGCGTGTAGCGCGTCTTGATGCGCTCGATCAGTGCGCGGAACACGGAATCGAGCGATGCCATGTTCTGGACGTCGAAGATCTCTCCGCCCGTCTCTTCCGTAACTTTGTGAATGTCCACCAGTCCTGGAATCAGGCCCACGGCGAAGCGCACCCCCGGCGGGTTGTTCCCCGGCACCTTCAAATTGTAGAGCGTTGCGTCTGCTGCGATCATTTCCGTGACGATATCGCGTGTGCCTTCTCCGCCGGCATCCGTGCCCACATCATCGCTGATCAGAATGACCACCCGGCGGCCCTTGGGCGCTTCCGCCAGGAAATACTTGGCGGCGTCGAAGATGCCGTCATTGATATTTGTGGCCCCACCCGCATGGAACGTATTGATCTGCTCGGCAATCTTGGTCTTGTCTTTGGTGAACGGAGCGCTCAATTGGGCTTCGGTGGAAAACGTAAACAGGGCCACTTCGTCTTCGCTCTTGAGAGCTGCCAGAGCCGTGCTCGCGGCGTCGCGCAAGGGGCCCAGGAACGGGCCAATCGAATCGCTCAGATCGAGCACCAGCGCCACGTTGAGGGGAAATTCGTCGCGGCTAAAGACGGTTACTTTTTGGACGGCGCCATCTTCGCGCACCTCGAAATCATCTTTTTTCAGATCGGCCATGATTTGCCCGGCCTTGTTTTTCACCGTCGTGTCAATCATGACCAGGTTTACGTCGACGCGAATGGCGTCTTGGCCTGGGTCCCGAGCCCCAGCGGAAGCGGTTGGAAAAAGACCCGGGATCGGGAAGAAGTACGCCCCAACTGCCATTAGCCCAACTGCCACTAGAAGGCCGACCGGCCTTCGTAAACGTCGCGTGCGTAGCCACGATCCAGCGATTTCCATGGTGGTCTCAAGGGCCGGTAGCAACTTACGCTGACCGCCTCAAAGGGTTTTCCGGCCCACTCGGAAGTTATTCTGGAAGCGGACCGCTGATAGAGCAAGAGGGATAGCGCCCGGGAACTCGGAGCGACTTGCGCAGGCAAATCGGTCTTAGCTTCCGCTGTTCTGAACCGCTAGCTCATTCTTGATGACTTTTCCGCCCTTCATCACAAATTTAACGCGCTGAAGTTCGGAGATATCCGCCAGCGGGTCGCCGGAGACGGCGACGAGGTCCGCGTACTTGCCCTTCTCCACCGATCCGATGCGGTCCTGCCATCCGAGCGCTTCCGCGTTCACCATGGTGCCGCTCTGGATGGCCCGCGCCGCGCTCATGCCGCCATGCTTCACCAGCATCTCAAATTCCAGCGCCTGGGTCCCATGAGCGAAGGTCGCGCCATCCACTCCGCTGCCCACCATGATTTTCATTCCCTTGGTGTTCGCCGCCATGGTCACGACCTTCTCGAAGATCGGTATCATCCGATATTTGCCGCCGGTATTCTTCGCGTCGTTATCGTCCATGTACGGCTCCGTGTAGCGCTGCAGAGTGGGATCGTAGAAAAGCTTCTTAGCCACGATCATATTGGCTTGCTGTTGATCCAAATCGAAGGCGTGCTCGATGGTGTCGCAGCCCGCGAGGATGGCGTTCCTTTCTCCCTCGCCTCCATAAACGTGGCAGCCCGTCTTTTTTCCCAACCGGTGCGCTTCGTCAATTAGCGCCTGCAAGACCGGCATCGGATAGGTCAATTCATATTTGACCTCGCCCGTGGCCGTGAAGGAGTATGCGCCCGTCGGGAAGAGCTTGATCCAATCCGCGCCGTGCTTCACCTGCTCGTCCACGGCCGCGCGCGCGTCCTCCACCGAACGCACCACCGTGCTGGCCAAAGGATTGTCCGGCGCGGCCGGATTTGCCGGCTTGGCGCCCCAGACGATTCCCAGCGTCGATACTTGGTATCGCGGCCCGTCGATGCGCCCTTGGTTGATGGCTTCGCGAATGGCAATGTCGGCGTATCCGTTCCCGTGCGTGCTCATGTCGCGCGCGGCGGTGAAGCCCGCCCGCAGGTCGGCCTGCACGTTGGAAATAGCGATCAGCATCGCGTCTTCCGTCGTCACATTGGGCTTGCGCGTGTCGAACATATGTGTGTGCGCGTCAATCAAGCCCGGCAGCACCGTGGCCCGGCTCAGGTCAATCACCTGCGCTCCCGCAGGAATTTTCACCTGGTCCTCGGGACCGACGTCCGTAATCCGATCGCCTGAAAGAACGATCACCTGTTTCGTTAGCATCGTGCCGTTCTTGCTGTCGAACAAGCGGCCTGCACGGACCGCAATCGTTTGCGCTGCCGGCGGGCACTTGTAGATACCGCCGTCAGAACCGACACACGGCGTCGTCCCCGCCCCGCGCCACGCCGCCGGCGGCGTCTGCACCTGCGCCCACACCCCCATTGCCACAAACATAATCACAAATGCGGCCAATGCTCCTGCGTTCCGATGCGTGTTCTTAATCATCGCGTCCCTCACAATCAAAGCGGCTTGCCCTAGGTATGTTGCGCGGAGTCTAATGCTCCGGAGAAAGGCGTGTCAACCGACCCCATCGAGGCAAGGCCATGAAACGCTTGGCGCCCATTGCACGCCGCGCTCCCGTCATGGCGCGCCGGATCCGAAGAATGACGGCGGCTTGCGTGGCCCTTGCCGCGTTCATGTGCGTCAGCGTTCATGCACAAACGCTGACCGCGCGCCTGGACGCCCTGCTCGACGATTGGAAACAGAAGGACGCGCCGGGAATGGCCGCGTTGCTCATTCGCGATGGGCGGATCGAGTACCGCAAAGTTTTCGGGTTTGCTGATCTCGATGTCCGCACCCCCATCACGCCCAACACGCAATTCCTTCTGGCCTCGGTCACAAAGCAATTCACGGCCATGGCCATCATGATCCTGGTTGAACGGCACAAGCTGCAATTCGACGATACCCTCGCCAAATTTTGCCCGGAATTTCCTGAGTATGCCCGGACCATCACCGTCCGCCACCTGCTGCATCACACCGCGGGTCTCACCCAGTACCAGGAGCTTCTCGTTGGGAAAGTTGACGAGAACTACTTTCGGTCCTCCAAGAGTCCGCCCGCGGCCCACGAATTTACCGCCGCGGAAGCGCTTCAGGTTCTCAGCCGCCAGCAGAAACTGCGCTTTCCCCCGGGAGAAAAGTTTGAATACAGCGATTCCGCCTATGTCGTGCTGGGCCAGATCATCGAGCGCGTTACCGGCAAGCGCTACGCCGAGTTCCTG
>QHYQ01000119.1 GCA_003224175.1 Acidobacteriota bacterium
TGCCGGCGAGGCAATTGAGCGCGAGCGCGAGTTGGGAAAGCAGTTGTCGTACAAAACGCGGTAAGGAGTTCGGTAAGTCAGTGCCATTCATTCAGAAAGACAAAAAATAAAAGGAGAAAAGGAAAATGGGAACGAAACCTACGCATGAACAAGCACAGCTTCACTTGCAGGTGTACGACTTGCGGCGCGAGGCCAAGCTCCGCCAGGCGCGCGACTGGTTTTTCAGGAACTATTTCGTGGAAACCCTGGAGGATTCCAACCGCATCGCGGCGCCCGGCACGGAGAATGGCGCACTGGCGATGATGGTGCTCAGTTATTGGGAGCAGGCCTGCGCGCTCCTGAACTACGGGCTGCTTCACGAAGATCTTTTCTTTGAGACCAGCGGGGAATTTTTCGGGGTCTGGGAACGCATCACGCCGATCATTAAGCAGAGTCGCGAGCGGTGGGCAAATCCACTCTTCCTCACGAACCTGGAAAAAGCGGCGCAGCGGTTTGAAGCGTGGAGCGAGAGCCGCACTCCCGGCGCCATCGCGGCCATGCGGCAAATGATGAAGCAGATGCAGAGCCAACGCACGGCAACGGCAAAAGCCTGATTTGGGCGGTTAAGGCGCTCAGCAGAGCGACGCAGA
Organism: Acidobacteriota bacterium; assembly: GCA_003224175.1. GTDB lineage: Bacteria > Acidobacteriota > Terriglobia > Acidiferrales > UBA7541 > Palsa-189. Next base: position 630 of record QHYQ01000119.1, read on the forward strand.
CGGGCGGCGGAATCAGCGAAGCTGCGGATTTCGCCACCCCGTTTTTTCGGGCACGGACGCCTCGTCGGAGGCTCGTTCTCGCAATGACTACGCCTCGGGCTTAGGGCGTGTGAGGGCTGCCGTTGAGGGCTGGGGGCTGGGCCTGAGAGGAGCCTACTTCTGCAAAGCCGGCCGGAGGCAGAGCTTTAGTTCCGGGCTGATCTCCGTGATTTCCATTCCCGGCATGACCATAAATTTGCAGCTCAGCATCTCGCGCGGCTTGTCGTCGTCGGGGAGCTTAGCCATCACCCGGCAATATTGGCAATCCTGATTCCAGCAGAACCTGCCGTAGGGGATCGTCTCCGGACTCAAAAACTGAAAGCAGCGCAGAAGCGAATTTTTCTCCGGAACCTCGACGGTCTTCTTCAGCACCTTGATCTTGACCAGGCGCTCGTAAGGCCGGAAGGGCTCGGTTACCTGTATTTCTGCGTCTTCTCTGATCGGAAACGTCACTGCTCATAAACTAGACTAAATGGGGCGCGCCCACAATGTCCGGGAATGTCGAAGTTGCTAATCCGGCACGTGCCCGTTGGGCCGGGTGAGGAGCAAAATTCAAGATCCTGGCGAGCATCCTTGGCGAAGAGTGCCGCGAGAAAATCGGTGCACGAGTCCGATCTTGCCATTCTGAGCGGCCGCGAAAAATGCTCAGAATGACAACATCCGATTTGCCGACAATTGTGGTGCCGAGGCGATTCAGCCGGTGAGGGCGCCGGCCAATTCGCCCATGCGGCGAAATTTGGAGTAGCGGCGGTCGAGCAATTCGGGAACGGACTTCACCGAAAGCTCGTCCAGGGCGCGCACGAGGACGGGTTCGAGAAGCTGGGCGGCGGCTTCGTGATCGCTGTGGGCGCCGCCCTCGGGCTCGGCGACGACTTCGTCCACGATGCCGAATTCGCTGAGGTCCTTCGCCGTGATGCGCAAGGCTTCGGCAGCGAGCTCGGCTTTGCCCGCGTCGCGCCACAAAATCGAAGCGCAACCTTCCGGCGAAATGACCGAGTAGATGGAGTTCTCGAGCATGTTGATCTGATCACCGACGGCGATAGCCAGCGCGCCGCCGGAACCGCCTTCGCCGGTGATGGTCACGATGATAGGCACGGGCAGGCGGGACATGGCGCGGAGGTTGACCGCGATGGCCTCGGCCTGGCCGCGCTCTTCGGCGTCCAAGCCGGGATATGCGCCCGGCGTATCCACGAACGTGAGAATGGGGCGGCCGAATTTGGCGGCCAGCTTCATCAAGCGCAGGGCCTTGCGGTAGCCCTCGGGCTTGGCCTGGCCGAAATTGCGGGCCACGCGCTGCTTGGTGTCGCGCCCCTTCTGGTGGCCCACGACGAGCACCGGCCGGCCATGGAATCGCGCGAAGCCGCCGACGATGGCAGGATCGTCGCCAAACGCGCGGTCTCCATGCAGTTCGGAAAAATCGGTGAAGAGCAGGCGGATGAAGTCCAGCGTGTACGGCCGCTGCGGATGCCGGGCCAGTTGCGTGCGTTGCCAGGCGCCGATATGCGCGAAGAATTCGCGGCGCAGTTCGGAAACCTGCTCGCGAAGCTTGGCGAGTTCCGGAGGCGAGGAGCCGTTCCGGGAAAGGCGCTGCAAATCTTCTACTTCCCTCTCGAGCTGTTCGAGTTCCCGGCTGCGGTGGCGTTTTTGCATTTCAGGGCACCACTTCGACCGAGCCTACGCCGGGCATTTCTTGCAGGCGGCTCACCAGGCGCTCGTCGATGCGAACTCTTTGGTTGGACGATAGCGTGGCCATGGATCCATCCGGATCGAATATATCAAAAGCGATGGGGCACGGCCCGGGCGAGCCTGCCAGCACGGTCTTGATCTGATCGAGCGTGAATTCATCCATAGCGCTCAGGTCAATGCGCACGCGCATGCGCGCCGTAGTTTCGGGGGCGCCGGCGATGCCGTCCAGCGGCTGCGCTTCCTGAATGGCCACGCGAGTTCCCGCGTCTTCCACGCTGACGCGCCCGCGCAAGAGCAGCGGCACAGCCGATTTCAACAGCGTCTCGAGCCGCGCAAAGGCCTCCGGAAAAACCAGAGCTTCGAGCTGGCCGGTCATATCCTGGAGATTCAGGATGGCCCAGCGATCGCCCTTGCGCGAGCGCATCGGGCGGATCGAGGAGACCAGCGCCCCGATGGCAACGTCCTCGCCGTTGCGGCGGCCCTCCATAGCGGTCAGTTCCACGGCCTTGAGTTCCTTCAGGCGCGCGGAGTATTTGTCCAAAGGATGCCCGGAAATATAAAAGCCGAGCGTGGCGAATTCGTTCGCCAGCAATTCGTATTCGGGCCACTCTTCGGCGTCGGGAAGTTCGGGTTCCTGCGGCTCGTGCGCGGAGGCGCCCCCGAAAATAAGTCCGTGCTGCGTGCTGGCGCTTTCGCGCTGGATTTTTTGCCCGCGTTCCATGGCGCGATCGATTACCTGATAGAGCTGCGCGCGACGAGCACCAAGGGAATCGAGCGCGCCCGATTTGACCAGGCTCTCCAGGACCCGGCGGTTCAGAAGACGCGGGTCCACCGAATCGCACAGCTCGAAGATCGACTGGAACTTGCCCAGCTTTTGCCGCGCTTCGAGAATGCCGCGAACCGTATTTTCCCCCACGTTCTTGATGGCACGCAGGCCAAAGCGAATCTGTTCGCCTAGCGGTGTGAAGTCCAGGTCGCTCGTATTCACGTCCGGCGGAAGCACGGTAATGCCCATGCCGCGCGCTTCGTGAATGTATTTGACCACTTTTTCGGTGTTGCCGGTTTCCGAAGTCAGCAGCGCGGCCACGAACTCCACGGCGTAATGCGTCTTGAGCCAGGCCGTCTGATAGGCCAGGAGCGCATAGGCGCAGGAATGGGACTTGTTGAATCCGTAGCCGGCAAATTCGGCCATGAGATCGAAGATGCGTTCGGCCTTTTTGGGTGGAACCTTGTGCACGGCGCAGCCGGTAAGGAATTTTTCGCGCTGCGCGGCCATTTCTTCGCGATTTTTTTTGCCCATGGCGCGGCGCAGGATATCGGCTTCGCCAAGCGAAAAGCCGGCCAGGCGATTGGCGATCTGCATGACCTGCTCTTGATAGAGGATGACGCCGTAAGTCTCTGCGAGGATTTCGCGCAGTTCCGGCAAATCGTAAGCGACTTTTTTCTTGCCGTGCTTGCGAGCGATGAAATCGTCGATCATGCCGCCCTGAATCGGCCCGGGACGATAGAGCGCGTTGAGCGCGGTCAAGTCTTCGAGGCGCGAAGGCTGGTAGCGGCGCAGGATGTCGCGCATGCCGTGCGACTCAAACTGGAAGATGGCGGTGGTATCCGCGCGCGCAAAAAGCTGATAGGTCGTGGCATCGTCAAGCGCAAGCGTCTCGAGATCGATTTGCACTCCGCGATTGGCGGCGATGAGCTTCACAGTATCCGAAAGAACCGTCAGCGTGGTCAGGCCAAGAAAATCCATCTTCAGCAGGCCGAGTCGCTCGAGCCCTTTCATGTCGTACTGGGTGGTGATTTCCTCGCGATTCGTCTTGTAAACGGGCAGCAGCTCGATGAGCGGCTGAGGAGAGATCACCACTCCGGCGGCGTGCGTCGAGGCGTGCCGGGCAAGGCCTTCGAGGCGCTTGGCGACTTCGAGAAGATCCCTGAAGCGCTCGTCGCCTTCAATTGCGGAGCGGAGCTGGCCGGATTGCTTGAGCGCTTCGTCGAGCGTGATGTTGAGCTGGTTGGGAATGAGCTTGGCCAGCCGATCCACGTCGCCGTAAGGCAAATCCATGGCGCGGCCCACGTCTTTGAGCGCGGCTTTCGCCGCCATGGTGCCGAAGGTGATGATCTGCGCGACGTTGTCGCGGCCGTATTTCTGCGTGACGTAATCGATCACTTCGCCGCGGCGCCGCATGCAGAAATCGATGTCGATATCGGGCATGGAGACGCGCTCGGGATTGAGGAAGCGCTCGAAGAGCAAGTCGTATTGCAGCGGATCGACGTCGGTAATTTTCAACGCATAGCTGACCACACTGCCCGCCGCCGAACCGCGTCCGGGCCCCACGGGAATGCCCTGCGCGCGCGCATAGCGCATGAAGTCCCAGACGATCAGGAAGTAGCCGGCGTAGCGCATCTTCATAATCATCTTGATTTCGTCGGAAAGGCGCTGCTCGTATTCCGCGATTGGACGCCGCAGCCAGCCCTGCTTGGCGAAAGTTTCGAGATGCGGCAGGCGCTCCGCGAATCCCTCTCGCGCGACGCGCTCGAAGTAACTGTCGACGGTGTACCCTTCGGGGACCTGAAATTCGGGGAACGAATTACGCACCGGCTCGATGCGCACGTTGCAGCGTTCGGCGATGGCGGCGGTGCGTTCGAGGGCCTCCGGCAATTCGCGGAAGACCTGGGCCATCTCCTCGGCGGTCTTGAAATAAAACTGGTCGGTAGCGAAGCGCATGCGCTGAGGATCGGACATGGTTTTGCCGGTCTGAATGCAGAGCAGCACTTCCTGGGCGCGAGCATCGGCGCGCGTGAGGTAGTGGCAATCGTTCGTGGCCACCAGAGGGATGCCACTCTCGCGCGAGAGCCGCACGAGATGGCGATTCACAGGGCCATCGATCTCGAGGCCCTGGTCCTGCACTTCGAGGAAGAAATTGCTTTTGCCGAAAATGTCGCGCAGGCGATAGGCGGCGTCGCGCGCATCGTCATAGCGGCCTTCAACGAGCGGCTCGGCCACAGCGCCGCTCAGGCAGGCAGACAGCGCGATGAGACCGCGGCTGTGCTTGGCCAGCAGGTCGTAATCGATGCGCGGCTTATAGTAGAAGCCTTCGAGGAAACCGGTCGAAACTAGGCGGATCAGGTTGCGATAGCCTTCCGCATTCTCGCAGAGCAGGACCAAATGATTGGTGCCGCGCTGGGCCACGTCGCCGGCTTGTCCGCCAGACTGTGCGCTCGGCTGTCCATTGGCCCCTCCGGCGGCTTGTCCGGCCGCCGCGCGGCCATTGCGCGCGGAGTCGCCATTGGACTTTTCGCCGCCGCGATCGTGGCGGCTGGTGCGCGCAACGTAAACTTCACAGCCGATGATCGGCTTCACGCCGCGCGTGGAGGCTTCGTGATGGAAATGCTCGGCGGCAAATAGATTGCCGTGATCGGTAACGGCCACGGCGGGCATACCACGGTGGGCGGCTTCGTTTACCAGTTCCGTGATGTCGCAAGCGCCATCGAGAAGACTGTAATCGGTGTGCAGGTGAAGATGGACAAAACGCGGGGTCGCCATCGGTGAGTCATTCTAGTCGCTGCGCGCCGAATTTTCCAGAACGCCGCGCAGCTTTCTTTTCCACAGGCGCCCTCCCTAAAAGAAGTTCGCGCAATCCTTCGGGGAGTGGGCGGCTGAACGGAATTGTGTTTCACAATAAATTGGCGACGAGTGCCTCTGCCCTGGCGATGAAGGAATCGAAGTCCTGCTCGCTGCGAAGGACCCCGTCTTCAAAATACACGAGGTAATTTGCGTTTGTGGCCAGGGTGCCCTGCAGCTTCGCGTCTTCAAGGAACCGGATCTTGTCGCCGGACAAGAACGCAGTAACCGCAGCGGGATCGGATCCTTTTATCCAGAAATGTGCCGAGAATTCCGGATATTGGCGCGCATCCAGATTGATCGCCGGCTTAGATGCCCCCGCAATCTTATCCACGGCATTTTCAAAGGCATGGAGAGCGGAATTTCTTCCCAAGGAAAATCGGGGCAGTCCCGCGGTTTTTATCTTGGCAACCTTATATTGGAGGCTTCCTCCCTGAGCGTCGACCCGCCGTGAAGTCACACTTAAATTGAAGATGGTCACCTCTTTCGATCTCAGGTTGCAGGTGAACGCCAGCCAGTCCCCCGATCCGCCATTCAGTTTCTCGATATCGTCAACATCCAATGAGGCTTTATTGAAATTTCTGAAGGCGGGATTTTTCAGCATTTCCAGGTAGGACATGTCCACGGCTTGCGCAAGGCCAGGATTGACCAGGGCGTACCCTCTTTTTTGCGCGTATTCCACCACAACTCTCGTTTCTCGCGGTCCACTCCTGAAAAGTCGAAAGATTACCGGCACTATGAGACTGAGAGCAAAGAAAAAAGCGACAAGAAGTGGAAGATGGCTCACGGAATGGGTTTGGCTGCGGTTGCTTTCTTAACCTCCAAGAGCAAGCATAGCTGTAGCTAAACAGCTGTTGCGGAACTCTTGTAGCTGAGGCACATAAGAGTTACTTCGCCTCGGCAGCCCCCTACCGATGCCCGGTAGCCGCAAATCAGAGAATTAGCGTTCGCTGGCGGCGCGGCTCTGCCGCCAAAATCGTTGTCTCCAGCGCCGAGCGAGCGTACGATGCGCGAGGAGCAAGGGCCGATCGGTTCGACGCCTGACGGCGGAGGAGCGCTTATGCCCCACTACATCACATTGTTTCGCTTCACCCAAAAGGGAGTGGAGGACATCAAGGGAGGTCCCGCTCGTCTGGATGCAACCAAGAAAGGGATCGAAGCAGCCGGCGGGAAGATAAAAGGATTTTACCTGACGATGGGTCGATACGACGCGGTTGGTATCGTTGAACTCCCGAATGACGAAGCTATGGCAAAGCTAGCGCTGGCCAATGCCTCTCGGGGGGACCGTTCGAGGTGAGACTTTGCGAGCATTCACCGAAGAGGAATACCGTAAGCTGATTGCTTCTTTGCCGTAGGCACTCGAGGGCGAGTACACTCTAGGCCAAGTGGAGGAATCCTGTGAGAAACAAGCTCGGAACCATTTCCCTGCTCGTTGTGGGCTTTCTGGCAGCGTCCTTCCCGCTTTTCGCGCATCACGGAAACGCGTCGTACGATACCGAAAAGACGGTCACCGTAAAGGGAGCCGTGACGGAGTACATTTGGGCGAATCCTCACGTTTTCCTGAAGGTCGACGCCAAGGATGAGAGCGGCACCACAGTACATTGGGTCATCGAAGCACAGAATATCGTCGCGCAATCCGAGCTAGGCTGGAGCAATGTGATGTTCAAGCCCGGGGACCAGGTGGTGATAGACGTGACGCCCGTAAAAAACGGGCGGCCCATTGGACGTTTCAGAGGGCGGATCGTGATCAATGGCCAGGAGTTCAAACCGTTGGGCCGCTGAGGTGATTGCCTCATGCACGCTAATTCAAGTTGCAGGAGCGACCTCAAAATGCCCAAACAGTCGATTTTGGCAATTTCCACTGTTGCGCTCGTCTCGCTCTTGACATTCTTACCGGCTTTGCGTGCTCAATCTGCTCCACCTGCGTCGGTAGACGACATCAAGGTCGCAACCTGGAACAGCGTCCCCCTCCACAAACCAGCGTACGCGGGCATAAAGCCCGCCCCGGCTCCCCGCCGCGACCTCTTCGGGATCTGGGACGCGACAGGCGATGCCGCAGGAGGGGCGGCGCCGGGAATCCAGAATACGGGTGCGCACGAATACCCCGCAGTACTGCCAGGCGACAATAGCCCTCCGGGCGGCGAGCCCGACGAGAGCAAAATCCCTCGTCATCTGCCTTACACGGCTCTGGGCGAGGCCACGCTCAAAGCCCATAAGCCGACGGGAATGAGTGTCAGATCGGTTCCCGCCGTATTGGGTAACGATCCGCTGAACGTCTGCGACCCGCCGGGCTTCCCGCGCATCGAGCTTTATGAGTTCAAGATCATCGAAATCGCCCAGACTGCGGACCAGGTCATGGTGTTGAATCAAATGTTTCGCACCTGGCGCACGATTTGGACCGACGGACGAGAACTCCCCAAGAACCCCGAACCGAGATGGGATGGATATTCGGTGGGCAAATGGGTGGACGACTACACGTTTGTGGTTCAGACGATCGGCGTGGACGAAAGGACCTGGCTCGATAATGCCGGGCGTCCGCACAGCAGCGAATTGAAAGTAGAAGAGCGCTTTCACCGCGTCGACCACGACAACATGGAACTCACGGTGACCATCGATGACCCGAAGATGTACACCGAGCCGTGGCTCGCGCTGAACAAGTTTCCGCTACGGCTGCAACCCCGCGGTTTTGACATACGGGAGATGTACTGCGCTCCGTCGGATACATCGGAATATAACAAGGACATTGGCGACCCGAGCGTCGCTCCCGAAGCCAAGTAGCGACGCCCCCCCCGGCGAGGCTTTCGCAGGGCCCTTCCTCGTACGGCCCGCGCCTTGTTGCCCTAACTGCTTGGCCGGAAGAGGCATCTGGGCCGGGATCCACGCAGGGAGCGAAAACGGCTATCTTGGTGTTATACTTCTGCGCTCGACGGATAAAATCGGAGTCCATGTCAATTTGGAGGTTTTCGAATGAAACGCTTTGCCCTGTTTGTCCTCGCGGCCGCGGCGTTTTCCATCAGCGCCTTTGCACAGGACGACGCTACCAATAAGGCCGTGCTCGCCCTCCCCGCCAATCTCCGCGATGCGGCCACGGTGATCAAGTGGAAGCCCGACTTCACCTACGACACATTGAAGAAAGGCACAAACCCCCTGGTCTGCTACGACCTCTCGGGCTATCCGAAGCACCAACCGTTCACGGTGGAGTGCACCACCACCGCCAATCTGGACCGCGTCGCTCAGAACCTCAAGTTCGAGGCGGCGGGAGACAAGACCAAGGACATGCTAGACGCCGCGGAAAAGGATGGGACACGCCTGAAGCCCCAATACGGCTCCGTGTGGTATCACTTCATGGGCGCCGACCAGGAGCATGCTCGCATGCACATGACCATCGCCGTGCCGGGCGCGACCGCGCAGTCAACCGGACTGCCGGACAAGGCCGGGCAGGGCGGTGTGTGGATCATGAATGCGGGGACGACGACCGCCCACATCATGACGCCGGGCGAATAATTGGCTAGGCGTTCGAACCCGGCCCCAGCGAAACTAGCGGGCGGCGAAACAAGCCGCCCGCGTGCTTTAGGGCGTGGTTTAGTGGCATCTTCGATGCCGATTTGAAATGGCGGAGATTAGGCGGATCGCAAGATTATGAGACCCCTGATCTTTAGTCTTCTCTCAAGCTGCCTCGCGGTTGCGGTGCTGTCCGCAGCTCCGCCCAAGCAAACCTTCACGGGAACCA
>QHYQ01000619.1 GCA_003224175.1 Acidobacteriota bacterium
CGTCCAGGTGCTGTCAACAGGAACGAAGACGGACCCCGATCCGAACGGCAAGCCCGAGAACGTAACTGTAGTCACGCTGCTGGTCACCCCCGAGGAATCAGAAAAGTTAGCGCTGGCGCAGAACCAAGGTACCGTCCAGTTCGTTCTGCGCAACGGCGGGGATTCGGTGAATCCGGAAACTCCTGCGGTTGATATGGCCGGATTGACGGGAATGCCAAAGCAGCCGCTACCACAGCCAGAGATGACACACCCAAAGCGAGTCGCCGCCGTGGTGAAACCGCCGGACGCGTACATCGTCGAGACTGTGACGAACGGCAAAATAACAGTCTCCAAATTTCCCGTGAGTCCACAGTAGGGCCAAGGAGGCAATTCTGCAAGTCCACGCATCAATACGTCGTCTGCTAGCGCAGTGTACCCTAGCTGCCTTAGGCCTTTGCGGGCCTGCGATGGCCCAAGTCCCTGCCAACCCCGCAGCGCAGCAGCCAGTACCTGCCGAGAACGCCGGCGGAAACCAGGTCGTACACATTCTCGTAGGCCACTCCGTGGTGATCCATACCGAACCCCGCCTCACGCGTGTGTTGGTCGGCAACCCCGCCGTCGTGACCACCGCCACGACGGCGCCTAACGAAGTGGTGGTGACGGCAACAGCGGCCGGCAGCAGCAGCGTTGTGCTATGGCAGGAGAACAATCAATCGCGAATCATAGAAGTGTTCGCGGATGTGGATGTGTCCTTGTTGCGGGAAGCGATCGCGCGCGGCTTTCCTGGCGAGGCCATCCAGGCAGAAGCGGAAGAGGGCCGGGTTGTTCTGACCGGGACGGCATCGTCTGCCGCTGTAGCGGACCAGATCGGAAAAATGGGAGCGCCATTCTCCAAGGACATTGTGAACTCCATCCGGCTTGCACTGCCGCAGCGGCAAAAGCAGGTGCTGCTGAAGGTCCGTTTTGCCCAAGTGGATCGAACTAAGCTGACCGCCTTTGGCTTCAACCTGCTCAGCACGGGAGCAGCAAACACCGTTGGCACGACTACGACGCAGCAGTTCGGGACCCTTGGTCTCGGCGACCAGGGCAAACTGACAGGTAAGATTGGGGCGCGCGCGACCGGCTTCACCACCACGGAAACGATTTCTGATCTGCTGAACATCTTCGTTTTCCGGCCAGACCTTAACCTGGGCGCGACCATTCGTGACTTGCAGCAGAGAAACGTGCTGCAGATCCTGGCCGAACCGAATCTGTTGGCTGCCAGTGGCGAGCCGGCGAGCTTCCTGGCTGGCGGAGAATTGCCCTACCCGGTTGTCTCAGGTGTAGCAGGTGCGACCACGGTGACGGTCATGTTCAAGCCCTTCGGCGTCAAACTGGAATTTACTGGAACCATCGAGAGCGACAACACCATCCGGTTGAAGGTGTTCCCGGAAGTGAGCTCGCTTGATTTCACGAACTCGGTAACCATCAGCGGATTTGTCTTGCCGGCCATTGCAACGCGCCATGCCCAGACCGTCGTGGAGTTGAGAGACGGCCAAAGCTTTGGCATCGCCGGATTGCTCGATCAGAGAACGACGGCACAATTTTCCAAGGTTCCGGGTATCGGTGATCTGCCTATCTTGGGACAGCTATTTCGGTCTAGGTCGGTGAACAAGACGAACTCCGAACTGGTCGTGATCGTCACGCCAACCATCGTGGACCCGGCGGCGGCGCCAACCGCTGCGCCCGAGTTGCCCAAGATGCCGATCGCGCCGTTGGAGAAGCGCTCTGGATCACGGAGCGATTGCGCTCCGAATATCCAGATCTGCACACTTTTGCTGTGTCGTCTTATTCCGAACCTGAAGGGATCATCGCAGCCATGCGGGCAGGTTGCGTTGAATATCTGTCGAAGCCAATGCAGCATGAGCGCGTGCTGGACGGATTGGCACGAGTGGAAGCGAAGCAGAAGAAAAAAGCCCGGTCGAGAGTCCGCGGAAAGGTTATCACGCTCGTCGGTACAAAAGGAGGCACTGGCGTCACCTCGCTGGCTTTGCACTTAGCGTTGGAACTTGCTCATGAAGGAAAGCGAAAATGCGTACTGGTTGACCAACATCCCGCCCTGGGCGATGCGTCGTTGTATCTCGGTACGGGTCGCCACCAGTACAGTTTTTACGAGCTTGCCAACAACAGCGATCGCCTGGACGAAGAGCTGCTGCAAGGTTTTCTCCTGCATCACAATTCCGGACTTCATCTCCTCGATTCGCCCGAGATGGTGGATGCGATTCATGGTGCGCCACCGTCTGCGGTGGAACATACGCTCGCGTTTCTCGCCGACACCTATCAGTTCGTGGTCGTCGATTGCCCGCCCGGGCTGACCGATGTGACGCTGGAGAGCATTGCACAGTCGGAACAGGTTGCGATCGTAATGACCGCCGAATTACCGTCGGTGCGCAACTCCGTCCGCTACATCGAGCACCTGTCGAAGCTGGGATATACCTCGAGCAGCATACATGTCGTGCTCAACCGTTATTCCAAGAGGGGACCGCTGAGTGACGATAACATTGAAAAGGCCCTCGGGCGGGAGATTTCGCTGCGGGTGCCAAACAGCTACAACGAAGTAATTCAGGCGATCAATACCGGAGCGCCGATTTCCTCTGGAAACAAGTCGGATTTCGGCGCAGCCATCCAGAAGTGGGCGCACGAATTAGCCAGCAATGGCACCGGAAACGACAAAATCCAGGCCATGGCCGCGGCCAAGCCTCGGGGTGATATGAAAGCGCTGTTTGGCGGTATGAGGGCGCTGTTTGGTAGGTAGTTTCGCGGGGGAGGATTAAGACCATGGGATTCGGATTTACAACCACACCAGGTCCTCAGCCGCGACAGGGTACCAATGCACCTTTGTACAAGTCATACCAGGAGCTGAAGACAGGCCTCCATCGTGAGTTGTTGAACAAGATTGACCTGGAAAGACTCACAACGCTGCAGGACGTCCGCGCGCGAACCCAGGTGCAGACCGTAATCTATGAGCTGATTGGTGCGGCGAATGTCCCGCTCAGTGGCGCGGAAAGGGACCGAATCTGCCGCGAGGTGTTGCACGAAGTCTTCGGCCTGGGGCCCCT
>QHYQ01000120.1 GCA_003224175.1 Acidobacteriota bacterium
GTGGTGCCGAACCGCACGAGCACACTTGGCAGCGAGTTCTTCCTCGTCGACAAAGCTGATGAAGCTTGGAGGGCGGTGCGTTATCTCCACGACTGGCGTACTAAGGTGCTTTTGTGTCGTCGAAGGGTCGCCGTTGCTCTTCTCTGCGCTCGTTGCTTTCAGCGACACACTGCTGCTTCGCCTCTTGAGTTGTTGCTAATTCCACGCAACCACTAAGGCGTTCTTGTTCGCCTAAGTCTTGTTGCCGTTGCTTTTCTGCTGCGATGAGATTTAGCCTCTGCTGTATTCCCTCGAGCATGATGCCGTTTGTGACTCCGTGAATGATCGTTCCATTAGGCAATCTTGCCGTCACTTTGAGTAATGGGGTGCTGTCCAACAACCCACCCGCCTTCTCGGCTTGCACTGGGATCCCCGGCGGCAATAGAGAACATCCATAGAGTGACGGGGCTGGCGAAGGAAGCGCCAGCCCGCGAAGTAACTGAGATTGCCCGTTTGTGATCGCGTCTTGTGCTGCCTCTCCCCAATGCTCGGCGTACAGTTCTTGCAACAAGCTGACTGTAGCAAGATCTGAACAAACGATTGCTCCCGGTGCAGTCATCCACGCTCTCGCTACGGCATTAGGCTGAAATGGTCCTAGTTTCTGTGCCGAGCAGGCAGTAGGACAATTTCAGCTCCGGACAGAATTTGGGCGAACGACAGGTTCAAGCCGACGTGGAAAGTGGTCGAGGGATGGGGTTATCCAGATTTGCGTCAACTTGCTTGCTGCTCTCCACAATTTTGAGGCTGCCCTTAAAACCGGCACTCTCCTCAATCACTATTCGTCGCGTAGTCACGTTGCCGATCACCGAAGCATTCTTCTTGATCTCGACGCTTTCACTTGCTACATTTTGATTGCCGTCAACTTTGCCATAGATGACGATTTCGCGCGCCGCAAGCCCGCCGGTAACCTGACCGTTGTGCCCCACGGTGATCCTGCGTTCCCCCATCGAGATCGACCCTTCGACCTTACCATCGACTAGCAGGTCTTCGTTGCCGGAGATTTCTCCCTTTACTCTCATGCTCGGGCTCAGCCACGAGCTGGCCTGCGCTGTTGTGCCAGTTGGGCCGCCGCTATTGGCTGGGCTCGGGGCGTTCGAAGGCACAGCCCCTCCCGAAGACACTCTCGGCGCGGTTGGTTGTGACTCCTTATTCCGCCACATTGTTCCTCCTTGCTCCGGCCTTCGGAATCGGACAGCCTCTTGAAGGAGCACAACCTCTAAGTTCAATCAGCCTCAAGCCGACGCAGCTCGCCTGGATTTTATCGGGCGGGGTTGATTCCCATCAGACACTTCGGTGAGGCCATTCAGCACAGGAATCAATTCGGTGTCCGCTTCAAGTTTAGACACGAAAGCATGTGACGACCTTTGAGCAGCGCCCCGAAATGCTGGAATGTCATGACTCGTCAAGAAGACGATTTTTGTTTCAGGCGAGACCAGTCGTATCTCGTGTGCGGCTCTGATGCCATCCATCACGGGCATATTAATGTCGAGAAGAATGATGTCCGGCTCTAACTCGATGACTTTTTCAATGGCTTCTTTTCCGTCTCTTGCTTCACCGCATATCCGAAACGGGCGCCCATCGAGAAGCCTGCGAATCGCTGTCCGGGCGATCAAGTGCTCATCAACGATAAGAATTCTGGCTGGCAATTCGCCTCCCATTCAAAATCTTGCCGGTTACGGAGGAAGGGGAGGGGCTCCGCCCCGAATTGGGCAGCATATCGTTATTGCGGAGGCTTGTCTGTTCAATACTGGAAATGCAGTATTTCGGGCGGCGTCCGCCTATAGGCCTGCCGGGAACCCGAGAGCCAGGCGCCTTCCTCGCTACTGCCTCGCCGCTCGTATGCGTGTCACGATGACTGCTCGCGTTGCGACCGTTCCTCTTCTTCGCGCGAGTGAGCAAGCACCAATCCGGCTAATCCAACTGACGCAGCGTTAATTCGGGAATATCACGTCGGCAGCCCACCAGCCGCAAATCGAGGGCTCGCCGGGTTTAGGCTGTGTCAGCATTGGCAGATGTTGGCGCGGCTCGTCAGGATTACGGGGGAGTTGAAAATCGCACCGCTCCACGTCTCTCGATCTCGGCTTTGGTCAGAATCGACGAGGAACTTTTCAACAACAATGTTGAAAAGTTTCGTGGAAATAGCCTCGCTGACAGTCGTAACCGCGCATACAGCCAAAACTTGAAACGGTCTGCACTAGAATGGGGCAGAGTAGGACAGAGTAGGGCATTTACCTGACCTGATGTGGCACGAAGATTGCTTCAAGGGGAAGCCTACCGGCAAGAAGGAACACAGAGCATTTTCGCAGAGACTTTAGGCCTTTCGCAGAGACTTTGCTGTCGGCCTATAGTCCGAGCGATCATGTCCACTCAGGCTGCCTGTGCTGCATATGTCGAGCGTCGTCGCAGCACTCGCTTATCTATCCGCCTGGCACTCATAGTTTGCGGAGATGCGGGTCGGTTTCAAGAACAGACTTGTACATATTCTCTAAACGCCCACGGAGTCCTGGTAGCTTTAGCAGCGACTGTGAAAATAGGCCAGATGCTTATCATCCAAAATCCTGAAAATTGGGCGGAAAGAAAGGGTCGTGTAACCAGCCTTGGTCGGTGTTACGCAGGCCGAACTGAAGTGGGGATAGAATTCTCGGAGCCTGCCCCAGATTTCTGGCTTATCGGTGCCAGTTCCAAGACGCCCACCAGTTGATTAAACAATTCTCTGCCGCGAACCCGAAAGCCTGGTGTCTCCCTATCACCTGACAAAATCCTGGTCTGCCATCAGTCCATCCGCACAGTTTCCGCAGATCAGCGAAGTGCTGGCTAGTAAAGGCTCTTCGTCAAGTTGGGCGCAGACGGAACAAACCATCCATCCGGCTTCTCCATCCTTCGAGGGTGTGCGTCTCTTGCTTCTTCAAAAAGAGAAATCGGCGCACCGTTCATGACGTGAACACAAGCAAGGTACTCACGAGTAGCTTGAGCGTGGTGATCACATTTAAATGTTGGCATGCATTGGCGCTCTCGGTCACGGACATTCAAACGGTTTCAAGATGAGCAGTCAAAGGGGTTAGTTCCGAACCTACGCGTCCACGCTTGCCAACGACACCCGCATAGCATCAGGAGTAGGGCCTCCGATTGTCACCGGAGCCATTCCCACGGCACAGACGAGAGCCCTTTGCGCCCGCGTCATGGTTGAGCCTGCGCGAGCTTCGCCTTAATCGCGGCAACGGCTTCGTCAGGATTTGCGAACTCGGCTAGCGGAATTGCGAGGGTCGTGCTCGGTTTTTGAAACTGGACCATGTCCGCAGTCACACCGAATCCGCTTTGGATACCGATACAGCAAACTCCAGCCCTGGCGCAGGTTCGGAAAACTCGATCTTCTGTTTCGTGGTCTTGCTGAAGGTCACATGAAAGGTGGCACCGGCGTTGCACCTGACCCCAACTTGCGTGACCCGCGGTGCCACCACGGTCGTCGAGGCCGGATCAGCGGGTGCCATGGACGTTCAAGCCTTGCGCCATTTCATCGTGGAGCGATCGGAAACGCGGGTTCGCGTCCCGAATCATCTGCACCGCTGGCGGCCGATTCCTGGCAATCAAGAGCGCTGCGACGACTGCGAAGAGCAGCGCTGGATCGGCAGCGTACCTGCCCTCAATGGCATGAGCCGCAGGCAATACGAAGCACAACGAGGCTTCGGAAGATTTCGCAATTAAGAAGCCATGGGCGTGTGGCCGGGCGCGAAGAATTTGGACTATTCCACACTTTGCAGAGTTAAAACCTTTTCTGGTGCGTTTCGGTGTGTCAGTATAGTAAGCGATGACAGCTGAGGTACGGATTCTTCAATTCTCTACACACCCTCAACAAGTTCTTTTACAACGGTTTTTAGCGTAAATGTGCAAGTGTCTTGTTTTCAGTGGGTCTAGTTTGGAAGGAGAATTGCGCGTAGCGTCACTAAAAGGAGTTTACGCTATGAGGAATGTACTAAGAATTTGCGCGTTGCTCCTGTTCGTATTTTCGGCGCAGACTGTCCGGTATTGACTGGTCCTGGCGAATTCCCGCCCAATGCATCTCCGGGGACTGGCTTTGCGGTCGTGACAATTGATTCGACAGCAAACATCCTGAACATTGTTTCCGTCACGTTTTCGGGTCTGCAAGGCCCCACGAGTGCGTCCCACATTCACTGCTGCACCGCCCTTCCGGGGGTCGGGACCGCCGGAGTGGCCACGCAAGTCCCCTACTTCTCGGGATTCCCAATCGGAGTGACCTCGGGATCGTATTCGATGAATTTTGACATGACCCAGGCTTCGACGTGGAACCCCACGTTCATCACCGCCAGCGGGGGCACCGCCGCAGGCGCTGAATCCGTTCTGGCGGCGGGTGCTGCCGCCGGAGATGCGTATCTAAATATTCATTCTACAGCTTTCGCCGGCGGTGAAATTCGCGGATTTCTCGTACCAACACCCGAGCCCGGCACCCTGCTCCTGCTCGGTACCGGCCTCCTGGGCTTGGTGGGCGCGGCACGCAGGAAGTGGCTCGGATAGTCCCGCTTCTACCATCGCCACATAAAGCTACACTCACCTAGCCGATCCCGCCGTGCCTAACACGACCATGCGCTAACTTTTTGTTAGCGCTTTTCTTTCAGTTTTCTCCAGCACCCAAGCTTCTTCCCAGAGCGGCGCTTGGGCTCAGGAAATTTGACTACCTCGTGTTGGCATCGTAACCCTGCGAACCGAAAACGGTCGTCTGCCTCGCGAACTTACGCAAGCTCACCGGAAGGGCACGAGCAGCGGAAGGCGCTTCGCCAGATGGTCGCGGAACTGAAAGGATTGTAGGAGGCTCGGCAAAGAAGATCAAGCTGAACGTTCACGACGATATGCGGCAGGCCCTTGCCGATGCTCAGGCTTTCGAGCGCGGCGAGGGGGTTGACCTGCGCGTGACGGAGATTCCATTGCCCCCAAAGCCCATGAAGCCGGAAGAAATTCGCAAGATTCGGCTGACCTTGAACGTAAGTCAGGCGCGGTTCGCTCAATATCTGTGTGTCAGCACCAACACCGTGGAAAGCTGGGAACAGGGCACTCGCCGCCCGCAAAGCACGGCGCTCCGGTTGCTTACAATTGCGAAAAAGAATCCGGTTGTCCTTCTGAAAGCATAGTGATCCGCAGGCGCTCTGGACTTCGCCGCGATCACGCCGCGCGTTGACGGCGCTTCGGTGAGTGATTCTCTCCCCGCCGTCGCCGTTTGGCTGTTCTCAGATAAGCGACTCGAGTCTATCGCCGCCTGGCAAATGAAGAAGCCTCGATGGCGCTCAAGACTGGCTCCTCAGTCACCGTCCCGTCCCCTAGGACATAGGCTATCAACAGCGAGTAATAGCAGATGTTATTGATGTTTCTTGGAATGCCCTCGCTTCGTTCTGCAATCAGACTGACGGCGCTTGGTTCGAACAGTGGTTTGCCGCAATAGCCTGCCACCTTGAGTCGGTGGTCGATATAGCACGCTGTTTCCGCCGCGGTGAAGGGCTCCAGATGGCTGAGAACGGCAATACGTTGACGTAGTTGCGACCATTGGGGCTGCGCCAGCTTCGTAGCCAGTCCAGGCTGGCCGGCTAGGACAATTTGCAACAATTTGGTGTGGTGCGTCTCGAAATTGGAAAGCATCCGCACCGTTTCAAGCACCGAATCGTCAAGATTTTGCGCTTCGTCCACGACCAAAACAAAGCGTTTCCGAGCAAACATGGTCTCAAACAAGACCTCGTTCAACTTGTTGTGCATCTCGACGAGACCCATTCCCCGGGCATCGATGTTCAAGTCGTTAAGGATGTACTGGAACAATTCACGGGAGTCACACTGGGTTTGGAACAGAAACACGGTGCGCGCGGAATCGCGCAATTCTTCTAGTAACTGATAGAGCAGGGTAGTCTTACCCATCCCTGGCTCAGCGATTAGCGCCAAGAATCCCCTGTTGTCTTGGATTCCAAACGAAAGCGACGCGAGGGCCTCGCCGTGAGTTCGGCTGGCGTACAGGTAAGCGGGATCTGGAGTCACCCCAAACGGTTGCTCTCGCAGACCGTAG
>QHYQ01000620.1 GCA_003224175.1 Acidobacteriota bacterium
ACGAGGGCTACTCTACTAGACTATGCCGGTATTCTAAAACCGCGGCGTGCGTGCTTTTCAATCAAGACCAGATGCCGGGTCTCCCGACTAGGATCGCGGGGCCCGACGATTCCTCGGCGACGAGCTTGAGCGCCCCTAGTGGAAAAAAGTCTTTTGCGCTTTTATTTCGGTCGAACCACTCACACGACGCCCTCATCACACCATTCCAGGACTCCACCTTAGTCACCGTCATCTTCGGGCCGCCGGACTTGAGCTGAACGACAGACCCCACCGTTATTTGATCAGACATCGAGGATTCTCCTAGGACGTTCCTAAGTCTGATGCGGAAAATCGAGTACGCGATGCTAGCTCTGCGCCGCGGGCCTCCTCATTCCTCTTGTGCTATTATTCCGGATTCGATGAGCAGAGCTAGTCCCTACCTTGTCCCTAAAAGAGGGTTAAAATACGCCGAATTACTACTAATTGGGACTAATAGGGACAAACGTAAGTCTATGACAAACAATAAGGTTAACTCATAGTGCGCTATCTCCCGAAGAGTCCCTCCGAGCGCCGCCAGATGCTCGAAGCCATTGGCGCGCGTTCCATCGACGAATTGTTCGCTTCGATTCCCGAAGCGCTGCGGCTCAAGCGTCCGCTCGAATTGCCTGGGCCCTTGTCCGAAGCCGAGCTCATCCAGTATTTCCGCGAACGCGCCGCCGAAAATTCCCTGGGCTACACCAGCTTTCTGGGCGCCGGCGTTTATAACCACCTGCGTTCCGTCGTCACCGACACGATCCTGCTGCGCGGCGAGTTCCTCACCTCGTACACGCCCTACCAGGCGGAAATCAGCCAGGGCACGCTGCAAGCCATCTTCGAATTTCAAACGCTGATCGCCGAGCTTACCGGGCAGGAAGTGGCCAACGCATCCATGTGGGATGGCTCGACCGCCACTACTGAGGCGGTGCTGATGGCTGAACGCATCACGCGCCGCCGCCGGGTGCTCGTGGCCCGCTCGCTGCATCCCGAATATCGCCAGGTGCTGGCGACTTACGCGCGAAATCTGGACCTGCAAATTGACGAAATCGGCTTCACATCATCTGGCCAAATCGATCTTGAGGCCCTCAGCGGGTCCATCAATAACGAAATCGGCGCCGTGCTCGTGCAATCTCCGAACTTCTTTGGTGTGCTCGAGCCGGTGCCGCGCATCGCGCAAACCGTGCGCGGCGCGGGAGCTCTCACCATTGTCGCCATCGCCGAAGGCGTCTCGCTCGGCGCCGTGCAGCCGCCCGCCGAGGCCGATATCGTCGCTCTCGAAACGCAGAGTTTCGGAATGTCTCCGAGCTTCGGCGGGCCGTATGCGGGCGTAATCGCCGCGCCCGAAAAATACGTCCGGCAAATGCCCGGCCGCCTTGCTGGCCAGACTACGGATGCCCAGGGCCGCCGCGGCTTCTGCCTCACGCTTGCGACTCGGGAACAGCACATCCGGCGCGAAAGGGCCACCTCAAATATCTGCACCAACCAAGCCCTGTGCGCCCTGGCCGCCACCGTCCACCTTTGTTTGCTGGGCAAGCAGGGCCTCCGGGAGATGGCCGAACAGAATGTCGCCAAGGCGCAATTTGCCCTGGCCGAGCTCGAAAAATTGCCCGGCGTCCGCCGCCTTTTCGAGGGGCCGGTCTTCAACGAATTTGTGGTGCAGTTCCCCCGCTCCGTGCGCATGATCAACGCGCAATTGCTGCGCGACAAAATTATCGGGCCCGATGTGCCTGCGGTTGACGTGAGGGCGGCGCTGGGAGCCGATTATGCGCGGCGCGATATCGACGGCTTTCCCGAAGTCAGCGAAATCGAGGTGATTCGCCACTTCACGCGCCTTTCGACGTGGAATTACGCCATCGATCTGGGCATGTACCCGCTCGGCTCCTGCACCATGAAATATAATCCCCGGGTCAACGAGCACATCGCCCGCCTCGAAGGCCTGGCCACTGAGCACCCTTACCAGCCGCAGCAACTCGCGCAAGGCTGCCTGAAGATCCTCTTCACCCTGCAGAAATGCCTGCTCGAAATTACTGGCATGGACGCCGCCACGCTGCAACCCGCCGCCGGCGCGCAGGGCGAATTGACCGGCCTGTTGCTGATACGCGCCTATCTCGAAAGCCGGGGGAATCCGCGCAAGAAAGTGCTCGTTCCAGATTCGGCTCACGGAACCAATCCCGCCACCGCCACCATCGCGGGCTACGAAGTCGAGAATATACGTTCCGATACGCGCGGACAGATCGACGTCGAACAATTGAGAAACATCGTCAACGAAGATGTCGCCGCCCTGATGGTCACGAATCCTTCCACTCTGGGCACTTTTGAGCCGCGCATTGCCGAAGTCGCTGAATTACTGCACACCCGCGGCGCCCAGCTCTATATGGATGGCGCTAATATGAATGCCCTCGCCGGCGTGGCCCAGCCGGGCCGCTTCGGGGTGGATGTCATGCACCTCAATTTGCACAAGACGTTTTCCACTCCGCACGGCGGCGGTGGTCCCGGCGCCGGCCCGGTGCTGGTGAAAAGCCATCTCGAGCCTTTCCTGCCCGTTCCCGTGCTCGTAGAGAAAAATGGCCAGCTCTCGCTCGAGCCGGTGCGCCCTCAATCCATCGGCCGGCGTTCCCGCTCATCGTTCCCGGCGCGATGATGATTGAGCCTACGGAATCCGAATCCAAAGAGGAATGCGACCTTTTTATCGACGCCATGCGCTCGATCGCTGAGGAAGCCGCCACGCAGCCCGATTTGGTGAAGACCGCGCCGCACTCCACCCGCGTGGGCCGCCTCGACGAAGTCGGCGCCGCCCGCAAGCCCGTCCTTCGCTGGAAGCCCAAATCCTCTGCCGAATCCGCCGGCTGAGTCCCCGCACCGCCTGACCATTTAGTTCAGAGCCTCCGTTAGTAGTCTTTTCAGAAGCCGTCCGGACAAGATGGTGCGGAAGAAAGTCGCGTATCCGGAAGGTGAAACAGCCGGTGTGCTACTACGATTCGTTCTTGCGCCGGCCCGATGGAGCTGGCAACGGCGCCAGAGGTACTGTGATCGGCGCTTTAGCCTCGCGAGCCGCAACCGCAGGCGGAGCCTCCGCAGGCTTGCCGCCGGTGGCCTTGGCTGACTGCGCGCCCGCTGCCGCCGCGGCCGCCGGAGGAGCGATCGGCAGGACAGCGCCTTCGCCTTCTTTGTCGAAGACGAGCTTCTGCTCGCGCTCATCCCAGTCGATGCACAAAAGATCGCCCAGATGCACTTGGCTGGTTGCCAATAGGTTTGCCAGAGGATAGACGATATGCCGCTCGATCGCGCGCTTCAGGTGCCGCGCGCCGTATTTCAGGTCCGTTCCTTCCCGCAGCAGGAAATCACGCGCCGCTGGCGTCACGCGGAAAAGGAACTGCCCCTTGGCCGTATCCAGAACCCGCCGTTGCACCATGGACAACTCGATTTCCAGAATCTGCTCGAGCTGTACTTGCCGCAGCAGTTGCCAGAGTGCGTCCGAGGCCTTTTCGATCTCGTCGAACAGCAAGAAACTCAGCTTCAACTGCTCCGTATGATATTTCCCCAGCTCTTCCTGCGTAATCAGGGGATGCGTCTCGCGATGCCCCAGGTAACCGGGCGGCGAACCGATCAGCTTGGCAATCTCATGCGAATGCTGAAATTCTGCGCAGTCCACCTTGATCACCGCGCGAGGATCCCCGAAGAGAATCTCCGCGGCCGCCTCCACAATGCGCGTCTTCCCCGAGCCCGTAGGCCCCAAAAACAGCAAATTCCCCACCGGACGGCCGCTCGGGCACATTCCCGCGCAGAACACCTGGTAGAGGTCCACGAGCGCGCGGATGCCCTCTTCCTGTCCGACGATCTTCTCGCGCAGAGAGTTCTCGAACTCCTGAGATTCGATGCTTCTCAGAGTCGGATCCAAAGGCCGACGCTGGCTGGCGCGCATGGCTTTGTGCCTCCTGACCACTTACCGAAAATTCCGCTCCGCCATCACCGCCCGATGCGGCGCCCGATCGAATTGGTCGAGTTTCACACCCACGGTCGAGTGCAATAGACGCAGTTGTGTGACCAGTTCGTGCCCAGTCGCAGGCGCCTCGGACACGTCCAATAGCGGAGGAAAGAGATCGGCCAAGTCCAGATTGAGGGTGCGAAGCGTCGCAATGAGCTTGCGGACATACGCGGACTTCGAGTCGAACAGCTCTATCCGGTTATTCACCTGCTCGCGCAGTTCTGTCCAGTTCACGTCCACGAAAGGATAGGTACGGTTGACCTGGCGCATGACGTCGTCAGTAATTCTTGGACGCTCGCCCAGGCGCGCCAGGTGAAGTTGCTTCACCTTGCCGCGCTGGCGCACGTTATGCACCAGGTAGTAAGCGTTGCCTTTGCGCCGTACGAAAGCCATGCTACCCCTCAAAACCTCAATCGTTACTTGTAGTGTAAGGAGCCTCCACTACACCGTCAAGTTCGATGCTGTGAAATCGGGCGCAGTTGCCTCCTATTGGTTAACTACCGCTTCAGCAACTCCGATCCTCTCGTTTGTCATTCCGAGGTCACCCGTCGGGCGTGATCTTTGCGCCCGATTCCTCCCATGGTGACCGAGGAATCTCTCTTGGTCCTTCGGCCTTCCCTTACCACGGAGCTGGAGTACGGTGCGAACGACGCAAGAGAGGACTGCGGAAGAATTGGAGATGAACCGGAGTGGAAGGGCCCTTCTTACCCTTCTGATTAGATGCTGCCACTGTGTCTTTTTCTGCCTATTCTGTTTCGTAAAGTGGCAAAACTGGCAACTCGCCTCCGTTGCGGTTATCTTTGGGCACATGGATTCTGGCTGGAGCAAGATCTACGCGTTGGTCAAGCGCATTCCCAAGGGACGCATCGTCACCTACGGCCAACTGGCCCGCGCGACTCGGCTCCGCGGCGGCGCTCGTGCAGCTGGGCACGCCATGGCGGCGTGCCCGCGCGGCCAGGCCGTTCCCTGGCACCGCGTTGTAGCCGCAGGCGGCCGAATTGCG
>QHYQ01000176.1 GCA_003224175.1 Acidobacteriota bacterium
CATTGTGCTGGTTATTTTGGAACAGCATCAACGCTTGAAGTCTCGCTGGCTCACCGGAGGTACATCAGTTATTGCAGCGACGGGTATCATTCAAACCGCCGGCGGAATCGGTGCTTCTCATTTACAGTGGTGACGGCGGCATGCCCATGAATGTCGCGTTCTGTGAGAAGCCGGTCGAGAGTCTCAGCAACCGTCGCGCGGTCCTTAGTGGAAAAGTACCAGTCGATAGTGCGATGCAGGCCCTCTTTGAACATTACTTTGGGTTCCCAGCCCAGCAGCTTCTTCGCCAGCGTGTTATCTGCCACTCGGTTCATCGGGCCGGTGGGCATGTCGGGCCGCAACCGGATAGCGGTCTTGTGTCCGGTGTAGCGCAGGACTTCGTTTACGGCGTCGATCACACGAATGCGCTCCATGGTGCCCAGATTTACCGAGCGCCCATCGTCGATCACCTCGGCGGCGCGAATCGTTCCCGAAACTATATCGTCCACATACGTCCAGTTGCGGATCTGCTCCCCGTTTCCCCATACCTCAAAGGGATCCTGTTTCGTAAACGCACGCGCGATCATAGCGATCACAGCGTGATTTTCGTGTCCACGCGGCCCATACACGGTGAAGTACCGGCACGACGCGCTCTTCATCCCATGATCGTTGTAATAGGCTTTAAGACTGAGCTCGGCCATCAGTTTCGCCCACCCGTACATTTGATCTGCATCGTAGGGTGGCCCGGCCTTTTCTTCGGTAAGGTAGAGAATCTCACCGGGGTCGGTTTGCAGAAAATTCGGATAGATGCACCCCGAGGATGCGAAGATGACTTTCTCAACCCCTTCGGCCAGGCAATTCCGGAACAGCAGGCCATCCATGGCGAGATTCGTGGCGCAGGCGGATTGGTGCAAGTCAACATAGCCGCGCCCTCCGTGGTCGGCGGCAAGATGAAAAACGACTTCTATACCCTTTACGGCCTTGCGAGCTACGCCCTCTTCGAGCAGATCGGCTGGAATGAGATCGACCGTCGCCTTCAAAAGTTCCTGTAGGTTTTCCTTCTTACCACTGCTCATGTTGTCGAGTACACGCACGTCCGCACCGCGTTCGACCAACGCCTCGACCAGATGCGAACCGATAAAAGACGCTCCGCCCGTAACCAAGACGCGCTTTTGTCTCCAATTCATTCGGGCGACCTCCTTAAAGAAGGCATTCTATGCAAAAGACTGTGAAGAAACGAATCAACATTACAGGTCAAATCTGTATTTGCTCGGTCGATGTGCGGGTTGCCCGCATTCGAGAACGAGTTGCAAGATCTGGCTGATGTCTGGCACATCGACGGCAACGGTCAGAGCTCGTCTTGCAACCCAGGACGGCCGCGAGTCCCGTAGATCGGATGACGCTCTCTGGCAATCAAGCTTTCCCTCAGAATTTGGTTTGGGCTAGGTATCACGCAATTGCCATATGGCGTGGTCGGCGAAGCCATCTTCCTCCCAGGCATCCACCGATCAACTCGGGTTCTGGCGCGGGCCACCGTAACTCCTCTGTACCATTTGACAGGATTCAATTTGGTCTTGCTTCTCATCTTGCTTCTGCAGATTGCGACTAGCACTTAAGAACTGAATGTTCTATTCTCACCATTGAGCGGTGGTGCTACTTGAGCGACAGGCGCTGGCATAGCTTTCCGATTCGGATTTTCCTTCTGATTAGTTTGGTCTTCTGCATCTATGTAGCAGTAAGAAGAGGGGTGGGTGCATGGTACTTTCGTGAAGGTTCGCCGGATGCAATTCAAACCGCAATGAAGTGGGATCCAGCTAACGCACAGTATCACGACGCCTTGGGAACGCTCATGCACATGTACGCGAGTGGCGGAAACTCGAATGATATCGTCCAGCTGTATCAGAATGCCACACGTCTGAGCCCGCACGATGCGCAATTCTGGGCGGACCTCGGCGCGGGCTACGATTGGGCAGGGCGTACCAATGAGGCCCTCGGCGCTTTGCAGCAGGCTCGGCAGCTCTTTCCAAATTCGCCTGAGATCAACTGGAGATTGGCCAATTTTTATGTTCGAACTCGCAAGACTTCAGAAGCCCTGCGAGCCTTGCAAACAGTCCTTCGTGGAGATAGCGCGGCACGACGGAATGTCTTTGCGCTGGCCACGAGGGCAACGGGCGACACGAAGGCAATTCTGGGGATGCTTCCGCTTCAGGCCCCCGTCTTCTTTGACTACCTCAACTTTCAAATTGAGAGAGGCGACCTAGTCGGTGCCCAAGAGGTTTGGGCGCGTGTTCTCGAATTGAACGTGTCGTTTGATCTAAGCAAGGCTTTCCCCTACCTTGACGCGCTGATTCAGCACAGGGATCTGGTCCAACTGCTGGACGCATGGGCCACCTTGACCCAGCGCTTCCCAACCCAGACGGAACATGCCGCTTCCAGTTCGAATCTCGTTACAAACGGAAGCTTCGACTACAACATTCTAAATGGGGGATTGGATTGGCGCGTTGTTCCTACGGAAGGAGCACTCGTCAGCCTGGATTCGGCGGACACTTTTGAGAGCAGGCGCGCGCTTCGAATTACATTCGAAGGGTCTCGCAATCTCGACTACGGCCATGTCTTCCAATACGTGCCCGTTCAACCGAACACAAGGTACCGATTTTTTGGCCGAATGCGGGTGCAAGGGATTACAACGGACAGCGGGCCAAGATTTCAGGTCTGCGATGGCTACAATCTGGGCCAACTCTTTGCTTCCACGGAAAATCTCGTTGGTACCTCAGGTTGGTTGGAACAACACGCCGAGTTGACGACCGGCATGGATACTCACTTGTTGCTCATCAGGGTGGCGCGTCCTATGAGCGACAAATTCGATAGCCAAATCGCGGGCACGGTGTGGATTGCTGGTGTCAGTCTGAGCGCTGCGCAGTTGCCGCATTGACGAAGCGCGCCCGAGCTAACCCATGATCCTTTCGGTAGGATCTTTCCAAGCACCTTTAAGGTCTTGTAGAATCAGTAAGTTAGGGTGCCGCGCAGCAGCTCATCAGCTGCGATCGATCCCACAGGTCTCTCCCTGATTGAACGCGGTTTAAGGCCAGAATACAATTTCGGATTGAGAGACCAACTGCGCGACCTCGGTGGCGGCAGGCAGAATCCATGATGGACGCCCCAAAGGAGTCGGTGAACACTCGCGGAACTGCTGAGCGCCGTGCCCAAACACGGCTACGGTCGACCCGCCTGATCGTCATAAACCTGGCTGACCAGAACGGGGGAGTTGCTTCCGACATTACGGAAGACGGATTGGCCCTCGTGGCGGCCATGCCTCTGCTTGCCGTTCACCTGCCCTCTGTACAGATTCGATTCCCAGGATCGAAAGACTGGATAGAAGTACGCGGCCAGATCGTATGGAAGAGTGAATCCAAGAGAAGGGCAGGTGTGCGATTTGTCGATCTGAACGAGGATGCGCGTCAGCGAATCAGGAGCTGGATTGCCTCGGAAGCATCGCGCGGCCGATTTCCGACTGAAGGAAAGGTGGCGGTGCTTCAAGCGCAGCGCTCTGCAGACATAGCAAAGCCTGGCACACTGGAAGATTCGATTCCTGAGAACAATTCGGTCATCGCCACAGAGAGACGCACGCAGGACGGAGATCGTTCCGGAGATCCTCCAGTGGCTCTGGGCGGCACAGGGAGGCGAGTTGCAAAACCGGATCAACAAGAAACAGGGAGCATCGCAAGCGGCCAAGACCTACAGGAGCAAAGTTACCGGGGGCCTGATCGCCGTCTCCACCAACGGCGGAAGATCCTCTCTCTCGCTTACGTAGAGTGGGACGGCAATAACGGAGGGGTCGCCTACAATCTCGGCGAAGGAGGGCTGGCACTAGCTTCCGCTCTCCTACTGGCTGGTGATCACCTCAGGAGCCTGCGGCTTCAATTCCCGGGCGCCAAAGATCGGATCGAAGTGAGCGGACAAATTGCATGGAAAGCGAAAACTGAGAAGCGAGCAGGTGTGCGATTTGTTGGCTTGACCGAAGATGCGCGACGACGAATAAGAAACTGGGTTTCTGCGGAGGCGATTTCGGACGAAGTTAAGGCGCCAAGAGATAGATCTGAGCGAAAGCGGGCGTGTTATGAGTCGGCGAATCCGATTTCAAGTCCGGAAATGACGGGAATGCCATCCGGTGCGGCATCGCAGGTTTTGCTGCAGCCTCGCGCGGGGGTTGGACCTTCGTGATGATGCGCTTGGCACAGGGAAAAAGTATCTCGAGTGAGTCCGCCAGGCCAACCGTGATATCGACTGGCGACGAGCCTGTGACTGTTCCCAATGGTGAATCGGCAAGTCTAGATCAGTCGCCGCGCGAGAAAGATCAGGTGCCTCCCGACCGGGAACCGCTCATCGCTCAGAGACAATCCACCGCTCCCGAAAGCTTATTGCGAAATACCTCTCGCCAAGAGAGCGGTAGCGTGAGACCTGATGCAGCAGGTACGTCTCGCAAAGAGCTCAAAAGCACGTTGAGCGAACCTGGCTCGCGAGGCCAAGCCACAAACGGAACTCTGAGCAGCGCTGTTAGTGTAGATCGTCCCACTGAGAAGATCGTGCAGCCGCAACCCGTTAGCATTCTGCCTGCCGCACAGCCACAGGCTGAGACGGCAATCCCGCCACCATTGAGTTCGGCCTTACCAGTCCCAAACGATGCTTTACCAGTTGACCACAAGGATATAGAGAGTTCACTACTCCCGCCAAGACAGGCCGAAATGCCGGTGAACGTTACCGGATCAGTGGCAATTGTTGCTGATCGTTATCCTTCGCTTCGAATTCCGCTTGAACGCAGTTCGAAGAAATCGCCGACGGGAACGAGCCTGCAACTCGGTCATTTGATCTCGCGTGTCGAACCTGCTTATCCAGCGGAAGCGAAAAAGCAAGGCGTCGAAGGTGCTGTTGAGATGCACGCCATTATTGGGCGTGATGGGTCGGTCGAGAGCCTTGTATCTGTCATTGGCCCTCCCTTGCTCGTACCAGCGGCCGTGAGTGCCGTTCGGCAGTGGAGGTATACAGAAACCTTGCTGGCTGGGCGACCCGTCGAAACCGAAGAGGACATCTCTGTCAAATTCCGACTTTCGAAGTCAGGAACGTCCGAATAGGTAGGAGATTTTAGCCTTGGCACGATTCGCATGAGGGGTTGGCCGAAGGCCATAGTAAACCGCAAGCTCTTTCAGCTTGGAACCAAGACACATCACTGGGTTCCGGAGGTTCCTCCGGATCGCAAGCAGCCTTCCCCTATGGTGATGAGGGGCTGACAGACTGCTTCCCCCCGCCGTGACCCGCGGCTGCGGCGCCTCCAGCTGCAGTCGCTCCGGCACCAGCCAAGCCGAAAAGAATCCAACGCGTATGGCTCACGGGCTGTACCTGAGCCGGAGAGGCTAATTCACCTCGGGGAGAAACGCTCACAGATTGACCAACTTGTAGGATCTGGCCTGAAGTCCCATCCAGCAGAATTACAGCTACAGCGCCATCCAAGGAAGAGATGCGGAAGGAACCATTGGTCTCCCCGTCTATTCTCGCCGATGTCACCTGGTCACGGATGGCGGGGACAACCACAAATCCTCCGGCGCGAAGCGTGACACCTGTGGGTCCACTCCTGGAACCTAGGACGATGGTTCCCGCCTTCAACTCGGCGGCGTATTGAGAGCCGTCGGAGAAGACCAACTGACTTTGCCGCGAGACCTTTAGATCACCCTTCCCGCTCATGTTGAATGTCGCAGTGCCAGTTTCGCCTGTACGAAGTGTGTCACCGGCGAAAATCGTGGATTCGGCAGGTGCCGGAGAGTTGTTCACATAGACTTCTCCGGTGCTAGTGAGGGAGCCAAGGGGTTCTTCCTGTCGTTCTTGTGCCGGTACGCGTGCGTAGCTTGCTGTGAGAGACAGGACAAGCAGCAAGGCACGTAGTGCGACACGGACAAGTAAGACAGCCGAAACCTGAGTCAGCCTTTTCTCCTGTGGTGTAGGTTGATCGAATTCACAAAGGTCCATTTTTACCTTCCACAGTACCTTCCACAGAAGGATTCGAGAAGACAGCTGCCCACAATGTACCACAGATGTTGGGCCAGACTCTGGGGTCTTCACCTGAGTTCAAGTAGGGGCTTCCCCTTATCGACGAATCTTGGGGCGGTACCTACCTTTAAGTAGGGCCTTCCCCTGGGCGCTGAACCCTTTGGATCGGGAAAGTGGGGTACTTCGTGCTTCCTGAAAGGAGGAACTACTACTGATGTCTATTCAGAGGGGTACAGCCTGCGACTTCACGCCACAAACTTCCTGTCGGCGTGCACGAGTGCCGCAGCTTCGTCGAGCGCTCAGGCAGCGAAACTGCAATGACCCGTTATTCGCCCCTCTTTCCTATCGGTCGGAGCACAGGAGTTTCAGCCTTCTGCGCTCGACAGATGAAAATGAGTGGATGTCAGTTGATCGGCCCACAGGGCAAGACCTTGACTTTGAGCGGTATGGGGAACCGATGCCTCGTCTCGGTCTATCCATCAAGAGGGTCGTCGATTTGTTGTTGTCCTTGATAGGTCTGGCTCTCCTTTGGCCCTTGATGCTCGCGATTGCCTTTGCGGTCAAGTTGGAGTCGCCCGGTCCTGCCGTTTATCACTCGCTCCGCGCGGGGAAACGGGGCCGCAAGTTTCCTTGCTACAAGTTCCGGACCATGATCACGGGTGCGGATGAGCTTAAAGATAATCTGCGGTCCCTAAACCAGCGGCGCGGACCATTCTTCAAAATCGCCGACGATCCTCGAGTCACCCACCTAGGTCGGTTCCTTCGCAAGTACAGTCTCGACGAGCTACCTCAATTGTGGAACGTGCTAAGAGGCGACATGAGTCTGGTGGGTCCGCGGCCTCATCCACTTGATGACGTCGAGCGATATAGCCCTGAGCATCACAGACGTCTCGACGTCAAGCCCGGCCTCACTGGGCTGTGGCAGATCACCGCACGAACAGATCCTTCATTTCAAACCTGCATGGTGTTGGATCTTGGCTACATCTGGAACTGGAGCTTGTTGCTCGATTGCAAGATTTTGATGAGGACAATTCCTGCAGTGCTTGCCGGAGAAGGACAATGACAACTCTGTACTAGGTGTGCCTTGACTGTTGAAGTCGGACAGGACCGAACCATGGCTAGGCGCGGCGTCCTAGGGAACACGTTTAGAGGGGCTAAAATTTTGCCAAGACGGCGCCTGCACGCAATTCCCCGCCCGGGCTTGGCGGCCACAGAGGGAAACCCGTCCGTTTTCGGTCCCCTCCTCTTTCACAAACATCCGACTGTCGCAGCCGCGGCAATCTTTCTGCTGACTCTCTCTGGCCCGCCTCGATTGCGCATCCGCGACCCTCAAGCTTCGCTTCGCGGCGACGTGGACTGGGTGGTCATTCTCCATTTAGCGGTGTGGGGATCTGCAGGTGTGTGGGTCCTGTGGCAAATTGCTAAAAGGATTCAAGCAAAGCGCCCTCTGTTGCGACTGCGTCTGCCGCAGATCTTCGGCCTAGCAATGATCGTCGGGTTGGCTGTATCCGTATTCGTGTCGGATGCACCCCTCCTCACCGCTTTCAAGGTTTACCAGATGTTGGTGTCGCTGTTACTCGTACAGATCTTCACGGAGCGGTTTGGGGTGTGGACGTCTTTGAAGACAATGCTGTGGGGGAACACACTCCTGTGTATTGCCATCGCAGCTTATGCTTTTTTGCTCCCCGATGAAGTATGGACCGCCTCAGAGTTCAATCCCGATCCCTCTCGTTTGTTTGGTGGCAGCATTGCCCAGACGGGTGTCGTTGCCGTATTGGCCATCATTCTGTTGTTGACTAGCGTTCGGAAGGTCTGGAAAGTTCTGCCGCTCGCATCGTTGGCCTTATTCCTTTGGCTGCTGGCGTTCTCCCTAATGCGGACGGCCTATGTGACGGCGTTCGTCTTCTTTGCGCTCGTGCTGTTAAAGCGGCCAAACATAAAACCTCTGCGCCGCGTCGCATATTTGTTGTGCGCGTTCTTGATGACGTTGTATGTCTGCGACCGGCTTCCCAGTATGAGTCAGTACCGAAACCCTGAAACTGTTTCCACTTTGGACGACCGGGTCGGGTTGTGGCGCCACCTCACGGCTGTGACGCTAAATCAATCACCGTGGCTTGGACTGGGGTATTACTCAGCTTCCAGAATTCACGGGCCCGACTACAACCCGGGCCTCGGAACCGCGCACTCCATGTTCGTTGAGGTTCTCTCTGGCGGTGGCTTGTTGAGTTTTGTCCTGCTCATCGCTCTTTGCGTCACACTTTCTATTTATGCGGCTCGTCTTCTGTACCTGAGGAGCGACCGGTTTTCTTTTGCCACATCCTCGTTGTTTATCGCCTGCCTCATGCTCGGGTTTATGGGGGAGGAGCTCGATTCCGGTCCGATGGCGATGGGTTTCTGGTTTTGTGCGGCAGTGTTGCCTTGGCTTTATGAGCAATCCTTGAAGCAGGCTCCGACGGCCAGGCGATCCTCACAAAAGTTGGGCGGGCAAGAGTTGAAGCATGAACTTTTCGCTCTGCATCCCTCCTGAGGCGGTATGAAACTGCTCCTCGCACATAATCGTTACCGTTACGCGGGTGGAGAAGATGAAGTCTTTCGCCGCGAAGGTGAATTGCTCCGCTCTGCCGGTCACGAAGTGCTTGAATATACGCGACACAACGAGGAAATCGTTGAAGACGGGACCTTGAGCAAGGCCAAGCTAGGGGTGCAAACACTCTGGGCGTGGGACAGCCGCAGGGAATTGCGAGCCATTTTGCGAAGAGAAAGGCCACACGTCGTTCATTTTCATAACACCTTTCCGCTGATTTCCCCCGCCGCATACTACGCCTGCCAGGAGGCTGGAATACCTGTGGTGCAGTCCCTGCATAACGCCCGCTTCATGTGTCCTGGAGCGATCTTCTACCGCGAGGGCAGGGTTTGTCAGGACTGCTTGGGGAGGGCCGTGTCTTGGCCGGGAGTCGTCCACTCTTGTTACCGCAACTCGCCTCTTCGTACGGCCGCCGTGGCAGCGATGCTTACACTGCATCGCATACTGGGCACCTGGCAGGAAGCGGTGGACGCCTATATTGTTTTCACAGAGTTCTATCGCCGGAAGTTCATCGCCGCAGGGCTGCCGCCGGAAAAGATCTTCGTGAAGCCGCATTTTCTCTTCGACGATCCAGGCGTGAAACAAGAGCAAAGCGACTATGTGCTCTATGTCGGTCGGCTTGCCCCGGAAAAGGGCGTGCACACACTCCTCCAGGCGTGGAAGCTCCAAGGGAATCCCCCTCCTCTGCGTATCGTGGGTGATGGGCCAGCCCGTCAGGCATTAGAGGCGCGGAAGGAGCAGGCATGTCTTTCGAGCGTCCACTTCGAGGGATCGTTACCTCCCCAACACCTGGGCTCAATCATGAAGAGGGCGGCCTTTCTCATTTTCCCGAGCGAATGCTACGAAGCTTTTGGGCTTACGATCGTTGAGGCTTTTGCCTGCGGTGTTCCTGTACTTGCCTCCGGACTGGAAACAATGACGGAGATCGTCGAGGATGGAAAGACCGGACTGCATTTCACTCCAGGTGACGCGCAGGACCTAGCGGCCAAAGTGGAATGGGCCTGGGCTCATCCGAGAGAAATGGCCGCGATGGGCAACCTCGCACGCGCCGAATACCAAGCCAAATACACCGCTGGGCAAAACTACCAGCTGTTGATGAAGATCTATAACCAGGCTCAAAGAGCCAGAGCCTGAGAAGCTTGCCAGGGGCGATTGTGCGGCAGACGAAAAACCCGCTGATGAATCTGGGAAGCAAGTGGCGGTTCCTCAAGACTCAACACGGCTTCCGCCGCGCACCGGTGGTCACGGCTATTCGTCTGATTTCGTGGACAGCAAGATGCTTAATACAAAAGGCGGTGACCGTCAGGCTGAGAAGATGGGATGTGCAAATGCTCCTGCCTGGCGACTGGCGCGGCCTCGGGAAATTCCTTTTTGTCTTTCGCGAGAATTACGAGCCTGAGTTGGCCCTATTGGAAAGATTCCTTTCGCCGGGAAAAACCTTCATTGACGTGGGAGCCAATTTCGGCATTTATACCGTAGTGGCTAGCAAGCTTGTAGGCGAAGCGGGCCACGTCATTGCCTTTGAGCCAACGGCTCAGTCCTTCGCCGTATTACGACAAAACATTGCATTGAATGGCTTAACGAATGTCCTTGCTTTCCAGGCCGCCCTCTCGGAAAAGGCGGGCACGGCTTGGCTATACCACGGGACAGATCCGGTCCGTAACTCGCTTGGCAAAGACCCTTCTTGGGAGGGTGGTGG
Organism: Acidobacteriota bacterium; assembly: GCA_003224175.1. Lineage (GTDB taxonomy): Bacteria > Acidobacteriota > Terriglobia > Acidiferrales > UBA7541 > Palsa-189. The sequence goes on from QHYQ01000176.1 coordinate 10,302, forward strand.
CGAATACGTCTCCACGGAATCCCTAGACAATGTGTTGCAACGAGAGGCTCTGGAGCGAGTGGACGTTATCAAGATGGACGTGGAGGGAGCCGAAGAGTTAGTCCTGCGGGGCGCCACCAGGGCTCTAACCTCGATGCTCCCAGTGGTCATTTACGAGGTTAATCCGGAGTCTTCCTCCCGTTTAGGTCTCTCGATGCATGGTGGCACGAAATTGTTGGAACGCTTGGGCTACGAGTTTTTCGTTGATGGACAACCTGGGACATCTTGTCCGGCGGAGTCCTCACCTGGGTACTTCAACGTGCTGGCGATTCCTAGAGAGCTGCGTCGATAGTTCTCCCTAAAAAGAACTGTAGAGAACTCTGAGATGTCCAGCATATTGGGTTCCCGCAATGGAGACGGCAGAAATGCGCGATCGCCGGAAAGGCATGATTTCTCTCACACCGATGGCACTCGGTCCCTTGCCGAATCTCCCATTGGTCTCAATCCTCATATCCAATTACAACTATGCGGCCTATCTGGGTCAAGCCATCGACAGCGCACTGGCACAAACCTACCAGAAGTTCGAAATCGTAATCTGCGATGATGGCTCAACCGACTCCTCGCCTGAAATATTGGAACACTATAAATCGCGAGACTCCAGAATTAAGACAATCTATCAAGCAAATGGTGGTCAATCGCTGACCCTGAATGCAGCTTTTTGCCAGAGCGCCGGAGATATCATCTGCTTGTTGGATGCAGATGATATTTTCTCGCCTGACAAACTGCGCCTGGTCGTCAATGCTCTTGCGGCTGCTCCTGACTCAGGGTTTGCCGTCAACAGAATGTTGCTCGTGGACAAGGCCAGGAAGTATCTGGCAGAGGTGCCCTCCCTTTACGACCTTCCTTCTGGTTGGAGGGGCGTGTCTTTGTGCTCCACTGGACCGCGGATCTTGCCGGGTCTGCCTCCCACTTCAGGGTTATCTTTGCGGCGTTCTGCTGCTGAGGCAATCTTTCCCCTTCCTGCCGGACTTAGAGCATATTCCGATACCTTGATTCAGGTTGTCGCTCCTCTGGTGACGCCCATCGTCGCTATAGACACCCCCCTAAGCGAATATCGAGTTCACGGTGCCAACATTGCAGGGGTAAGCAGATTCACGGAAAACCATTTGCGAAACATTGTCTTGTACGAGAGAGAAATCTGGAGGGCTTGGCGCCGGTACCTTTCGTCGCCTCGTTCTGGAGTTCCAGCCAACTTCCCGCTTCCAGCAGAAATGGCGCCATCACTGATGGATTACGCGTACGAGCGCTTTCGCACTAATCAAAGCGTCAAAGCTGCTTACCAGGCAATTCCCACGGCCCATCTCCAGTCTTTGCCCAGACCGCACCAGTGGTATTGGCGAGCGTCTATAATGCTCCCCACTTGGCTTTTCCGCAGGTCTTTCGACTTCGTGTATGGACAAACTCGCTCGAAGTTGATCGCGCGCAGAATTTTGAGCGCTTTCCGCAATGGTCGGTTGCGGTCACCAGGGACGGGATTGGTTCGCCGGCTCGGGACACGTCAGGGAGGAATCGAAACACGCAGCCACGCCCACGGTCCGAGTTGATTAAATCTGTGGCTATACCCAGATTTGAGAGTCTAAGTGGCCTGGAAGAAGTATGCGAGCATGACACGGAAAAGACAAATGCTGCGCAACCTTGAAGCGAAATGGAGCTTTCTCAGTGTACAGCAAGCCTTTCACTTAGCTCCGGTGCGTACTACCCTCCGCCTGGCCTCCTGGCGGATCAGGTGTCTATTGGGAAAGGCAGCGATCATAGACTTGCGGAGATGGGGGGTACGGATGTTCTTGCCCCCCTATTGGCGAGGTGCCGCCAAACTCATTTATGCGTTTCGCGACGATTACGAACCTGAGCTGACCTTTTTGGGAAGACTACTTTCGCCGGGAAAGGTTTTCGTTGATGTGGGAGCCAACTTCGGGATCTACACAGCGATGGCGAGCAAGACGGTGGGCGAGGCAGGCCGGGTGATTTCCTTTGAACCATCCGCTCGGGCATTTCCGGTGCTGCGACATAATATCGCCATAAATGGTTTCGGGAATGTACTGGCTTTCCCCATGGCCCTCACGGAGAAGACAGGAAGAGCACGGCTCTATCACCATCCCGCTGTCGGTTGTGACGCGCTGGCCAAAGATAGCACCTTCGACCCAGACGCGTACGCACAGGAAATTGACACAGAATCCCTTGGCAATGTGTTGCGGCGGACGTCCATAAAACGAGTAGATGTGATTAAGGTGGATGTCCAGGGAGCCGAAGAGCTAGCCCTGCGCGGCGCAAACGAGGTCGTCGTTTCCATGCGCCCTGTAATCATGTTCGAGTTCCATCCACAGGGAGCGGTTAGTTTGGGCTTGGAACCGCACGGCGCCTGGAATCTTTTGCAGAGCCTAGGTTACGACTTCTTGTGCATCGGACAACGGGGAACAGCTACCCGGCTGCTGTCTCCACCTGCAACCATTGCAAATGTTGTTGCGATTCACAGGTCGCAAAGATGAACGCTCTCTTGTTCACTCCCCCACGCACGTTGTGCGTGGAGAGAGCTTTCTGGAAATGTACGCTTTTAGCTGTCATAGGAGTGCACGCCTAAAAAGCGCGCGAGGGCCACGGTGAGAGTACTGATTATCGGTTACGCCTGCAGTCCCCACATGGGCGGTGAGACCAGCAATACCTGGAATTGGGCCTGGCATCTCTCTCGCTTCCATGAGGTTTGGGTTCTGACGTATCCAGGTGATCGCCCAGTCGTCGAGACATTTCTTGCCGAGTGCCCTAATTCAAATATCAGATTTCACTGGTTAGCTGCCCCTCGTTTGCTCTGGGATCACCAGGGGGGTAACGTGGTCCTTGCAGTTCACTATCTGCGGTGGCTGAGGCTGGCTTACCGGAAGGCCACAGAGCTTCACGAGCAAATCGGCTTTGACATCGTCCATCATGTTAGCTACGGCACGGTTAGCGCACCCCCTCCTTTTTGGAAGCTGCCCGTTCCTTTTGTGTGGGGACCGGTCGGAGGCGCCCAGCGGGCACCCTCTGCATTCCGTCATTACATTTGTTCTTGGTCAGGCCGCGAAATCCTTCGCAACATCCGCGTCGCCCTGTTGCCCCTTTCTCTTTCCCTCCGTAGAACCGCGAAGTCAGGCGCAATCATTCTTGCCACAAACCGGGAGACTTGTGAATTGCTCGCAAAAGTAGGGGCTCAGAATGTCAGACTTTTCCTCGATTCCGGAATCCCGTCTAGCTTCGTCTCAAGCCCGCAGGTTCCAAGACCGGGAGGTGGGCCTTTCACCCTGCTTTGGGTAGGACGAATGCAGCCGCGAAAGGCTTTGCCGCTCGCTCTTGAAGCCGTGGCAGAGGCACATGACGTACCCGTGAAACTCTTGGTTGCGGGTGATGGTGAAATGCGCAGGCCATGGGAGAATTACGCAAAGCGATTGCAGGTTGAGAGCAAGGTTGAATTTCTTGGCAGAGTAGCTTGGAACCAGATGCCCGGCTTGTATCAAAGCGCTGACGCCTTCCTCTTTACAAGTTTACGCGACTCATTCGGTACGCAGGTCTTGGAGGCTATGGGGCAGGGCTTGCCGATTCTGACTTTGGATCACCAGGGTGTTGGGACTTTTGTTCCGCCTGATGCAGGGATCAAGGTTCCTGTCACTTCTCCGCGGCAAACAATAGCAGAACTCGCCGAGGGCATTCGACGACTTGCGTTCGGCCCGGAGAAACGCTTGAAAATGGGTGAGGCTGCGCGCGGTTACGCGAGAACTCAAACGTGGGAGAGGCGCGCTGAGCGCATGTCCAAGTTATATGAGGAAGTCCTGGCGCGCCCCGACTGTCAACAGGCAAAGGCACTTTGCGCATGAAACCCGTGGTTGGCTGTTTCCATGTTCTCGGAGTACGGATAGGCGCCTTGCAAATCTCGGACGCTGTCGTTCAGATGGAGGAATGGATTTACGATCGTGGCCAGTGTCACTCCGTCGCCGCAACCAGCATGCACGGAATCGTCGAGGCCCAACAGGATCCCGCATTCAAGGAGATCCTAAACTCAACGGACCTGGTGGTGCCAGACGGTATGCCCCTGGTTTGGCTGGGCCGGCGCCGGGGCCACGATTTACGGCGCCGCGTCTACGGACCCGAATTGATGCTGGGCTTCTGCGAAAAAACCGCCAGGCGTGGCTACCGGCATTTCTTTTACGGAGGCGAGCCGGGGGTGCCGGAGCGTCTTGCGGAATCGCTCCAGCGCCGTTTCCCGGCGATGCAGGTTGCAGGAACTTATTCACCACCGTTTCGGCCGCTCAGTGCGAGAGAGGACCAAGAAATTGTGGCCATGATCTCGCGAGCTGCGCCCGACGTGCTCTGGGTTGGTTTAGGCACCCCAAAACAGGAGCGCTGGATGCACGAGCACCTGAGTACATTGTCTGTCCCTGTGTTGGTGGGCGTAGGCGCAGCATTTGACATACTCTCGGGCAGGAGAAGGCAAGCGCCACCCTGGATGCGTGAGCACGGACTGGAATGGTTCTTTCGCCTTTTGCAGGAGCCCCGGCGTCTATGGCGGCGCTATTTGGTTTATGGGACGCAGTTCATCGCTTACTTTGCGCTGGACGGCTTGCGGATGAAAGATTTCTGAGGCGGCTCGGCGCATAAGACCAAACACTGTTTCCCACGGCTGTTACTCGTAGTTGCCCAAATCCTGTTGAGTGAATGGCTTACAGGCGCCCTGTTTCCGCTTTAGCAAAATCAGCGCGATTCCCTGGGCTTGGATCTACTTCCACTTAGGGTTTTATTTGTATTCCCATCGGGTCTACACCTTATGGACTCACCATTTTACAGTCTGTAGGTTCTAACGGTCAGTACGTGTATGAGGGTAGTCTTGAGGCGGTCGTTCGAGTCTCGATTGCTGTTATGTTTTGGCGCTCTGCTGCTTACTGCTGGGCGGGCCCGGTTCTGGGAGAGCCCTCTAAGCGCTGCGACAGTGATTGGCGATACACCGAGCGAAAAAGAAATTCCTGCCACTCCGCAATCCGCAGGGGACAAGGCCCAGTTTACGCCAAAGTTCGAAACGAGTGAGGATTGGAATCATCGCCTAAAGAAACTACTAGATCCGAACCCTGCCGCGCCTGCCGTTAGCTTCCAGGAATATCGCATCGGCTCGGAAGACGTACTCGACATCAACGTGTTTGCAGCCCCGGAGTTGAATCGCCAGGTACGGGTCTCGGCAAGCGGCGAAATCTCTTTGCCGTTGCTTGGTGGAATTAGAGCGGCTGGGTTGACACCGCGAGAACTAGAAAGAGTCCTGGAAGAGTTGCTTCACCCGAAGTACATGAACGACCCGCACATCAGCGTCTTTGTGCGTGATATGCAGAGCCACCCCGTTTCAGTGATTGGTGCTGTACGAAAACCGGGCGTTTTCCAGATTCGCGGAAGCAAGACGTTGCTCGAAGTTCTCTCGCTCGCGGAAGGCATGGCCGACGACGCTGGAGAGACCGTAGTCATAATGCGCGGTGCCGGCCTACAAAATGCGCCGGAGTCGCTCACGGAGAAATCTTCTGCCTTGACTGAATCTCCGTCAACGACCCAGCACGCCGGCAAACTGGGCCGAACTGCTCCAGGGCCCAACCTTGACGAGGGTGACGCATTTTCGGAAAACGTGGTTCAGGTAAACTTGAAGGAACTCCTCGAGTCGGCCGATAAAAGCCACAATCCGGTGGTTTATCCAGGAGACATCGTCAAGGTCGCTCGCGCAGGAATCGTGTATGTTGTCGGCGCGGTCGGAAGGCCCGGTGGGTACACAATGAAAACAAGTGAGAAGATCTCGGTTCTCCAGGCCATTGCCTTGAGTGAGGGCCTTGCGCGCACGGCGGCCAAGAGCGGTGCGCGCATTATCCACACGGATGAGCGAAGCGGCGCACGAACGGAGACGCCGGTTGACCTCGGCAAGATCGTGGCGGGGAAGGCGCCGGATCCGATGCTGGGGTCGGGAGATATCGTTTTCGTGCGGGACAGCACTGCAAAAACCGCGCTTTCGCGTGGGCTCGAAGGGGCGTTACAAACAGCTACTGGACTTTTGATTTTCCACTGGTAATGGCCAATGGGCGAACAGAATCAAAGCGAACCGTATCGTCACGCCCACCGATTAGTCCGTAGGACAGGAAACGGCCTCGAAGCTAGCGTCGTCGAGTTGGCGGACTCCTATGAGATCCTCGGCCCCGAAGAGGGGATTGACCTTCGCGCTTGCGGACACATCATTCGCAGGCGTCTGTCTACGATCCTGACTGTTTTCTTCGTTGTCTTTGTCGGGATTGCCATCGCCACGCTGAAGCAGAAGCCTACCTATCGCGCTCAGGTGATGCTGGAGATTCAGAAAGAAAACCCAGATATCCCGACCATTCAAGAGCTTTATCAACTGGAGACCGTATCCGATGACTATTTGAGGACGCAGTACGACATCTTGGCGAGCGACAGCTTGGCGCGGCGTGTCATCGACCAGTTACGCCTCGACACCGTCTCCGAGTTCAACGCACCTCCATTGCTGTCCTGGAAGTGGAAAAAAAAAGCACCCAGGAGTCAAACTTTTACCGTCGCCCCTATCCCTGCAGACCGCGAACTATATCAGCATGTTCTCGAACGCTTTCGGAATCACTTGACCATCGCTCCAATCAACCGCAGCCGACTCGTGGCAGTTAGGTTCGATTCTCAGAATCCGGACCTCGCCGCTCGTGTTGCCAATGCCTTGGCGGCAGATTACGTTGAGCAGGGCTTGGACGAGCGGTGGGCGGCTGCGCAAAGGGCTTCCGATTGGCTTTCGCGACAGTTATTGAGTGAGAAGGCCAAGCTTGAGAAATCGGAAGACCAACTGCAAGCCTATGCGCACCGCAACGGCCTGGTCTTTCTTCAAACTGACAATGGCACCACCCAAAACATCGCCAATGAACGGCTGCAGCAATTGCAGCAGGAATTGACCAAGGCGCAGGCTGAGCTCTACGAGAAAGAAGCGCTCCACCGGTTGGTCCAGACGAGTGATTACGGTTCTCTTCCGGGTGTGTTTGAAAACAGAATGCTTCAAGATCTCACCGTGCGTCTCACCGATCTCAAGCGCGAGTATGCACAATTGTCGACTACTTTCGGTTCGGATTATCCGCGCGTCAAGGAGATTCAGAGCCAAATCACTGACGTGGAAGCTTCGCTTCAACAAGAGCGGAAGCGCGCCGCGGACCAGATTACCAACCAGTATTTAGCAGCATCTAGCCGGGAGAGCTTGCTTCGCCACGAGCTCGCTGAGCAGCAAAAACAAATCGATCTGATTGCGGAGAAGTCTGTACAATACAACATCCGGAAACGCGAAGTTGACGCTAACAAGCAAGTATACGAGGGATTGTTACAGCAGTTGAAATCAGCCGGGCTCGCCGCCAGCTTGAAGGCCAGTAATATCCTCATCGTAGATCCCGCTGAACCGCCCACGAAGCCCGCCAAACCGAAAATCCTGCTAAATCTACTGGTTGCTTCGATCCTCGGATTAGCGCTCGGCGTTGGCGAGGCCTTCCTGCAGGAACACCTCGATGATACCGTGAGAGGCGCTGATGATGTGGAGCGGCTATTTGGCCTGTCGGTCTTAGGTCTAATCCCCGCTGTGCAACCTTCAAACGGTGATCAGCACAGCATCCATAAGTTAGTTGAACATCCCGGTTCTCTGAGCCTCAGAGAAAATGGGTGCGCCCGAAAACTGGTTGCATCCTGGTATCGAATTGATGTACATGCGACTCGGCATGCGCCGCTAGTCGAGGCATTTCGCAGCCTGCGCGCCTCGATCTTACTCTCGGCCGCTGGAGGTCCTCCGAACTCTTTCCTGGTCACCAGCACACAACCTTCAGAGGGCAAGTCTACCGTGGCCACCAATTTGGCCATTGCTCTCGCCCAAATTGGCCGGCGAGTCTTGCTGGTGGATGCAGATTTACGTTCTCCCTCGCTGCACCGATTATTTGGGGCTCGTGAAAGCTCGGGGTTGGTCAGCTACCTCGCTGATCACCAGGACTGGCGTACCTTGGTACGTCATTCAGGATTGTCAGGCCTTGATCTACTGTTCTGTGGGCCCGTGCCTCCAAATCCATCTGAGCTCCTGTCTTCCCAGAGCATGGAGACACTGATCAAGTCAGCTGGAAAGCAATACGAATTCGTAATTCTAGATTCGGCTCCCATGTTGGCCTTGGCCGATAGCCGCATCCTTGCCCCGCTCGTGAGCGGCGTGCTCTTGGTAGTGAAGAGCAGAACCATACCCCGCGAGCAAGTGCTTCACGCGCAATCCAGCATCAGCAGTGTTCGTGCAAATCTGATCGGCGTGATACTTAACGGCGTGGATGTCCGCACCAATGGTTATTACGATTACGGTCGGTATAGGTCCACCGCTAGCCAAATTGTCTCGGACAAAATTTCGCTTGAGTCGGATTCTCAGGGTGCCCTTACACAAAGCAACTGACTGACCTAGCGTGAGGCTTTACGTGCTCCGAATCGCCGAAGTGGGTCTCGGCGCCGCAGTGTGTTTGTCCGTTCTGGCCTTTGGTGGTACGGCGGCGCCTTTTTTTCTTGTCCCGCAACTGATTGTGCTAGCGCTCGGAGCTTTCGTCGTATCGGCTAGCCCGCGCTCCACTCTTGCCTCCGTCCGCCTTCCACTCACTGCTCCCCTTCTCTTAGTTGCGTTGGTTCTACTGCAAATCCTCCCCTTACCGGCCTCGTTCGCGCAGTCGTTCGGCGCGCCAGGGGACGATTTCCTGGGCCCTGGTCACTTTACCCTGAGCATCGCTCCGTATCAGACGGTTTCCCACTTACTCTTGTTGATCACTTGCTTAACAGCCTTCTACCTAGTTTTGCTGGTGTGTCAGGACCGAGACGCAAAGAAGCGGCTTGTCTATGTGCTCGTTGGCGTGGGAACGTTCGAAGCTCTCTACGGTCTGCTGCAATATCTAACCGGTTGGCAGCAGATTTTTACTTATGTCAAAAAGTATTATCTTGAAGAGGCTACCGGCACCTATATCAACCGCAATCATTTTGCGGGCTTGTTGGGAATGGTCCTGCCTTTTGTCGTGGTCCTCGCGTTGGGCAAGGCGCACACTCTGCGCCGCGCCGCCGGGCGGAGTGAAGTGCCGGCTCCTGGCGTCTTATCTTCCGTGGAGCTGCTCCCCGTTGTATTTTGGTTCTTTCTGGCCAGCGTAATTTTCACTGCGCTCATCTTCTCGCGCTCGCGCATGGGATGCGTCTCCGCCCTCATTTCCCTGATTGCTGTTCTGTCGCTCGCACGAACTTCCCAGTGGTCGGCACGAACCCGGGCGGTGATCGTCACACTATTTTCCCTCGGTGTCGTGGGACTTGTGGTTTGGATCGGAAGTGATCCCGTGATCGCCCGCTTTGAAACTCTTGGGCAGGAGTATGGCCAAACCGGCCAGAATCGTCTCTCCATCTGGTGCGACACCTTAAAACTGATTCACCAGCATCCTCTGCTTGGCACTGGCTTGGGCACCTTTTCTGTGGCCTATCCCTCCGTTCAAACCGCCTTTCTCAACCTTCTCGTAGACCATGCCCACTGCGACTACCTGGAGGTCGTCAGTGAACTCGGCCTGCCCGGAGGCATTTTGGTGTTTGGTTCGATCCTGTGGGTTCACGGTCAGGCCGTCCGGCATTATTGGGAAGCTGAGGATCGTTTCGAGACTGCCATCTGTCTTGGTTGTGCTGGGAGTATCACCGCAATCCTAGTGCATAGCTTAGCCGACTTTAACCTCTATATCCCTGCCAATGCCCTTGTATTTGCCGTAATAATAGCTCTCGCCTGGTCTGCGTCTCAGAGTCAAGATAAGGGGAACAGACGCGTTTCTCCACCTCGGGACGCCTCCGATAAGGTTCAACGATGACGCTCATGTGGCGGTGGCGAAATTCGAATCGGAAAACTTGATCTGATGTAGCGCAGGTGCAACCTGTGCACCAATCGCATCGATCGCTCGCAGCACCTTCACCTGCGGGAGCGACGCGACATTCATCATAAAGGACAGTCGAGAGATGCCGCCCAATGCCTCACTATGTCGAATGATTTTGTCGACCACTTCATCCGGGCTGCCAACGAGCAGCGCGCCGTAGCGACCGCGCTGCGCGTCAAAACTCGAACGCGTCATTTGCGAGCCAGCCGCGTTCCTTGCCAACATCCGTCATCGCCAAAGGGGGGCGGGCTATTCACGCGAAGGTGCATGATGCAGTCTCCAAAAAGCGCGTTTCTCGCGCTTGCCACCAGAACCTCGCGATCCCGGTTGGTGCTTGGTGGAAACTCGTTTCTGTCTAGGATAGGCTTGGGTCAGTTAGGCATCGCTCGTGCTGAGGTTGTGATTCTTCAGCGGCAGCGAACGAATCCGTTTGCCTGTGATGGCGAAAATGGCATTGCACACGGATGGGGCAACCCATCCAAGAGCTTCTTCGCCGATCCCAACAATCGGTTCGTCCGTCGCACGTACAAAATGGACTCTTATTTCCGGCATTTCGGTCGCTCGCAACAAAGGATAGTCGTGAAAATTGCTCTGCACGACGCGTCCTTTCTGGAGGGTGATTTCCTGGCGGAGTACCGCCGCAAGCCCCATCACCATTTGCATCTCGACCTGCCGTTCCGCGGCGAGCGGATTCACCAGGAACGGCCCGGTGTCCATGGCTACATCGAACCGTTCCACTCGAACCTCGCCCTTCTTGCTGACGGACACGGTGGCAACCACCGCGCAAATCGTGATCTCTTTGACGCCTGGCCGCCGGCCATCGCCGATGGCGATTCCCATGCCGGTTCCCTCGGGTAACTTCCTTCCCCAACCGGACTCCTGGGCGGCGGTATCCAGCACTTTCACCCAGGCCTTCGCGTGCTGGAAATCCGAGTTGCCATCCAGCAAAGCGCGCCGGTACTGATAGGGGTCTTTCCCAGCCGCATGGGCCAACTCGTCCATGAAGCTTTCCAGGTAAAACTCGTTCTGCGACCGGCCCACCGAGGTCCAAACGCCGGTGGGAACGTGCGTCTGCCGCAGGTGATAGTCGAAGAGTTGGTTGGGGATGGCATAGGGAACCTGGTGTAGGCCTCGAATGGTCTGCGCGGGATCCGCGGGCGGATTTTGGTCGATGCCGATGACACGGTTGATCCAGGCCACGGGCATGCCCTCAGGCCCCAGGCCAGCCCGGAATCTCGCCACGCGCATCGGGCGATAGTAGCCGTGGCGCGTCGTTTCCTCGCGGCTCCAGACGACCTTCACAGGACGGTCTAACTGTTTGGCAATCATCACTGCCTGCCGCACGTCGTCGTTTTGGTTGCGGCGGCCAAATCCACCGCCAATAAAGCAATTGTGGATGTAAACGTCTTTCTGGGGGACGCTGGTTAGTCTCGCCGCATCCAGCAGCGCTTCCTCCGGTCTTTGCGTTCCGACCCAAACGTCCACGCGATCCGCAGTGACCTGGGCCGTGCAGTTCAACGGCTCCATAAAAGCGTGATCCAGATACGGCAACTCGTACACCGCCTCGACCACCTGCGCGGCACCTTTGAGCGCCACCTCGGTGTCGCCCTTCTTCACCACGACTTGGGCGCCCGGCTCATCCAGCGCGGCCCGGGCCATTTGGAGGAACTTTTCCGAAGTGTCTTCGCCGTGCGCACCCTCATCCCACTCAATTGGGAGGAGGTCCAAAGCAGTTTTGGCATGCCAGTAACTGTCAGCCACTACCGCGACGCCCGCTTCGATATCCGCACCCCCGAATTCGACCACCGCCTGCACACCCGGGCGGTTTTTGACTTTGGTGTCGTCGTACTTTTTTACCTTCCCCAGGAAGACCGGCGACGCCTTGGCCGCGGCATAGAGCATGCCCGGAAGTCGCACGTCCATTCCGTACGTAACGCTGCCGTCCACCCGCAAGGGCGTTTCCAGGAGCGGGGTGGGCTTGTTCATCAGCGTGTACTGGTCCGGCGTCTTGATTTTCGGCTCTTGGGGCAGCTTGATGGCCGCGGCTTTCTCGGCGACTTGGCCATAGCGGAGCTTTCGGCCCGTCGGCACGTGGGTGATGATTCCGTCCTTAACCGTCAACTCCGAGCGCGGTACGGCCCACACATCGGCGGCCGCCGCCATCAGGCGCTCCCGCGCGCTTGCTCCCGCCTGCTGCAAGTATTCGCGGCTGATGCGCACGGCACCGCTCGCATTCGTGGCCATGCGCCGGTAAACCTTATTCTCGCGGAAGTGGCGATTCACAGAGGCATATTCCGCGCGTACCTTGGACCAATCGCATTCGAGCTCCTCGCAGATCATCTTGGACCAGCTCGTAAATGTCGCTTGCCCCATTTCGCTTTGGGCCACGCGGATGGTCACCGTGTCGTCGGGTGCGACTACGAGCCAAGGGTTGATCTCGGTCTCGTCCTTTCCCACTAGCGATTCCCACGGCTTGTCCGGAATCCTTGCGGCATTCGCGGCCGCCTCCGCTGGATTCCAGGGAAAGGTCAGCGCCAGCGCGAAGCCTCCGCCCACCGTCAGCGTCGTCACCAGAAATTCTCTGCGGTCCATTTCCTTAGTCAGTGCCATCGGATCCTCCAATGACCTGCTTAACGCTTCGCCGCTAGCTCTGCGGCTCGGTGAATCGCTTGTCGAATCCGCGGGTAGGTCCCACAGCGGCAAAGATTGGTGATCTCGCGGGTTATGTCTGCGTCGCTGGGGTTAGCGTTCTTGGCTAAGAGTGCAGCAGCCGCCATGATCTGTCCCGGCTGGCAATACCCGCACTCCGGCACGTCGCCTTCTCGCCAGGCCACTTGCAGCGGATGCTGGGCGTCTGGCGAGAGTCCTTCTATCGTCGTTATCTCTTTCCCGGCCACCCGGCTTATCGGCTGCACGCACGAGCGCACCGCCTCGCCGTTCACGTGCACCGTACACGCCCCGCACAGCGCCATTCCGCAGCCGAACTTGGTTCCGGTGAGACCAATCGTGTCCCGGATCACCCACAACAGAGGTGTGTCCGCCTCCACATCTACGGAGTACGTCTTCCCATTAATCCGGAGTGAGAACATGACTAGCGCCTCCCAAATGTGTGGAGATTCGCGCGGCGCCAAACCTTGGGTAAGAATCAGGTTCGCGTATGGCGACTTACCCCTGACCAAGAAGGGTCCACAGAAATCAGCTGGCCTTGGCCAACCTTTGCGATGGTCCGGAAATGGATACTACCACTCCGGGTCGCTGTCAATCTAGCTCGGACCACGAAGACACAGCTCCGCCCGTCACCTTCTCGCCCCGCATCAACTTGAGCTTCACGGGGTTCCAGATCTTTGCATTCGGCGGCGGATCGAAGGCGTGACCGTACTTCCAGGTCTTCTCGTCGATGGTGCCCTGATTGACAGCTCCCGAGGGCGCGTTCGTGACTGCGCCGGAATCCTTGCCAGCAGCCGCACTGGCCACGCTCGATCCTTCCATCGCGAGCTTAATGCGTACCGCTCGCCCCGAGAAATTAGTCAGAAATGACGGAAGTATCGTGATCGCGATCGTCCCTAGTGTGTCCGTCTCGGAGCCGGGAATGGCCATGACAAATCGCGCCTTCGACACGGGCACCAAGATTTTCACTCTCAAGTCGTTTCTGAGCGCGAACGCGACACGAGCGACCAATTTCCGCCACGGAATCGATTATTGCTCCAGCAATAATTCCACAACCTGTGCGATGCAATCGATCTCGGTGCCGATCATGATCGCGGCGATGGGCGCCTATCAATGTGAGTCTTTTTGGCGCCAGAATCCTCGTGAAGAGTATGTGGAGAACGAACGAGCGTGCAGTCGTCGAAGCACCAGGGGGTATAGATCCGTGCGAAGCACGCGTTATATATATTGCCAGCCGCTAGAGACCGGGGGA
>QHYQ01000623.1 GCA_003224175.1 Acidobacteriota bacterium
CGTTCATCCGTTGCTGCACATTGGGGGACTTAAGGGGGTCCAATAACGGGGACGTCGAAACAACTTCCTGAGCACACAGTACGAGACTACACTGACAGAAGAATAAAAGGATCACCGCCCGCATTCTCAAGACGCGTACTCCTGTGCTGGCATTTTACTGCTATCAAGCTTTCACGTGTTTACGGCACGTTCGGAAAGCGCCCGGCATGAGAGCATAATAGGGCCGATAATGAGCATCACTCCGCCAAGAATTGCCATAGTTCTTCTCTTCGCCACATTCGCCTCTGCTCAAACTGGGCCTGCGCGATCTAGCGGCTCTGAAATCTCTGAACCAAAGCTCCCGGTGGTTCAAGAGCAATCCTGCTTAGCCAACGGCCGCACCAATTGGCCAATCGAGAGCGGTTCGCCCATATATTCTTCGTGGCGGCCCCAGCGTACTCAACTCGGCAGACTGAGGGCGGGCGAGAAGGTGACTGTGCTCGGCGGAATAACCATCACCCGCCAGCCGGACAAACTCGCCGTAACCAAACCTAAGCCGGACATCGGTGTGAAGCCGGGCGATATCATCCTCCGATATGACATTTTTGGTGAAGGCAACGCCAATATCTGGGCGAACGGCGTCTGGCATAAAGGATATAACCTGTGGACGGCCACGGAGACCGATGGAACCGGTTGCCGCGCCGTCGACGCGTGCGATGCTAGGGTCGTTGAGAACGGCATCATGGAACGATGGGTTCAAGTGAAGACCGTCACCGGCATTACCGCCTGGGTGCTGGAATCGAAAGTTACTCATGGCGTCTATTGGGACAGCCACGTCTTTGGCCAACTGTGTGCCGGATGAAAAGTGTTTGCACAGTTTCGTAGGAAATTATGAGGCGTTTGTGGTTTTGGATCGCGGCTGGCCTTCTGGGGGGACTTTGTCTTCTTCCTCTCCAAGCGCAGAATCAAACACCGCCTCCTGAACAAGTTTTTCGGCCCGGCACCAGCGGAGTCGGATACCCGAGTTGTCTCTACTGTCCGGCTCCGAGGCTTCCCGCAACTCCTAACCAAACGAACCGAGCTTTCGTTGCTTTAGAGGCCATAATCCGCCCGAACGGCCGCGCAACCGATATCAAAGTTATGAAGAGCGCCGGATCAGACCTCGATCAGAAAGCCCTCGAAGTCGTGAAGAGTTGGCGATTCAAGCCCGCACTTGGCCCGGATGGGAAAGCGGTCCCAACAATCACGGCCATTATAATAATGTTCGAGGATCGATCAGGTCGTTCCCACCAAGGTTGGGCGACAGGCGCGTAGAGCGAGTTCGTTTCCGGTACACCGCATGGCTCGAAAGGCTTGGATCAACCTCCGTTTCTTGAGAGTCGTTTCGGCTGTAGCAGCCGTGGCACTCGCAACTTCTGTAGTGTTCGCGCAGGAAGTTGGATATTTGGACCTTACCGGTCCTGCTCCTAGTCAGCGCGTCCGCAGCCCAACTGGAGGAGCCGGTGGATTCTGCGGTGGGACTGAATTTCCCAAATTTCCAGAAGTTACGCTTACCTTGGTTAGTCTCGATAAGCCCGTCTATTCAATAGGTGAGGATGTCACTTTTGAGGTCAGAATCGAGAACAGCGGAACAGCGGGCAGAAAAGCATTGAACTTCCTTGGACTCGTGATTTGGCTGCTTTAGAACCGAGCGACGCAACAGAAACATACACGTACCTGAGTGGTGTAGTGCTCGAAACCGAGGATCGTTGCGCTTTTCTTCTGAAACCTGCGAAATATCGATCTGCACAACCCGTCTCCGAGAGAATTAAAGCGCATGAATCTTTATGATTTTTTCATCAAGCGTCCAATAAAAGCTTCATCTACTACTTCAACACCAGATGCCTCAAACTTTGCCTTCACCCGTTTAATCTCCTCCACATCGCCCCCGGCTTGGGCCACCGCCAATTCATCGTTTAGTTGCTGTATTTCCTTGAACCGCTCTTCGAATTTGGCAAGATAGGCCAACTCGGTTTCATGTGTAAAGTTCGGCATGGGAATTTTCTTACCAGGATATTTTTTGATCCACTTGTCGACGGCGTCGTGGTACGTCGTTGATTGATGATATCGATCAAGGAATGCTTGCGCTTCGTTCAGCGGCACGACAAATCTATCTCCCATCGTGGCATACCGAAGGACGCCATGGCGCACCAGTTCCTGAGCAAACCAGTTCGAGCAGCCCAGAAATTTGGCAAGCTCATTGACGCCTGCGTTGTTGAGGGCTAAACCGGCAGGCCACGCCCCGTTGCCGTTATGCTGCGGTGGCTGAATGGGCTTTTTCTTTGGCATGTCAGTCTCCGTGCGCTTCGTCAATTTTATCACGCAGCTTCGCAGAGTCGGTGATGCCTAGATAAAGCATTGTTGTTTCCAGACTCTTGTGCCCGAGCCAGTGTTGAATGGTGCGCACTGGAATACCGGCCTCGTGCCATTGCGTGGCCTTCGTCTTACGGAATCGGTGTAGTTTAATGCGTTCGCAGACCGGATGAGTCTTGCAGCTTACCTCGATCTGCTGTTTCTCATAACGGTTGCCAGCGACTGTGCGTTGAACCGTCCGAGTGGTCCGGCAGTGCCCGCAGTTGACTCCAGCCCCTAAGGCGATCCGCTTGAGCTTGTCGAGAAAGTGCGTCTCCGGGCTGTCATCGCTGTTGATGAATATCCAGCGCTCGTGTGGTGGGTTCTTGTGGCGGTCTCGAAGATCGTTTACCAGCGACGTAGGCAACGGCGTGATGCGAGCCTCGTGTGATTTTGGCTTGAAGTCCACGTCTTCTTTTTGCCGGATGCGGTATTCCTTTTTGCCCCAGTTAATGTCAGCCCAGGTGGCGTACATCACCTCTTGCTCCCGGCAGGCGGTGCCCAAGAAGAACTTGTAGCGAAGCCTTTCTTCGTCATTCATGGCGTTGAAGAGCTTTTTCAATTCTTCGTCGTTCGGTATGCTTTTAAGGTGCCGGGGCGCTTGTTGCGCTTTTGTTCGAGGTAATCGGCTACGGCAGCCTTCAGCGTCAGCCGGTTGCCATTGCGAGCTTCGATCTCTCTGACTGAGAGCCCGGCTGCCTGAGCCTGCAGTCCCTGGAGGAGCTTCGCGGCCTCGAATTTGGCCTCTTCAAAGGCCGTGGCCTCAATGTTCACCCATTGCTGCTTGCCACCGATGGTGGGCCGGAACGCGAACTTGCCCGTGATCGAACCCGTCTTCCGGCCTCGAATTTCTTCGATGGCTTCCCATTTCCAACGGCCCGGGGCTAGTTTCTTGCGAAGGTAGAGGGTGATATCGGGCGTGCTGTTCGGCATAAGGCATTCCTCATGTCATCTAAGCCGGTTCTGGTACCGGCTACAGGAATATAGTGACATGTTAGCACATGGAAGTCAAGTGCCATGCTGTAATGCAGTGTTTATGCGGGTATCTATGAATGTGGCGGAGAGGGTGGGATTCGAACCCGCTCCCGGTATTGAGAGCACGCAACTTACTGATTTTGCGTGTCGCTCTTGTCGCTGGAACCGCTCTAACCGCCGTAGTCGGGTACAGTTTCGGTACAGATTGGTCGCACGAATGAGCCCATAACTGAAGAGAGACCGTATGCCTTAAGCTGACTTGTCTTTTATTCACTGCCGCCAGTGCCGTGATATTGCTGCTTACGAGGTCGGAGAATACAGAGGTGAGCGCCTGGCTCGGGCCATTCGCTGCGAGCTTGCGGATCGATAGATCAGAAAAGATCATACCCAAGAATCTGCGGGCATTTGCGTTGCTTCGTTAGGGGCAACACCCCGAGCCCCGCTGTACCCAGACGCGCATCCGAGGACCAAGCGGAAATCTTGAAGTTTCTGCGAACACATTGATCTCCCAGGATTGCCTAAGGCAGAGAATCACTTCCGAGTACCCCGTGATCCAGGCAACAATCCAGAAAGTCGCAATGGAGATCACTTCTTCGTGTAGCCGACTATACGTTCACTGGCACGCGGTCTGAGAAGTGGACGGTGATATCGCCAG
>QHYQ01000046.1 GCA_003224175.1 Acidobacteriota bacterium
CTCGCCTGGGTCGGCAAACATATCGGGGGTAAATTTGGCTTCAACTATTTCGAAAAGACATATCTAAACTGGCTTGTCACCGAACTCCGGGAGCTTAAACTCGCCGGTATTGTTAGTACAGATGCGACCAAGAAGCCAAAACTCGAACAGGTATTTGTCTCGCTCAGAGTTGGCGACCAACAAGATAGATCATCGATACTGGAAATAACTCAAGCAGTTATTGAAGATTTACGACATCATCGCAAAGCTGAGCCAGGAATTATACTCGCCTTGCGAAGGGAGTTTGAGTCCGCCCCTCCCTCCGAACGGAAGGATGCAGAACACCTGCTTCGGTCATTCTTGTCGAGCCGCGTAAGTGTATGGAAGAAAGCTGCAGCGTTGATTCCCCAGTTACGGCCAAGACCAGGAGATGCAGAAACTCAGATCGCAGATGAATTCTTCGGGCCAATTGAAGAGTTCCCCAATGCCTCGCCAAGTGATTTGGCTGCTGTTTTGTTTAGAAAGATTTTGCGGGATCAAGCGCGCATCGCAATTCTTGGGGTTCCCGGTAGCGGAAAAACAACTCTCTTGCAATACGTGGGCCTTGCGTATGCAAGGGCACGCGCTGGCGATCCCAAGCTTCGTGACAAGAAGGCTTTTAAGACTCGTTTGGGTACCGATAAGTGGCGCGTACCAGTATTTGTATCGCTTAGTAGTATCGCGAGCCGGCTCCTAGAAAATCTGCCTGATAATCGGCAACCCTCAATAATCGATGTCTTGCAATACACTCTGCCGCCTGACCTGCAAAGTACAACAGCCAAGGCTTATTTTATTGATCAACTCAAAAAAGGCAGATGTATCGTTTTGCTTGATGGACTCGACGAGGTGCCCACTGAGAATGAGTTTAGAGCTGTGACACGGGCCATAGAAAGTCTGGCTGTGAGTTTTGGGAGTAATCGATTCATTGTCACATCAAGAATCGCAGGGTGGAGGACAGGTGTTGGGGCCGACTTCAAACAATATTTTGTAAATGATCTTGAAGACCGGCAAATTGACTCGTTCATACGGACCTGGTATTCGGCTGTTGAATTGAATTCCGTTGTGGGAAGTTTGAAAGACGAGAGTGATACGGATCGCATCAATCGCGAACGCACGGCCGCGAAATACGCCGACAATTTGAGGGCGGCATTAAGAGAAAATCCGGGCATTCGCCAACTCGCGACGAATCCGATGTTGCTATCGATAATTGCTCTCGTACATCGTAGCCTTGCTAATCTTCCACACGAGCGCTCCAAATTATATGGTGAGTGCGCGAAGATTTTACTTGAACAATGGGACGTCCTCAGGGGAATTCATGTCGTTGACACCCAGCTCAGTCTCGATCAGAAGGAAGCAGTAATCCGCAGGATTGCCTTTGCGCTACACACAGGGGAGATAGGCAAGGAGGGGGGTACAAGAGAAGCGAGTCGCGAGGACGTGGAAAGAGTAATCGGTGAGGTCCTTCCAAATTTGGCTAAACCAATGTTGGATGCTCCTCGTTTGCTCCGGCGGTTGGTAGAGCGAAGTGGCATCCTCATTGAGAGGCAACGGGACACCCTTGCGTTTGGGCATCTTACGTTTCAGGAGTACTTTACGGCCCGGTACCTAGCCAGAGCCGATCGAACAGGTAACAGTGAATTCCTATTAGAGCCAAGTCGACTGGTAAGTGACTGGTGGAGAGAAACAATCTTGCTTTATTCCGGAATGCTCCCAGATAGTAGTGAATTCCTGCGCCGGGTGCATGGTTCTGGTGATCAGGATGATTGGATTATGTCCAAGATTAGATTGGCGGCCGCCTGTTTAGGAGAGGCTGTGCAAGTTAAGCAGCAGCAAGTACGGCAGTCAATTGGAAAGGATCTGGTAAGAATTCGGAGTCGAGGGCGATTTGGATGGCCCTCGAGATTGGCTTGGGCGTGCAACAAAAATTGTGGCTCTTCTTGCCAACAACCGACTTTCGGACAATGTTGTTGCAGCACTTCTTAGGCTGTTACAAAGCGAGAGGAGCTTGCTAGTCACAACTGGACTGATTATCTCGAGTGAGCTCGGGGACCAGCTCCGCCAATTTCCTAGAGTAATTGACACTGTCGTGGAACTCTTCGATAGTCCCGATTGGCGAGTACGCCAGGAGGCTGCAAAAGCATTTCTTCAGATTTCGCCTTGCATCAACTTAGCTGTTTTCGATCGTTTGGTGAAACTATTATCTGATGAAGATTCCGATGTCGTGAATCAGACTAGCAGGACTCTTCTTGGAGTTTTGGAGCGAAACCCGTCTCCAGAAATCCTGGAGAAAAGAATTGATCTCCTTAAGCACAATAATCAGACGGTTCGAGTATTCGCCATTTCGGCCATGGCTAGTCTCGACATCGCCTCTGCGCGCAGACTTGGCGTGGTTGCCCGCCTTGTGGAAATGTACAGCGACAAGAACGAACAGGTCGAAGAGGCCATTATCCGGGCCTTAAGGAGTTTGTCGGACAGAGGACTTGCACATGACGTGGTAAGTTCGACTCTCAAGGTTGCGGGTGCGCCAAGGCACTCTGGACGTCCCTGCGCTCTCAAAGTCTTGGGGGACGTTGGACACCTGAGTCATACTTCCGAAGTCGCAGATGAATTGCTAGCTGGATTAAAGTGTGGACAGCGTGATGCTGTCCGCGCTGCGGCCGCTGCTGTTGGAGCAGGCAACCTACACAACATTAAGGAGCGGTTCACCGAGGAACTGTGTACTTTGGCAGAGGGGGGGAGGAAAACTACACGGATAGCCGCACTCCGCGCTTTAGGTGCAATCGCGGACAAGAGTCGACACGGAAAGCTGTTCGAGATCATAAACGCCGCTCTCCTCGACAAAGACGTGCGGATCAAATCAGCTGCTGCACATGCCGCAGGCCAATTTGGTGCAGCCGGCAAGGAATTCATACCGAATCTATTGTCGGATGTTTCTGCCCAAAGTGGAGAAGAATTAATCCCAGGGATTGGCTTTAGGCTCAAGGGCGTGTGGGGGATCCCGCCTGTGTACTTCGGCAAGAGACCTCACAGCGATTTTGGCAGGAATTCTTTGCTGGCATTAACTGCTATCGCCTCTTCTCTGAAGACAGAAGAAGTCATTTCAGAGTTAAATCGAATAGCCACTTCTGGCCCAATCAATCCTTTTACACTATCTCTGATAATCGAAACCATTAGCGATATTGGAGCCAGGACTGGTTCCGTAAAAGCGCTTGACAGTCTTTTCAAACTCGTTCCCAAGATTGATGACATTATGACTTATTTGCATTTTCGTCCCATAGACGGCAATAGAGGATTTCACCTTATCGATGCCGGCGGAATGTATTGGGCAATGGATTATGAAAGTGGTTTCCACTTGGACGAGCGACTCTTATCAGTTGCGAAGAGAATAGAACCGAGCAAGGCAGCGAAAGAGTTCAAAAATGCTCTCGAATCCCGCCACAAGGGCGTAAGACGGCTAGCGCTAAGGGCTCTCATCGAATTGGAGCCCAGCGTCAGTGCAGAGTTGCTCCCAATTGTGTTAAAGCGGGTGAGTGATGACGATACCTCTATGAGAGAGAGAAGCTGGAAAATAATAAGCAGAGTCTATACTCGGAGAGGGACTTGGAAATTGGCCGAAGCTTCGGCGCCTCCCGGGTGAGGATGTTTCTTCCTAAACTCACTCTGAGTCAGAGCGAGTCCGGCGGAATAGTTGAAAATCCATGCGGGAGCAAGAACCCTCGATTTCCTGCCTCAGAACCGTCTGTAAGTTCCGGAAAAGTGAAATAGCCTATGAGTTAGATTAGGGCCTGTTCACTCTACGAACTAGAAGCTTGGCCCTGCCCCCGTGGCGGGCTTCGCGCTGGCGGCCGGCGCGAACTTCTGTCGTCCACAGAATGTCTACCTGCTTTCGACCTGTGCAAAGCCTCTATCGGCGGTGGCCACAGTCGCTTTGCGCCGTCTTGCCAAGGCAGCAGCAAACAATCGGAATAAGCTTTCGTAGTTACCGTACAAACCTCGGCTTCATGTTCTCCCCATCAATACGTCCTTCCAGCTGAGGAATCTCTCTTTTCTTGGATTTCGTCGAAGAGAGATTCCTCGCTTCGCTCGGAATGACAGGCAAAGGCACTTTTTCAGCCCAGCAAAGGCTTATTTCTGGGTGTGCTGAGCCGGAAGCCAGGCGCCTCGGGGGAACAGTTTCTCGATCGTGGCCATGGGCAGGAACAGTCGCTTGGGGATTTTCGGCAGTTCCATAAACCCGTACTTTTTGTAGAAAGCTACTGCTTGGTCGTCCTTCGCATCCACGATGACCGCGGCCGACGCAACTTGCCTGCTTCCCATCAGGCATCGGTGCAGCGCGTCCATCAGCAACAGCTCCCCCAGCCCTCTCCCACGGAATGCGCGGCTCACGGCAAGACGACCGATCAAGGTTGCCGGCACTACCGGGTATTTGGGAAGCTTTTTCGCGGCCTCTTGCGGGACAACGCCCAGCTCGACGGAATACTGCGATACGGTGTAGTAGCCGGCGATCGTCTTGCCATCCGGCGTGAGCACCAACGCCACGGCGACATGCTTCTTGATGTCCTGGCTTGCTTGCTTCTGAAGGTAGTGGTCGAGAGCTTGGATCCCGCAGGAGAAACCTGCGCGGTCGTGCTGCGGTCCGAGGGGCTGGAATCGGAACTCCGCAGCCTGCGCCTGATCGGGCACTTATCGCCCCAGGCGCTGTTTGTATCGCCGTGCCGCCGCCTTCGCCGCGGCGTGGGGAGCTGGAGGATTCAGCAGGGCATTCACGAACACTTTGCGTGCTTCACCGCGCAGGCTCAGTGTTTCAAAGTCCTTAATGGTTTTCGTCGCGGCCTGCTGGGCGCTGACCACCACAAACTCCGTCACAGACGTTCCACGGAGCTCTGCCGCACGCTCGATGATGCGTTTCTGTTCCCGAGTAACCCTGGCTTCCAGACGCTCCAGCTTCCTTGAGTATTTCCGAGCCTTAACCGCCTGCTGTCGTGCCATAGAGCCTCCCAAGAAAAGCGTACGGCAATTTGCCGTACAAGTCAATGAGGCCGAATGTTGAAATTTTCTCGCGGCGTGAATTCGCTGGCTCGCCGGGGCGCTGCCGAGGAAAAGCCCCGGGTCTGAAGACCCGGGCTACAGGGCCGGTGCGCTGTTGTCCCCTTCCGCACAAGATACGTCGTCAGCGCCGCCGACAACCAGGCGCACCGATTGCGCGCAAGCGAACTTTTCGCCTTTAGCGGAGAATTTCGATGCGTGTAACGGGATGAACTTCATTCCAACCGTGGTGACGGTCGGTGACGTAGGCGCCGGTGACGCGGACACGATCGCCGACATTGGGAATCATGATCTGCGGATGAAAAGCGCCGCATGCGACTTTGTTACCGGCATGGACTGGCGTGTGCTCGCAGATTACCTCCAGCACGAGTTCGCCATGGGCGTGCAGCACGTTGACCAGATTTAAAACCGATTTATGTTCGGGATCAAGCCCGATATGCATATCGCCATCCGAGGCGCGGTGCAGGGAGACCACGCGACCCTCGACAGCGGTACACTCCTCAATTACATGCAGCCTTTCCTTCTCATGGACATGCTTCCACAGGTCAGGATCACAGTTTTCAGCCTGCAACTTTACGGGCGCCTTTCCTGCATAGCGAAGTCTCGGCATCAAAGATAAGGCGATTAGCGCTACCAGCACGGCCAGCGTGATTCGTGAGATTCGGCTCAAAGCGGGCTTCCTACAGGTTTTCCCATGTATTTATCACATCTCTGGGCCTTCCCTGGCAAGGACGGAAGGCGCAGAAGGCTTGCATCTTCATCAAGCCGGAGTTGGCATCGAATTGAGTTTGGCGCCATTCTGTCTGTAACCGAGAGGCCGATGTTGAAATCTTCATGGGCGCTGTGAACTCGCCGGCTCGCCGGGGGCGCTGCTGACGAAAAGCCCCGGGTCTGAAGACCCGGGCTACAGGCCGTAGGGGCACGGCACGCCGTGCCCGCGCACGGGACACAGCGCGGTTGTCAACTCCGGCGCCAAATCCTAACCCGAGGCTATTTTTTTTGGCCCGTCATCCCGAGCCGGCCGCGGCGGGTGAGGGATCTCTCTGAGAGATTCCTCGGCCCGACAAAAAACGTCGGGCCTCGGAATGACAGGTCTGGGTAGGGCCGGGAGCCGGCAGGATGCCGGCGGTACTTCGATTCGAAACCCGCGAGGTCGCACACGGGTTTCGAATGCGAGTCTTGCGCATTTTCTTGGTCGCAGCTCATTTTCCCGTTGACCGCAATTACCGGCGAGGTAACATGAATTGCAAAGCCCACCAAGAGCTTTGCAGGAGCGATTTACTCTTACCCCGTGACGCTCTGGCCCACGTCCACGCTCGCAAGCCCTTTGGAATGCGCACTTGCGAAAAATGCGCCCGCAACCCCTTTGGAATACGCACTTGCAAAATCATTGGACTTAAAGTCTCCTGAAATCAACACTTACAAAAAAGGGTGGGGCATCCTTGCCGGCAGGGATGCCGGCGCTACGAAAAGTTTCCCCCCTCCTTTTCACCTTTTGCCTCTTACGGTTTGCCTTCTGCCTCCCCGAGACTCGACGGAGTTGACAACCGCGGTGTTTCCCCCTCGCTTGTCATTCCGAGGCCCGACGTTCTCTGTCGGACCGAGGAATCTCTCAGAGAGATCCCTCGCCCGCCGGGTTCGGCTCGGGATGACGGGCCAGAAAAAAATAGCCTTGCGTTGGCAAGCCGCAGCTTTTATGCGGTCGGCCCTCGCGTTAGGCGATACCAACTCGTGGAAGACCTCGTCCACTCGGGTAATGGCCGGCGGGCTATTTGTAAACGACGCCGTCCTTCACCACATGCACGAGGTGGCGCAAAGACTCCATCGCGCGCAGCGGGTCGCCATCCACCACAATGATGTCCGCGGCCTTCCCGGGAGCAATCGTGCCCAAGTCGTCGCGCTTCAGCAGCTTCGCCGGCCAGAAAGTGGCCGCGCGGATGGCGTCCATGGGGTCCATTCCCAGACGGACA
Source organism: Acidobacteriota bacterium (assembly GCA_003224175.1). GTDB lineage: Bacteria > Acidobacteriota > Terriglobia > Acidiferrales > UBA7541 > Palsa-189. The sequence goes on from QHYQ01000046.1 coordinate 7,035, forward strand.
AAGGTGTCCAGTTCCCGCCAAGTGGAGTCGAAGTGGAAGTTCATGGGGATGCCGGAGTCGGTTCCGGTGATCAGCGTGACGCCGGTGGTGCGCAACTGAGCGAACTTATTCGCCAGGGTGGGCACGCGGCGGCGGATGAGTTGGAAGTAAGGCAACCGTTCGGGGTGATCGAGCGAGCGCCGCACGTCTTCGTAGATATCGGGCGGGAGATCGGCTTTCAGGCGCTGGTCATCGAGTCGTGCGGGGAACTGGTCCACCGTGTACGGGTAGAGATACAGGCCTTCGATCGTGGGACACCAGTAGAGTGTGGCGTTGCGCTCGCGCAGCATGGCCAGGACATCGTCGGGATAGCCGGGCTGGGTAGCCAACCCGGTGTGCTCAAAGCAGTCTGCGCCGGCGCGGATTCCCTGCCGGATTTCCTCCGCGCGGTGGGCATGCAGGACAGTGTGCTTGCCGGCGGCATGCGCTGTCGCGACGATGGCTTTCAGCTCTTCGAGAGTCATCTGGTCCTGGTCAATCACCTTGATCAAGTCCACTCCGGCATCGATCAACCGTTTGGTCTTGGCGCGAGCGTCTTCGGGGCCGCTGACCGCCCAGCGGAAGTCTGCTTCCAGCGGAGGCACCGTCTTCTGCAGGAATGGACCGCTGGCGAAGACGCGTGGCCCGGGGATTTGCCCGCGGTTGATGCGGTCGCGCACCGCCAGGATATCCTCCAGCGGCGCCCCGACGTCGCGCACGG
>QHYQ01000047.1 GCA_003224175.1 Acidobacteriota bacterium
AGTAGATGATGCGGGAGGTGTTTGTGTGCGAAGAGAGCACCGCCTTTGGGGCTACTCGTATATCCAAGACTGTATTCTCCTTAACTGAGTTATGCACAGGAGTACCGGAATTCAGAATTTCTTCTCTTGACAATAGACACCCGAGAGGCAAGACTCCGCCCAACTGCTTGAGCGGGAGAGGTCCCATGCGCTTTCGATCGTCCTTCCTTCTGGCGTTTATTTTCCTCGTTTCAGCCGCAGCCGCCGCGCAGCGGCCGCCGCAGCGCGATCCGCAAGCTCTTCTGATCATCCAGAAGTCACTCGCTGCAATGGGTGGTGCCGCTGCAGCAGCCGGAGTGACAGACACGGACATCACGGGCAGCCTCAAGCCCTCCTCGGGAAGTTTCGTCGAAGCCGGGACATTCAGATGGCAGACTGCCGGATCGGAGTTTCGATACGAAAAGCGGGCAGGTTCATCTATTCAAGTCCTTGTCAGCGGACACGGCCATCCGGCAAACATTCGCAACGGAACTGTGACTCCGCTTTCGCTTCACACAGCCCTGGCAAACCCGCCCCTTCATCTGCCCGCGCTGATTCTAGCCGACGTACTCGCGAACCAGGGGTATTCGGTGACCTTGCTTGGCAAGACTACTGTCAACGGAGTAGCTGCCATCAAGGTTCACATCAGTCTGGATACGGACCTAGTTCGTGCCTTGGTGACCCCGCAGGATTGGTATTTCAATGCCACTACAGGACTCCCTTCGCGGGTGGAACATCGCCTTCCGGACAATGCACATCCTCAGACCTATGCGAATGGGGCAGAAGAATTTTCAAATTTTCAGCTCATCTCAGGGGTGCTGGTGCCATTCACGATTGTCGCCTACGAGGAAGGAGTGCAGGTGGCTGGCGCAACGGTAAACTCGATTAAGTTCAATCAAGGAATTAACCCCAGTGAGTTTGATGCTCCGCAAGGGGGTGCGCAATGAAGCTTCAACTGGGAAAGTGCGCCGCGGCTCTTGCCTTGTTTTGCTGGATTTGTGCCATCCCCGCTACCGCTCAGGATCTGCCCGAATTCGAAATTGGACTCAAGCCATTCGGCACCTATCACGGCGGAGATATCGACAATGTGAGCATAACCAACGGCAACCTGACGCTGGATATACCCCTGTTCTCCTACCCTCAACGAGGAGAGAAACTGACGAAAAGTCTCCACCTCATCTACAACAACAAAGGCTGGAGGTTTAATACTCATTGTGGCCCCATCATAGGCTGCATAACATCGGTCCGGGGGCCTGTAAATGGCGTTCAAGTCGTGGACCCGCAGTTGATGAAAGGCGGTGCGATGTCATGCACGGCAGGCGGAGGGGTAAGCGGAACTATTGGCATTCCCACGGCAGTCAGAGGCCTAGGGGACAGCCATGCGATGGGCAATACAGGTCTGGGCTATTCGGAATCCATCGACGGCTCGGGCATCCGGAGTGACTCTAACGGGTATACCGACCGAAACGGGATCCGGTATCCCTCAGATTCGGTGGCCCGGGAAGACCCGAATGGCAACCAAATTCTTACGAGCGGCGCGGATACTCTGAATCGTGTCATCCCTTCGTCCACGGTGAGTTCTGATACCGTCGGCTGCCCCGTCGGACAACGGACGGTTACAAATGCTTCGATCATGACCTTGCCCGGTCCTCCCGGAACGACAAGCCAGATCGAGATCTGCAATGTGACTGTGCCCTTGGCGACGAGTTTTGGTAGTGCAGACAGACAGTACAGTGGCAGCACCACAATGATTCAGAGCGTCGTGCTCTATAACGGCTCGTCCTGGTCCACGAGCCAGGCATGGAGCTTTCAGTATGACAGTCGCGACCTGGGAGATCCCTCTTCCATCAACTATGGGGATCTGACCCAGGTTGCTTTCCCGTCCGGGGGCACGATCAGCTATACGTGGACCACAGTGGCCGACAGCACTCAAGCCAGCCGCTCAGTACTGACGCGAACAGTCAACGCGAACGATGGCACTGGTCCGCACACCTGGACCTATACGCCGATTGGATCCAGCAGTGGGACCAATACTGTGACCGATCCTCTCGGAAACGATACTGTGCATACCGTGACATACATCGGTTCCGGGCAGTCTGCCTATGTCACCCAGGTCAAGTATTATCAAGGTTCTGCGACGTCGGGCACGCTCCTGAAGACAGAGACAACCGATTACAGCTACTCGTTTACGACGACCGTTCATTGCAGCGCGGCGGATATGGTTTGGAATGTCCTCCCCATCCGAGTCACGACCACGTGGCCGGGCGGAAAAGTGAGCAAGGTCGAGAAGGACTACGATACGGCTAGCTTTACCTTCAAAGACCCGAATACGTTCTTCACAAACACTTATGGCGGTAGCTACGGACAGGTCATCGCGGAACGGCGCTACGACTACGGAAGTGGCGCGCCCGGTCCTCTCATAAGCCAACCGATCAACGCGTACGTGGCCCCCGCGAATTCTACGTACAATACGTACAACTTTGTTAACCTCTTGGCCTCCGTAACCATCAAGGACGGCAGCGGGAATCAGATGGCCTACACGCTCTTTGGCTACGATGAATACGGCCTCTATCCTCTGCAATCCTCCGGGATCACGACACAACACAATCTGAGCCCGGTCAACGGCAACACGCGAGGCAATCAGACTTCGGTCCAGCGCTGGGTCAGCACGAGCGGGACTTACCTGCTGAGCTCATCCACACTTTTTGATACGGGCACGGTCAAGATTGCGAAGGACCCAAAGGCCAATTCCATCGCACTTGATTATTCGACGTCGTTTGTGGGCGCCTATCCCACTACCATCACGAATGCTCTCAACCAGGCCACCACGAACAACTACGATTTTAATACCGGCCTACTCACCTCCACCACGGACCCCAACAACCAAATCACTTCCTATGCCTATGACAGCCTGTTTCGGCTGACTCAAACCAATCTCCCGGACGGCGGCCAGACGAGTTTTGCCTACCAGGACGCGGCCCCACCGTTCAGCGTCACGATCACGAGGAAAATCACCACGAGCTTGAACTTGGTGGCTAAGGCGGTGGTGGACGGCGTGGGGCGGGCCAGCCAGACCCAGGTTCTCTCGGACCCGGACGGGACGGTTTACGTCGACACGACCTATGATGCGAAAGGGCGCAAGGCTGCCGTGAGCAACCCCTACCGCACGCCCAATGACCCAGGTCCGACGAATGGCGTTACAACCTACAACTACGACGCACTCGGTCGCGTCACCAAGGTCATTCCCCCGGACGGCACAAGCTCCGCCAACAATGTCACGACCATCTACGCGGACAACTGCACGACGGTCACCGATCAGGCCGGCAAGACGCGCCAGAGTTGCACGGATGGGCTGGGGCGGCTGACCCAGGTCTTTGAGCCAAATAGCGCTGGCAGCTTCATCTATGAAACCGACTACCAGTACGAGGCGCTCAATAACCTCACGCTGGTCCAACAGAAGGGAAACGACCCGAGTTCAGCGAATTGGCGCACGCGCACTTTCGCCTATGACTCACTCTCGCGGCTGACCAACGCAACCAATCCGGAGTCGGGGACAATAACGTACGCTTACACCGCAGCCGACGGCACGCAGTGCAGCGGAGCCCCCGGGGCTGTCTGCCGTGGCACCGATGCCCGTAGCATCACAACTACATTCACTTACGACTCGCTCAACGGCCTCGCGGGCAAGACCTTCTCGAACGGTGATCCGGCGATCGCCTACACGTACGACCAGACAAACTGTCTCGGCCAGCCGTCGTGTTCCAACATCGGCCGCCGCACGAGCATGACCGATGCGGCTGGGTCAGAGGCTTGGGCTTACGACTCCATGGGGCGTCCACTCAAGGACCAGCGGGCGACGAACAGCGTCACGAAGAATACCGTGTACACGTACAACCTTGACGGCTCCATCGCCACTCTTAGCTATCCAAGCGGCCGCGTGGTCACGTATACCCCTGGCGGAGGTGGCCGGGCGCTCTCAGCCGTGGACACTGCCAACAGCATCAACTACGCGACGGCGGCGCACTACGCGCCCCCGGGTGCGCTCGCTTCGCTTACCAATGGTGCGAACCTTTACTCCACGTACGTCTTCAACTCCCGCCTTCAACCTTGCTGGATGTACACCACGACGGGGACTCCTCTGCCCTGGAATACTACGAACTGTTCCAGCACCGCGGCGACCGCGAACATCCTCGATTTGAAATACGACTTTGGCTTGAGCGTGGCGGATAATGGGAACGTGAACGGAATCACGAACAACCGCGACACGAGCCGCTCGCAAACGTTCACCTACGACGCGCTGAATCGCATCGCGACGGCTTACACCTCCGGCAATCTCTGGGGCGAGACCTTCCAGATCGATCAGTGGGGTAACCTGAACAAAATCTTGCCCTACTCCGGGAAGCCGCAGCCGGAGAATCTCAACCAAATGGCGGGCAACAACAACCGCTTCACAGGCATGTCGTACGATGCCGCCGGCAACCTGCTCAACGATGGCGCTTCCGCGTATTTCTACGATGCGGAAAACCGGATCAAGACCGGTGCGGGCGTGACGTACACCTACGACGGTGATGGGAAGCGCGTGCAGAAGTCCAACGGCAAACTCTACTGGTATGGCATGGGCTCCGACCCCCTCGACGAGAGTGATGCTTCTGGGAACCTCACCGACGAATACGTCTTCTTCGGCGACAAGCGAATCGCCCGCCGGAACGTGTCATCAGGCAACATCTTCTACTATTTTGCCGACCACCTCGGCACTTCCCGCGTGATTGTGCAAGCGGGCCAGACCATTCCCTGCTATGATGCCGATTTCTATCCCTTCGGCGGCGAGCGCGTCATCACCAACACCTGCCCGCAGAACTACAAGTTCACCGGCAACGAGCGCGACACGGAATCCGGCCTGGATGACTTCTCGGCAAGATACTACTCTTCATCACTTGGCAGATTCATGTCGCCAGATGAATTCACGGGAGGGCCCGTGGACGCCATCAGTCCCAGTGACCCGGCTCCCCCCGGCCCGCTACCTTACGCTGACGTCACAAATCCCCAGTCGGTAAACAAGTACGCCTACACGTACAACAATCCGCTCCGCTACGTTGACCCTAATGGTCATTGCGTCGAAGATCTCTGCATAGGCGAGGCTCTGATCGTGACATCGGCGGTCACTACCACGGTCGCATACTTGAACTCGCCCCAAGGGAGACAAAATATCGCGGTAACCGCCCAATTCATCTCGGCGGGCTTACAGTCACTTGTGAATGCGTTCTCTAAGTCGAGTGACGCTGAAGCAGGTGAGTTAAGTCGTGGCGCAAAGGACGCTGCCAAACAAGCAGGCGAGGCAATTGGTGAGCTGGAAGCGGCAGTTGCCGGCGAGAAAGCAAGTGCCAAGGAGCAGCAGGACGCCAACCAGAGGATAGCTGATCAGAAGGCCGGGGTGGACGCCCTAAACAGAGCCAAGGACGCACTAGGCAAAGCCACAGGCAAAGAGGCGAGAGATGCAGCCAAGGCTGAGTTGAAAAAGCAGATCGATCTTGCAAAGCAACATACTAAGGCGATCAAGCAACTGGTCAACAAAATACTCAAGCCAAAAGCGGCACCACCACGTGAGTCATGAATTTAAAGAGTTACATCGCGCTGCTGTCGGCTGATGCTGGCGATGCTGATCAACTGGCCCGGCGGTTCAAATCTCTTGTATCCTCCGAACGTCGTCACCATGCACAGGCCATGTTCCGTATCCTCGCAAACAGAAGGTATGCTTCCGACCTGAACGTTCGGATCGGCGCAATCAATGTCCTTTTGGCGCTTCCGCAGGAGAGCCTGCCGATATTGTGGAAGCTGGTACGAGGAGGCGCAACACCGATCTCATGTGAAGTAGCTTTCACTCTGTTTTTATTATTATCTTTCGGCAGCCCTAGATTCAAACGCAAATACATTCACATGGGGGAGTCGTACTTGATGCACACGAAAAGCAATATGGGCTCTGCAGCTTTCGAAGCAGCTCATTACCTGGGGTCGAGTTGCAATGACTGGGCCGGGGTTGAGAGCTTGTTTCGGGTGATTCGCCACGGAAAGTCGCTTGTTGGTCGCACAGAGGCACTCCAGGGCCTGGCGTATGCCCTGCGGCGGCAAAATAACCAGAGACGACGGAGGATTCTAAATTTCTTGAAAGCTAGAACCAGAGATCCCAACAAGCAAGTGCGTTGGCATCTCTACTGGTATGGCATGGGTAGTGATCCGCTTGACGAAAGCGATTTGACCGGCAACATGGGAGACGAGTTCATCTTCTTTGGTGACAAACGCATCGCCCGGCGGGATTCCTTCGACAACGTCTTCTACTATTTCGCCGACCACCTCGGCACCTTGCGCGTGATCCTCCAGGCGGGCCAGACGACGCCCTGCTACGACGCCGACTTCTATCCCTATGGCGGCGAGCGCATCGTCACCAACACCTGCCCGCAGAACTACAAATTCACCTCCAAAGAACGCGACTCGGAATCCGGGCTGGATGACCTTGAAGCACGTTATTACTCCAGCGCGCTGGGACGATTCATAACGCCGGACTGGGACGCCTTGCCCAGGGCGGTGCCCTACGCCGACTTTACCAACCCGCAATCCCTGAACCTTTATGCGTACGTTCTGAACAGCCCGCTCACCCGCGCCGACCTTGACGGCCACGTGGGTGCAATGTTCCCATCCCTGGATGGGCTGGGGAACGGCTGCCCTCGTGGCGGGTTGGTCTGCGGGGATGCGGTAGAGAAAAAGAAAGAAGAGAAAGAAAAAGAGCAACAGCAGCAGCCATCCCTTATCGATTCCTTTATTCAATTCAACAAAGATGGTTTCCTCG
>QHYQ01000048.1 GCA_003224175.1 Acidobacteriota bacterium
TTTTGAATAGCGGCGTGGCCAACGACTTGCAAGGCACAGCTCATTTCGGTTGCAGTCGGAAGCCGAGTTGCCTTCCCGACTCGCGAATGCGGTCATCAAGACTGAGAAGTTCTACGCCCGGGACAGCGGAACGTACGGCCAATGCTGATGCTAGGTGAATTGCGTCAAGTGTGCGGACAGGTTCCGCAGGAAACGGACGCCGCGCTCGATCAACGATTTCTGAACTGACTCGCCACAGGTGCCAGTGGGCGGCCGCCGCATGCAAGAGTGCCCGGCGGTCAGCGCCCGTGACTTCATCCATCTCTCCCAGAGTGACTGCGCGAATCAGCACGCGATCACACTCGAGGAGGGCAAGATCGGAAGCTGTCACCAGTGCCGCGCGGCGGAGCACTTCGAGTACGCGATGACCGGCCTCGTCTCCCAAAAGCCAGGCGAGCATGGCGCTGGACTCCGCATAAACGTTCAACGCGCACCACGCTCCTCATCGAGGAGTTCAGTGGCACGATGTCGCTTCAGCAAAGGTGCGAGCTCTGGGTACAAGGCCCCAGCATTTGCGCCGCCCAGGGTCACCTCCCCTTTCCTCGCCAATACAACCAGTCCCGAAGGCGTGCCACGCTTGTCGTTCCCTGGGCCCGGCGGGACGAGTTCTGCGACGACTTCACCGCGATCCGTCACCAAAACACTCTCGCCGGACCGGACCTCGCGAACGTACTCGCTCAAACGATTTTTTAATTCCCGAAGGCCAACGCTTTTCATGATTAGAATGTAGCTTCATGAAGCTACATTGTCAAGGTGTGAAAAGGATCTATCCTCCTTAGAAACGAGAGTCCCGTTTAGTCCATCCTGCTACCTTCAAGAGGAGCAGGCGTCATTGGACCCGGTACTCAAGAATTTGGGCATTCGTACTATCATGCCGGGGCGTCGCCACAAAGTAGCGACCGAGGCTTGACACAAACTCGGCGGTCCGAGCTCCAGGTCCGCTGGGAACTTGGCCGAGGGAAACGTAGTGGTCAGGGTCTAATTGCTTGTACACATCCACCGAACCATCTCCGCCAGGGCAGGCGGCGTAAAGGCGCTTGGCCTTTGCATCAAAATCAAGGTCATCGACGCCTTGATTGATGGGAAGGGCCTGGAGTTCTTTGCCCGTGGCCGTGTCGAAGACGACGATGTGCCCGCTTCGGCAGCCCACAAACAAGCGGTGATGCGGCTCATCTAAGGCCAACGTTACGGCGGTCTTCCCGAGTGTAATGGGCCAGGTTGTGAGAACTCTGCGAGCTACGCGATCAATGACCACGATGCGATGCTTAGCCACGTCAGTTTCATACAACGTAGCACCGGACGATTCAATGGCCATGCCATCGAGACCCTCGCTGTCAACTGTTAGTGAGCCCAGATTCTCGCCACTGGTTGTGTCAATAACGTTGATAGTGGAATAAGCCATCTTCGCGTCCTTACCGCCATTCTCGACGTAAAGCAACTTGGTTGCAGGATCATAGATGCTCGGGTCCGTGTCGGGAAGAAGAGGCACGCTCTTGATCAGGTCATAGGTTTTCCCATCAAAAATCTTCAGTGCGCCTCCGTCTCCGCCATCTGTAACGTAAAGGCGGTTGAGATCTTCGCGAAACAGCAGATGGTGCGGGATCTCAATTCCAGGGATGGTGTGGACCAGCTTGCGGGTCTTCAAATCGAAAACCATGACCGCCTTTGTTCCCTGGGGGGTAGTAAACAATCGCTGCCCTTTGAGGTCGACAAGGAGGTGGTCAAAGCGTCCGTTCACGTCACTGGGGAACTCGTATCGGCCCACTAGCTTGAGCGGAGGTGTTACGTTCGAAGCCTCACCCGAAGCAGAAGTTTTTTGCTGCCGCGCAAAAATCGACGCCGAAAGTAACACCAAGATTCCAGAGGTTGATAGAAAAATGACGATTCTTCTCAATTATCATCTCCTCGGTTTCATTTCGGAGCTTCACGCTTCTAGGACGAAATCAGGACTGACTCGCAGTAGTTCTGCTGTCCGTCCCGGACTCCTTTGTTCTCTTTTCACCATTGACTGCCAGACGCACCAGACGACTGTGGAACTTTCCGCCGTACACATCGCTGTCGTTGAGGTCACCGGAAAGAGCCGGGCGTGGAATCGAAATTTTTAACGCCAAAATTGCCGGAAGCTCAAACACGCGAACGTCCTCGACTGGTACGCCGTAGAGGCGCGCAATCACTCCAGCGGAAACGATCTCGCTCCTGCGGACGAGATCGAATCCTTCGCGATCCTTGAAAATGAGGTCCGACGCCACCGGTGGCAGCGACCGCGTTGACGCTGACTTTCATACTTCGTGTTCCTGTCTGAAGTCATCGAAGCTCATACGGCTGGCACCCCGCGCCCCGGACTGCTGGGCACGCGGGTTGGGCTTACCTCACTTTTCTCGTCGGTTCGTTACTCAAGCCTTCTGGCGTAAGCCAAAGGCAAGGCTTTACCCCGGGTAAAGGTCGGCTACCAGATGAGCTTTATGGCGAATTGAATCTCTCTTGGATCCGTCGTAGTTTGGGTCAACAAACCAGCACCGCCATTCACCGTGCCGTCGCCATTTAACATATTCGTGTTGCCATCAGCCAAGCTAGGCACATTGAAATTGGCGTGGTTCAAGATATTAAAGAACTCCGCCCGGAACTGCACATTGAAGCTCTCCGAAATCCTCCTGATGGAGTTGTTCTTAAATACGGAAAAGTCAAGATTCGTCAAGCCCGGTCCAACCAAGGTATTGCGGCCGGTATTGCCTCGGAGGTTGTAGCAACTCAGATCCCCCGGCGCGAGCGCGGCCCCGACACTCGGCGGCGCGGGGTCGCAGTTGGCTGTCCAAAAAGCCTGGTTGGGCGCCACCGGCACCGTGAAGCAACCGGGCTTGATGTACAGCGGACCGTTCGGGTTACTGTGAAAATTCAGGTCAATCGGATTGCATCCGGGCACACTACTCGGATATGCATAATCGTCGCTGACGAGCGTACCCCTGGGGTCCGGGCCTTGGGCCCCAAAAAGAGCGCTGAAGGGAATACCATCATTGGCTTTGAACACGGTGCTCAACTGCCATCCGCTCAGTGGCCACGCCAATGCGCCGGATATGGATTTGGGATTGGGAACCAACCAAGTGGCATTGATCACTAAGGTGCGGCCAACATTGTAATCCGATACACTGCGGGTCAACCGCTTCAAATCCCACCAGTCCAGGCTTGAGATGGAATTCGAGAATGCATCCCCCGCAACGACGCCCGAATTGTTGTCTATGCTCTTTCCCCAGGTGAACGATCCCTGAATCTGGAAGCCATGGTTGAGCCTCTTCAGAACCCCCAATTGCAGAGCATCATAAAACGAACTAGCCGCCCAGTTCAGATAACGGATGTCGCCGGACTTCTCGTTGATCCGCGAAGGAGGTGCACATTGAGGCGGCTCGGCATCCGGCGGAGTAACGTTAGGATCGAGTGCATTACACACGCCGGGCACGAAGACCATTCCGTTGACGTCCACCTGCGGCCACAGGTAGCCGGCCGAAGACAGCGTTGGCATAACGAAATCGGCGTCGTCGACGCGGAACGGCTGGTGAACCCCGTGTGAGCCAACGTAACCAATCGTCGCCGTGAGGTCGCGGGCAAGCTCCCGCTGGATGTTGAGGTTCCACTGCATCACATAATTGCGCTTCGGATGCGGTTCCACCGCGCCGAATTGAGAATTGCTCTTGCCCGACGTTAAGACGATGTTGTAGGCCTTTGAGGGAAATGAGCCGGGAGGCAGGTTGCTGGCGGCAAGTAACTTGAAGAAGGGGGCCGACTGGCCGATCAACGTTAAATACTGATACAACATCGGCAGCGAATCGAAGATGCCGAATCCTCCGCGCACCGCTGTCTTGCCATTGTGGAAAGGGTCCCAAGCGAATCCAATCCTCGGTGCGAAGTCGCGGAGCGTGGGATTGTAGAAGTAGGGGCCAGCGGCTACGCAACCCGGCACCAACGTCCCGCAATGCGGTAGGGGATCGGTGAGGTTATAAATGTTGGATGTTTCGCCGTGGGCATCAAAGGGCACAGTCGCCATTTCATAGCGCAGTCCCAGATTCAGCGTCAGGCTCGGGCGGAAGCGCCAATCATCTTGAAAATAGGCCCCCACGATGGACTCCCGCATGCTCCGCTCTGTCAATAGTGACGGCGGCGTGGCGCGGATACGCGTCGGCTGATTAGTCAGCAAGCCGTTCATTGAGCCGAACGAAAACGTGCCAGTCCTATTGCCCGTGGTCAACTGGTTGTCCTGGTCTCGTTCGTAGCCAAAACCGAATTTCAGAGCATGAAGTCCTTTGGTCAGAAACGCATCGTCGTAGACCTGATATGAATTCCAGCGGTAAAGGTATGTGGGTGTGCCTCCCAGGCCACCTTCCTGGAACTGCATGCTCTCGGGGCAAATACAACCGGGCGCATAGCTCCCCGGAATCGCTGCGAGAGAGTGATCGCCCGCCGCCGGATTCAATGCCTTCACCGGTTGGTTGTTGTTCACAAGGTCGCGGTTGTACCCGAGCCGCACCGTATTGACCAAGCTGGGACTGAAAGTGTGCGTCTCCTCGATGGCCACAATCTGCCTCTTGGTGAGTGCTTCAAGCAGCACCACGCCCATCGGTTCGTCTGACGTGAACGGGGTGCGGTCGAACATGTAGGTCGCAAAGACGCTGTCCTTCTGGGAGAAATGATGGTCAACGCGGGTGGTGAAAAAATCTTCTCTGACGATTCGATGCCCCACAAAAGTGTAATCTGCCACATCCCCATTCCCAATCGCCGGTCCATTAGGCAAGGGATAGATGGCGAGAAATGGCAAAATGGATTTGTCGATGCGCGTCACGGGGTCCGGATTGAAAGCAGCGGTGACGGGTTGTGGGGTAGCGCAGAGTGAGCACAAGATCGCGGCGGTAGGCGTCTTGCCGTCTGCCATGAGCCCCCGTACGGCAAGGGAGGGAACAACGTCTAACCGGCCAACACCCTTCGTCTGCCGTATGCCCTCGTAGTCGCCAAAGAAGAACGTCTTATCTTTAAGAATAGGCCCTCCGATCGAGGCGCCAAATTGGTTGCGACGGAAAGGCGGAATAGGGGAGGGATCGAAGAAATTCCGTGCGTCCAGGGCGCTGTTCCTCACGAACTCATATCCGTTCCCGTGAAACTGGTTCGTTCCCGCGCGCGAAATTGCATTCACCACGCCGCCGGAGGTTTTCCCATATTCGGCCGAATAGCTGCTAGTCAGAACTGAGAATTCCTCCACGGCGTCCACGCCCAAATTCCCGCCCAGCACGCTTCCCGGCCCGCCATTGGCGTAATCATTGATGCTGATTCCGTCGAGCCTGTAGTTGTTCTGCGTGGGCCGTGAACCCGAGATACTCAATTGCGCTCCAAAGCCGCGGTTTCCTCTCCCGCTGTCTCCGAAAGCAACCTGTGTCTCGATACCGGCTACGCCCGGCTGGAGATTGGCCAGATCCGTCCAACTGCGGCCGTTCAGCGGCAATCCCACAACCATCGGCGCCTCCACGACGGCGCTCAGGGCTGAAGACGCGAGCTGCACCGTCGGAGCTTCGCCTGTGACGGTGACTTGCTGGCTAACTTGCCCTACGCGCAGGCTCGCATTGAGGACCTGCTGCGCGCCTACCGTCAGAGTGACGCCGCTCCTCACTTCGGTACTAAATCCGGCGGCCGAAAACGTAACATCATAATTTCCGGGGAGCAGGTTGGGGGCCGTGTAAAAGCCGACGGAGTCGGCCGTGGCTCCTCGAGTCACGCCCGTGGCCGTATTCTTGATCGACACTTGTGTATTCGGCACGGCCGCGCCCGATGCGTCTGTGACCGTGCCGGAAACCGTAGCGCCAACAACTTGCGCATAGCTCCGCGTTTGCCACGGTATCAAAAAGGCCGCGGCCAAAATCAGAAACACGTTGAGAACAGCGCGATCTCTTTTTTGAAAGGCTTCGGCTAACATAGGAGCACCTCCCGGCGGCGTCGGCGACCTGAGATCCTGAAAAGCCACAATGCCCTAGTAGCAAAAGATGCTATGAATTGAGCCGCGTATATCGCTGATCAAAACGAATGTCAAGAAAAAAGGAACGACCTGAAATTGGACAGACTTTTGGGCGCA
>QHYQ01000622.1 GCA_003224175.1 Acidobacteriota bacterium
GTTGAATATACAACGCAAAAGGGGAGACACTACCGCTTCCGAAGAATTGGTGCGGAGGTTCGCGGACCGTTTCTGGAAGACCGACTGGCCGGGATCGTCTCGTCCGATCGTGTTTTACGACCCGCGAGCGCTTGACCCTGAAGGTCCCGGTGGCGTTCTTCATGCTAAAGCCGTTGTCGCCGACGATGAAGCTGTATTCGTAACCTCAGCAAATCTTACCGAGGCTGCCTTGGACCGAAATATCGAGCTCGGTGTTCTGATTCGCGACCGTGCATTCGCTCTGACTATCGGTGGTTATTTCCAGAACTTGATAGATCGCGCCCTACTAAAGCCATTGCCTTTGGCATGACAGAAAGGTTGTAACCGTGCCTGCATTGGCAGACGAGAGTAGTTTTCTAAATCAAACTCGTTCCCACTTCATCCACGGACATATCAGCTTGACGCCAGCCGTAGAGCCTCGCCCTCCGCGGCCGCCGCACGATTTGATCTGGACGAGCTAGTAAGAATTGAGCGCGTCGTTGGGTCCGTTCCGCACCGGATGTGGGCAAGCTCATGTTGCTGGATGGATTTCGCCCCAGCATTCATCGGAGCAACCTTGGGCGTCTTTGATAGCATCGCCACAGTTCGACTCATCCGGTCAATTCTGTATGGGATATCGTCGAGTCGGGAAGCGGGAGAAACCGTTCATGAATGCGCCACCGAATCTGTTGCAAGTGGAGTTATGCGCTCCGGTGTGTCAGCACCTGAGCCATTTCCGTTTTCCTCGTAATTCGCGAGAGCCGTGAGTGCGTCCTTCAGCGCACGTTCGAGTCTGGCCTCGATAATCGTTCGCGGCTCGCCGACAAGCTGCGGAGCGACGCGACTAGCAACAGTGAGAATCTGCGATCCTGTCATGACGACAAGGTCAGTTATGATTTTGTCGACGTCTGTCAGAGCCATAAATTCGCCGCTTCGCAGGAACTTCCCACTTGACGCCGTCCGGGGGATAGACGGGACCGCAAACTCTCGTGTCCTTACTCCCCAGCACTATAGTCTCCACGGTCAGGTCCATCGTGGAGTGATTCTCGATCTCAAGAGTTGCGTTTATGTGATGTCCGTTGTCGATGCGAATCGAAACGTCGGCAGAGTCTACCAGCTTCCGAAGTTCTTCGTCACCCACATAGAGTGGAGACTGCCACGCTGGAAGGATTGCTCGCAGTCTCGCAACCACATCGTCACCGTTCACGAACTCCACCTGGTTGAGCTGGAGCTGCTGTCGAATCCCCTCGATCGCGATTCCTTTCTGAATGAACAGGGCAACGTGTAGAGGTCGTTCTGCTGCATGAGCGTCGCTACTGCTATTTCCTGCGCGACCCAACTGGGCGAGGAGTGGTCGCACCTCGGATCCAGCGATAGATCGCGGATGGGCTGACGTCGAACCGCTTCGCGAGGGATTCCACGCTGTTGGCGTGAATGAAGCGTACGAATTTGGATTTCCAACGTCTCCTGACTTTCCCGTGCATCGGCCTACCTCTGTACTTGGTCGCTAACCTGCCTTATTGTTCTACCGAGAAGTGGAGCACGGGGATCTGCCGTCCCCGAACTCCTAACCAACACAGCGAGGTAAGCGCCGTGCGAGCTGGCCCCAATATAACCAATTCCTGCAAGAAGTCTAACCCTGCACTTCCAAGTGCAAATGGCGGCTTGGTCGATGTCCTCATCGAAATCGGGCAGAAGCGCGCAAGAATCCTGGAAGCCATGAAGGAAGCGCTTGTTCGCGGCGATAATGCCGAAGCCCTCGAATATGCTCGCGAACTCGCAGGCCTTCCAAAAAAGAACCCGCTCGCCGTCACGCACGCACAGTAAATGCAAATGCTCATTTTCATCAGTTCGACGTTTGTCGATCTCCGTACAGAGCGCGAAGCTCGAGAATTAAGTGGCCTCTCAACCGAGCAGTCAGGACGGCGCACTACATGCCGCTGAAGACTGACGTCGAAAAGGCGCTCGATGAGCTGATCACTCACGAAGCAGGTTTTAAGTTCCAGTTCCTCGCCGTCGTACTCGCGAAACAAAAGTGGAAAGGCCTGATAGCGAGCCAACGGAAATACGATTTGGGACTCGATGCACATGCGCCGGGAAATCTCGAAGCCGATGGAAGAGGGAAAGGCCTAGCGTGCTCGTTGACGGCGGACTACGACAAGATCGCATTCGACGCCAAGAAAGTTAAGGAGCACTACTCGGACGTCCGCGTGCTAATTTTCGCTACGGCGGGTGAAGTGACAAAACACAAGGAAAAACAGTGGGCAGAGAAACTCAGCAAGGACTTCGGTCTCGACCTCGTTGTGATGTCTCGCGAGGAACTAGTCTCCGCACTCGTCGATCCATCGAACGCCGATATCTGCCGTTCGCAACTGGGCATTCACATCGAAGGCAAGCCCGAGCTTCAATCTCTCATCGCATGTGCGCGCGAAGCCGTGGCTGAAGTTATCGACACTTGGGCTGAGCGTCCCCGGCTCAAAGGGCGGCCATTGATCGATCTCGACGCGGAGAGGGTCGAAGAGGGGCGCGAGTCCCATGAACGACTGAGCGTCGAAGCTCTCCGCGCTTCCCTAGCTCAGGGACGGCGAATCATCCTCGAAGCTCCCGCCGGACGCGGAAAAACAACCACGTTGGTGCAGATAGCGCAGCGAACGCTCGCTGAGGGAGGGCTGCCCTTCCTGGTGGACCTTCCCTTTTGGGTCAGAGCGGGAACGGAAATCCTTCAATTCGTCGCGCAAACGCCTGCCTTCAAAAAGCGTGGATTGGACGCGCAGGCAATACTCGAGCTTCGCGGCACCGAACCGTTTTTCTTTCTGCTCAACGGCTGGAACGAAATCTCTGAAGGAACTGCCGAGTCGGCCGTGCAAGCTTTGCGGGAGCTGGAGCAGA
>QHYQ01000049.1 GCA_003224175.1 Acidobacteriota bacterium
GGCGTGTCCAGATGACGGAATCTGGTTTGCCTTCGCTGATGGCTCTGGGCCGCCTGAGCTGGTTGCGACGGTCACTGGAAAAGGGACTCCGGGTGGCCGGGATTCTAACGGGCGTGTAATGCTACCTCTACCAGTGCGATTAATCAGAGATTCAAACCTTGAGGAGCTTGAGCGCTATTGGGCAATTTCCGCGAAGGGAGAAGCGTGCGCCTACATATCGTGTAACCGCCACTTTCATTGGCCGCATCGACGGAGTTTCCAAAGAGATTCACGCCGCACATGTAAAGCGGTCTTCTCGGAACCCCGTTGACGGCAAGGGTTTTGGACACATGGGAATGTTCGATGCGCAGATAGTCGTCCAATCCGTTGAGAAGGTAGTTGCCGCAGACGAATCCGTGATTCGCAAGACCCCATCAAAATTGCAGTAGCTAGCTGCTCTCCTTTCGAGGGGGCGTGAGCAGGGCACATACATGATAAACGCGGTTACCGTAGAAGTGGTTCCGTGAACATCCGGATCCTGAGAGGTCTCGACGAAGTCGAAGAAACCTGGAGTGAACCCTTGAAGTGGCACACAAAAATGGGGCACAGTTTCCGGGAAAGGAACCACGGTGGAGAGAAAGAGATACTCCCGGAAATTTCAACGAATGGCTGTCGCACGGATGGAGACTTGCGAAGATGTCGGTGAGCTAGCGCGAGAACTCGGGGTACGACCGAGGTGCCTCTACAAGTGGCGCAGCAAGCTGGAGATGGTTGAACCAGGACAAGAAGCGTCACGGCCCAGCACGCACGCATCGGCTCACCGCAAGGAAATCCACCCCACGAACTTTTTGGGCGGCTGAAAGCCGAAAAAGTGGGTCGCTCCCGCCCAACACGGTGCCATTCCGCGGCCATTTTGCCCATTCTGTCGTGTGCACCTCTCTCTTGCCTGGGCATTTGCTCGTTCGCCAGGGTGAACGCAAGGGTGACGCATATGGTGATCTGTGTCTTTCATTCACACTTCCCCTTACCGCGTTGCAAGTAGCGATCGAGGCTCTTTGAAATAGACATGCCCCACACCAGTAAGAGGCCTCGAAAATGAAAAAGCGCAATCACAATCTTAGCTGCCTAACCTACAAGAAATCGTAGCCAGCCAATTCATCATAAGAAGTTCACCTAGATCCTCTGCTTATTAGGGAACATCCAGTGGGGAAAAAGTGAGAAGAAACTTTAATCCCTCGAGGGGTCCCAGGTTGCCAGAGAAATCCCGGCCAAGCCCCCCTACTTATTAAAGGAACATCGAGAAGGGAAAAAGTAAGAAAAAATCTTAATCCCCCGGAAAAGTCCAAACTGGCAGAGAATTCCAGATCACGGCCCTCTACTTAATTAAGGAACATCCAGAGGGGAATAAAGGAGAAAAAATCTTGGTACTAGTACATTTTCCCTTAGAGTCGCCGAAAGATCGCAACCACAGTGGGAAGACAGGGGAAGAAACTTAGACCCGGCAAACAGGCTAACACTCAGGCCTATATCCTACGGACGTCATGTCATCAAGTTTGACAACAGACCGTAGTCGGCGTGACTCTAAGGCACTCTCAAGTGTGCGGCAGCGTTATCTTGAAGTGCTGCTCATCAGCTTGCCGCAACATTCGGGGCGCTGGGGTAGGCTGGAGCTATTCCAGCCGCCACCCAGAGCCTGGACAAGCAGCACCGCGTCCACCATGCGTCGCCCGAGAATATTGACTGCGGTGAGTTCATCAGTGAGCGCTGCGCTCTGAGCCGTAGTCACTTCAAGGTAACTCGTGACGCCGCCCCTGTAGCGCACGATAGCGAGTTCCAGATATTTCTGAGCGGCCGTGACGGCTTTGTCCTGAACCTCAGCTTCGTGCTCTAGGATTCGCAATGCAGCTACGCTATCCTCGACCTGTTGGAAGCCCGTCAGCACGGTTTGACGATAATTGGCGACGGTTTGATCGTAAGCAGCGATGGCTTGGTCTGAGGCAGCCCGCCGCCTTCCTACGTCGAAGATAGTGAAAAGGGCAGATGGCCCGGCCGACCACAATATGCTGGGCCCGGAGAGTAGTGTCGTAGGAGAGCCACTTTCAAAGCCACCTATGGCTGCTAAATTAACGAGCGGATAATAGGCGGACTTGGCGACGCCGATCTGCGCGTTGGCGGAGGCCATCAGGCGCTCGGCGGCTGCGATGTCAGGTCTCCGCTCGAGCAATTCTGAAGGCAGACCCACGGGGATTGGTGGAGGAGGCATGGTCAGAGGAAGAGGGGCCAGATTGAAGGACGCCGGGGGCTTGCCAATTAGAACTGCCACTGCATGCTCGTACTGTGCGCGAGCAACTCCAACATCAATGGCTTGTGCGCGGGTTGTTTCCAGTTGAGTTTGGGCTTGCTGTACTTCCACATCGGAAGCAATGCCTCCTGCAAACCGGCTCTCAATTAACGCCAAGGCTTGCTCATACTGCGTGACGGTGGAATTCAGAAGCTGCTCCTCAGCATCAAGCATACGGGCCCGGAAGTAAAACAACGCTAACTGCGAATGCATAGACAAATTCACGGCTGCCAGGTCGGCTGCGCTGGCTTGCGCCTGGTCGCGATAAGACTCAACCGTGCGGCGCACGCGCCCCCAAACGTCGATTTGGTAAGACAATTCGAACGGAATTTGGAAATCGTTGTAGGTAATGCCATTGAACGTGGCGCTATGAGGCGGACGGTTGGAGGACGTTTTGGTCCGGGTTGCGACGGGATCTGTCGTTACAGTTGGAAAGTAGTTGGCACGGTTATAACGGAGAATTGCGCGGGCTTGTGTATATTGGGCTTCAGCGGCCTTCAAGTTTTGGTTGGAGACATTCACCTGCGATTCGAGGGCATTGAGTTGAGGATCCTGAAAACTTTCCCACCAGTTGCCGCCGAGATTCTGATCGTTAGGCTGGGCAGGTTTCCAGTCGCCCACCTCTTTATAAACTGGAGGAACTTCCGCGGCCGGGCGCTGATATTTTGCTCCCACGGAACAACCCGCGATTGAGAGGACGCTGGCGAGACCGATGCAGGCCTGAGCGCGCTTCCAAACTAATCGAGCTGCCGCATTCGGGTTGTGCAGTAAGCTCACTTCCCGCCTCCAGCGGCATTTGCCGGGGCGGGACTTGCCGGTGCAGCCTTGGCGATCTGCACTTTTTCTCCGGTGAGAATGGAATCTGGGGGATTCTGAATGATGGACTCGTCGCCCTTCAGACCCGCTACGATTTCGATCTGATCTCCAAAGTCGTGACCGGGCGTCACCTTGGTGAGCACCACTTTGCCGTCTTTCACAACGGCGACCTGCAAACCTTCCGATCGAAACAACAGAGTGTCAACGGGCACGATGTGAGTGGAGGTGAGCCCCGCGAGCTTCAAATGGACCTCGGCATATGAGCCGGAGAGCAATACGCCGGTAGGATTGTCCACGTCCACTTCCACCTGCAAGGTGCGCGTCGCGAAGCTGATGGCATTGGCGGTGCGCACGAGCTTACCCGCAAAGCGCTTCCCGGGAAACTCAGCGAGTGTCAGCTCCGCAGTCAAGCCGGGTGTCGCGGCTTGCGAGTACTCTTGCGGTACATAGACATAGACGCGCAATTTCCCGGGCTGCGCGATGTGGAAGAGGTCGGTCTTCGTGCCAGGCGCGCTACCGGAGTTGATCAGGTCGCCGACGTCGACGTTACGCACGGTGACAATACCGTCGAACGGAGCGTAGATCTTCTCAAAGGACTGCATCGCCTCCAGTTGTTTCACATTGGCTTGCATAGCCTCAACGGTCGTTTGATTTGCATTAAACGTTCCGGTCGCGTTGTCTGCATCTTGTTGGGATACGGCGTTGGTCTTCAGCAAGCCCTGGTAGCGGGTTTTGGTAATTTCTGCGAGCTTGAGGTTGGCCTCGGCTGTAGCCAGATTGCTGCGCGACTGCTGCAGCTGCTGATCAACTTCCGGTGTGTCAATTTCGGCCAGAAGCTGTCCCTTTCTTACGCGCGCTCCAATATCGACGTACCACCTCTTCACATAACCATTGGTACGCGCGAAAATCGGAGCCGCTATGTAGGGCTCTACGTTGCCGGGCAACACCAGCTCGTTCGACGGAGCGCCGGCCTGTGGAGTCACGACGATGACCGTCGGCACAGCCATCGCCGCAGTTTCAGTGTTCACGACGGCGCGCGCTCGCACGCGCTGAAGAATGCCGGACACCAAAATCCCTGCGACCCCAAGAGCAACTACAGGGACGACCACCCAGCGACGCCTCGCTCGATTCTTCTTACTGTGGGTGCTTTGCGTTTGCGATTCGCTCGCGACTGCTTGTGTTCCTTTTTCTGATGTCATTGCCGTACCTCTTTGCTCGTAAGAGCTTTACTGTTGAACTCCGGTCTCAGCCGGTCGATGACGGAGGCTGTGGACCATACTGAAAACTGTCGGGACGAAAAATAGCGTAGACACCGTGGCGAAGAGCAATCCGCCGATGACGGCGCGGCCGAGAGGGGCATTTTGTTCTCCACCCTCTCCCATTCCGATCGCCATGGGCATCATTCCGATGATCATTGCCAGAGCCGTCATCAGCACCGGGCGGAATCGCGCGAATCCGGCCTCCACGGCCGCTTCGGCGGCGGAGCGTCCGGCTGCCAATTGTTCCTTCGCGAAGCTAACGACTAGGATGCTGTTCGCCGTTGCAACTCCGACGCACATGATCGAGCCCGTGAGAGCGGGCACGCTGATCGTGGTGCCGGTCACGAACAAGAACCACACGATTCCTGCGAGCGCCGCCGGAAGCGCCATGAGAATGATGAAAGGGTCGAGCCACGATTGAAAATTCACCACAATCAGGAGGTAAACCAGGGCGATGGCGAATATCAGCCCGGTCAGCAGACCCAAGAAAGAGGACTTCATCGTCTGAACCTGGCCGCGCACTACGATTTGCGAACCGCGGGGAAGCTGCTTCTGGCTGGCTGTGACAATCGACGAGATATCCTTCGAAACGGCTCCGAGGTCGCGGCCCTGGACGGCGCCGAATATGTCGATGACCGGAGCGACATTGTAGTGAGTGACCACGCTCAAGTCGGAATTGCGGCTGAAAGACGCCAGGCTCGCAAGTATAGAGGGTGGAGCAGTACCTGTTCCGGTAACAGGCACGTTCTCCAGATCCCGTAGTGATTGAACGCGGTACTGCGGTGTTTGCGTCGCGATCTGGTAACTCACGCTATTTTTCGGATTCAGCCAGAACGTTGGCGAGGTCTGGAAGCTACCGCTGAGCGTTATCAACAGGTTGCTCGCGACCTCTCGCTGGGTGAAACCGATTTCTTGAGCTTTCGTCCGATCCACGTCAATGTGAAACTTCGGCTGGTCAAAGGTTTGCTGAATACGGAGGTCCGATGTTCCCGAAACGTATTTCACCTTTTCGAGCAGCGTGTCCGCGAACTGCCGGTTGGCTTGCAGATCATTCCCAATGACTTGAATATCGATGGGAGCGGGCAGACCAAAGTTTAAGATTTGAGTGACCATGTCCGCAGGCAGGAAGTAGAAGGTGACTCCGGGAAAATCCTTTGCCAGCTTAAGCCTTAAATCATGCACGTAACCAGCTGTGGGTTTGTGCTCCGCGGCAAGCGCGACCATGATGTCCGCGTCAGCGGTTCCGATCGGCGCCGAACTGCTGTAGGAAAGATTGATGCCAACACGGCGGTGACGAACACAAGCCACGAGCAGTCCGCGATATCCGGTCCGAATCCTTTCAAAGGTATGTTCAAACCAGACTTGAAACCGCACTAGAGGATTCTTGCTGGGCGCGTGCGAGCCTTCCTCAGCGTGGGCTTTAAGAAGATATTTCGCCATGGTTGGCACGAGAGTTCGCGAGAGAAGGTAGGAAGCCAACATCGCGAAGACCACCGCTTCGGCCATGGGCACGAAGAGATAGCGGGCGACGCCGGTGAGCAAAAACATGGGTACGAAGACAATACAGATGCCCAGTGTTGAAACCAGTGCCGGCACGGCGATCTGCTCTGCTCCAAGAAGAATGGCCTCTTCCGTCTCTTTGCCTCGGGTCAGGAACCCGTGAATGTTCTCGATGGTGACCGTCGCATCGTCCACGAGGATGCCGACGGCCAGCGCCAAGCCGCCCAGGGTCATGATGTTGATGGTTTCTCCCAAGGCGCTCAAAAGAATGATCGAAGTCAAAATGGAAAGAGGAATCGAAACAGCGATAATCAGCGTGCTGCGCCAACTTCCAAGGAACACGAGAATCATGATCGCCGTAAGGCATGCCGCAATCAGCGCCTCGCGCAAAACGCCGGAAATGGCTCCCTGCACGAACACAGACTGGTCTCCCAAGAGCCGAATTTGCAGGTCTGGCGGAAGCGTGTTCTTGACCGTCGGCAACATCTTCTTGATTGAAGAGATGATGTCTAACGTAGAAGCGGTCCCGATCTTCTGAATGGTCATGAGAGTCGATCGGTGCCCATCCACGCGCACAATATTGGTTTGCGGGGGGAAGCCATCGCGAACGTTAGCGACATCGTGGATATAAATCGTGGTATTTCCAACAGCCTTGATAGGAAGGTTGTTCAGCTCTGCGATCGTCGTAGGGCTGTTGCTCCGAAAGCGTAGGGCCGGATAAAGCCATCTGGAGAATCGGCACGCTGGAAGCGCTATAGGTGATGATCAGTGGCGGCGTTGTGCCGGCTGGCAACTGCTTGAGCTGCGTTTGCGATTGTCCTGCAATCTGCGCAATGGCCATGCTGACATTAACGCCGGGATGGAAAAACACCTTTATGACCGCGACGCCGTTCAGTGACTGCGATTCGAGATGTTCGATATCATTCACGATTGTGGTTAAGTTGCGTTCTTGGAGAGTGATGATGCGGTTGGACATCTCCGCCGGTGATAGCCCGTAGTAGTTCCAAATAATGCTCACCACGGGAATGTTGATGTTTGGAAAGATGTCCGTCGGCGTTCGAAAAATGGACAGCGTTCCAAGGATCAAGATCAGGATAGCCAGCACCACGAACGTGTACGGGCGTTTCAGCGCAACTCTAACAATCCACATAATTCACCCTTCCGGCTTGGCTGGACTGCAATAATCGTGTGCGATTTCCCTCGAGACGTTTTTCTTGCTTCGGCCCTAGACGATGCAGCCCGGAGGCCACAGTGAAAAACGAGGGCGAGTTTCCGGAAATGCTTGAAACATAGGGATTTAGAACGGGAGTCGGAGATTAGGAGTTCGGATGACGACCGGGCGAAGAGTCCAGCCCATTGGACGACTGCCAGCACGCCGACAGCGTGTCTTCCGAGATGGAAATCGGCTACCCGACTGAGGAACAACGAATGCGGACGGGAAAACATCTGCGTCAGGCAGCCCTTACCGCGGTGCCATTGCGAAATGTCTTACGAATTCACAGTCGAGGAGTCTGCAAAATTGCATTTGACAACGACAACGGTTACATCATCGTTGAAATCATCACCGCAAAAATCCGCTACAGTGTTATAGATTTTGGCCATGAGGTCCTCGGCGGACAGCGAAGAACTGCGGTGGACTGTCGTGGAAAGCCGCTCCATGCCGAATTCTTCGCCAAGCCGGTTCTCCGCCTCTGTGACACCATCGGTATAGAAAACCAGGACGTCGCCGCCGGTAAGGTCAGCTGAGGCCAGTTCGCAAATCTCGTCTGCAGATAGTCCTATGGGCGGACAAGAAGAGTCCATGCGCGTGAGCGTGCCCGACTTTGCTCGAAAAAGAAGCGCGGGATTATGGCCACAGTTCACGTAGTGGATGATCCGTTTGTGTGTGTCGATTTCTGCAGCCAGCAACGTCACGTACCGTTCGGGATCCGACACCGCGCCGATCTCGGCATTCAACCGTTCCACTTGCCGCAGCATGTTTCGATCAAGATTCGCTTCAAGCCGCATGGCGGCCGCCGTCGCGGACATCAAGAGGGCGGCGGGCACACCTTTTCCGGCTACGTCGGCGATCACGACCTGGATGCTGTGGGCGTCGATGGGAATATAGCCATAGTAATCGCCACCTACGCCTCGAGCGGGGTGCATCATCCCGGCTATTTCGAGTCCGGCAATGGCTGGTGCGCCCAGAGGAAGAAACAAGCGCTGGACTTGCGCGGCCAGCTCCACGTCCTTGAGAAGGTCATCACGCTGCTGCTGAACGGTCTTGGCAAGCGCTTCCCTCTGTTCCATATAACGCTGGATGGCATAAACAACAAAGGCGAAGCACAGCATCGCCGAAAGATTGTCCAAGATTCGAATCGCCGGGTGTATAGGCCGCTGGGAATAAGAATCATGGAGCAAGATGCAAATGGCGATGAGGCTGTAGCTGACCTCCTTGCGCAGGAAAATAGCACCGACGGCAAGCGGGAGGATGTACAGGTAGACGAGCGAAAGCGAAACAACGAAATGGTCCGCATACGCGACCGCGCCGATGGCTCCCAAGACCAATACAAGTGGCAGCCACGCCGGTCCACTGGAAGCCACATTCTTTCGGAGAAGAGACGGCAATCGAACCCTTTCGCGAAGATCGCTCACCACTGCGAGCCTCGAATCTCGGACAGCGAGATGCACTAAGTCATTCACTCAAAGAGAATCTTCGCCATCATCCCCTTGTCTTCGTGATTGAGAAGATGGCAGTGAAAGACGGACATGCCCCTGATTACGGGGTCGGTGAAGTCCATAATGATGTCGACGGAGCCGCCGTATGGGACATTCACTGTGTCCAGCCACAAGGGGCTGGCGATCGGCTTATTGTTTTCGGCGTACGCCAGGAAATGGACTTGATGGATGTGCATGGGATGCAGTTCTCTTGTGGCATTGACAATCCTCCAATGCTGGTACGTCCCGACTTTTGCGCGCACCATCGGAACGGCGTCAGGCGCGAATTTTTCTCCGTTGATGTAAAAGCCCTTTTTGTCCTCGGTGAGAGTCACGACGAATCGAGGAAGTGCTTTTTCTTCTGCCGTCAGATCCAGTGTTTTGAGATTAGGTTTGGAGTAGCTTTCCACCGTCTTGGGTATTGGGCCTGCTCCTGAACGCGAAACGATGTCGGCTAATACCATCGCAGGATTAGGATCGCCATCTGGCCCGGTATCCACGCAACGTGAGATCAGGCGTCGTGGCGTGACCGCTGTTGGACCAGTGACAATGGCCTCAAGCCTGCCCGCCGGTGGTAGCAAGACGTGATCAACGATGCGTGTTCGGTGATTCGGATCGTGCAGGCCGATGGGCATCCCGTCCATGGCCACAATTTCGAACGTCTGACCCTCAAGTTGCAGGTCCAGATAGCGATCTGCGGAAGCATTCACGAGACGCCAAAACTGGCGCTCACCGGAAGCGATTTCAATTTCGGGCCGTACCGATCCGTTCAATGTCAAGATCTCTTCTGGCGCCTCTGGTTCCGCGCCACAAACATCCGAACTGAGTTCAACGCGATGCTTCAAGTCGGCAAACTGAGGATCGTTCACGATGGAACGGCCACGCACAACCAGGATTCGCTCCGGCAAGCCGGCTAGAGCCGGAAAATAAGATTCAATTCCCTCGATCACGAGAGCTCCGGACATGCCGTCAAGCACTTGCCGGTGGCTCTCTCCGTGAGGGTGCGTGTGGTACCAATACAAACCGGGCGGGTGGTCTTTCGGAATCTGGACGGTATAGCGGAGTGATTGTCCGGGCATGGCCATCATGTCCAACACGTCGTCCTGGGGAGAGTCGGGAGAGACCGTTAGGCCGTGAAAGTGCAAATTCGTCATGTCCATGCACGGAGAAATCGCGCAACTCTCCTTCGCCGTGGCGGGGAGATCGTTGACGTAAGTGATCTTCAGTTGGTCTCCCGGTGACAGCCGCAGGGTTGGAGCATTTGCCTGACCATTGAAGTAGAAGGAGTTCTTTCCATCACTTGCTATGCCGGCGTGTAAGGTTAAGGAAAGCGTATGGTGTTTCGCGTGAAGTTCCGGCGGGTTCGAAGGCAGACCTGGCGGCTTCCCCTTCAGGTGAAGCGAGAAGAAAGCCACGGCCACCATAACAGCAATAGCGGCCGCGGCAATTCTGGGGACGAATGCGAAGCGTCGCATTGACAACTTCCAAGTCATACCTCAATTCACCCTGTGCCACGTAGAATCCGGGTCATAGGCGGTCATCGCCTGCGCCAGCTTTGTTGTTTTGCGACCGAGGTCCTTTTCGTAAATGGTTCCGGACGCGTCGACTATGAGAGTCATCACACCCGAGGAGCGGTACTCCACAGGGTAGGCGACGAAGGCGAATCCTGCGCTCATCTTGCCATCGACAATGTAGTTTTTCGCGCCGCCCGGCGCATGTTGTCCTTGGCTGGTAAGGATCCGGAACATGTACCCATTGAACGGAACATGCTCGCCAACCTGGTCCGTTGGGAGATTTTGGCGGGCGTAAGCGATGAGAGGGTTGATCGGGCTGTCGAACTCATCGCTAGCACCGTGCCAGTACAAACCATTGTGCCGGCCTTCGTCGCTGACCAGTTTCTGAGCGAATTGGCTGGGTAGGCCAGCCGGCGGGCGGGCAAAATACTGTTTTTGCGCATCGACCAAATCGCGGCACGCATCCATGGCGGCAAGTTCGTTTTTGCCGATGCGCCGGAATACGATCTCGTCTTTGCCCGCAGCCGTGTCGAAATACCAAGAACCGTTTTTCTTCGCCAAGGGAATCGGAAACGGCCAGTTTTCGGCTCCCACAACCAGCGTGACGGTTCCGCTCGGTTCGGTCACGACCCGATGCATCTCCTGGTATTTGACGACGAAGCCCGTGCGAGCATCGAGATCTTCCTGTGGGTCACCGGACGAAAGGACTTCCTTTCCGGCCGGTCCGAGCATGCTCAAAGGAGCTTGTTCGTCCTGTGACTGCATGGCTTCAAAGAGGGCGCGACTGGCATCTTCAGCGGACGCAAATGTACGCTGTCTCGTCTCCTGAGCGAAGATTGGTGCAGGCGAACATCCCAGGGAAAGCACGAACAGAACGGACACTGCAATGCGAACAAGGGTCTTTCGTTCAAGTTGAGCCAAATTTGAAATTCTGTGCAGCATGATGTTTCTTCTCCATTCTTGATTTCTCGAAGCGCTCGACCGCTGGCAGATTCGATCACCGATGGCGTCCACCGCCGCCATGAAAACCGCCCCCATGGGAACTACCTCCAAAGCTCGACCTCCCGCGGGAGGAAAAGCCTCGGACGTTTCCGCCGTGATCAAAGCCACTGAACGCTCCGGAGCGCGTTCCTGGCTGAAAGTGAGGAGCTGAGGACCCGTGGAATCCGCCACTATGGTCGAAGCTGCCATGGCCGACGTTCCCGTGATCGAAGCCGTTGTGGCCGAAATCACCGTGGCCGTGACTGAAGTCACCGTGATGGAACCCGTCGCGACCAAAATCCCGGCTGTGGGAGGCCCATTCGTGATGATCGAAGAATGCTCGCCGGCCATGCCAGTCGTAGTCCCAGTGATGCCAGCCCCACCCAAATCCTCCGAAGAAACCAATACCAAATCCAATGCCAAAGGAAAGGCCCGGGCCACCCCAAAAAACCCCAGGCACGGGATACCAGCCAGCGTACGCAATGATCGGCGCACCATACACGAGCCAGGGGTCGTAGGCGGGGACATAAACGACCTCAGGGTTGGCCGGTTCGATGATGATGGTGTTGCCTTGCGTCGTGACCTTCTCCTGTTCGTTGCTATTCAAGTGGCCAGCGTTCTGGGCCTCGCGACGCAACGTCTGGACGCCATTGGTGACATCGTCCGGCTGGTTCACATAGGCCTCGCCAAGAGATGACGTCCAGGAAAGGTTTTTGTCCATGTTTTCAAGAACCGAGGGGAATTGCGTCATGGCCTTTACGCTCGGATCCCAGTCCTGTTTGTCGACTTCTTTGCCCAGCTCCTCACCCTTCAGATTGGAGTGACTTTGCATCCAGCGTTCCGCTTCGACAATCTGAGTTGGATATGTAGAGGCGGCCAGGATCTGTGCAACCAAAGCGTCTGAGTACAGGGCGATCGGGGCGACGAGTTGCTGCAGCTCTTGAGGGGAGTGTTGCACGGTCGGCGGTGGCTGCTGTTCGTTGGATTGACCGGTAGGACCGAAAGCCTCGGCCTGCGCAGTCAATCGCACAAGCGAACAACAGAGAAGTAAGATCAAAAGCTCCTTGGACAACTTCATGGCATATTCTCCAGTACAAAAATTAGAATCATCCCCTTGGCTTCAAACCCGTGCAGAAGAAACCTCATGAACCTTCGTCAACAGCGGCCAGCAACCTCACTGGCCGCGCAGAGTGCCCGGCAAGATGTCATTGCGGCGGGCCAAGTCTTCCAGTGCGTCACACTCCGTTTGCGTTTCGTTCACGCGCTGCTGAAGGAACTCAATGCCAGCCTCAGGAGTAATACCTATGTCGCCGTCATCCAGATTTATCCCGCCCGTCATCGTCTTCAGGCTCTTTACATTTTCGATCGCTTGACGGAAGCCGTTGAGCTGAGCCTGTCTTCGTTGGAGTTCATCGCGCAGTTTTGCCGCCTGTTCGGCGTACCACTCTGGGTCCTGGGTTTTGACGTAGGTTGCAGGCCCAGATGCTGACGCCGGCTTTTCTTCGTCACTCTGACCCACGATGGAAATCAGGCCGAGACCGTGTAGTTTTTCGAGTTCGTCGTTCGTCCAAACCACCGGCTTCTGGCTGTCCGTTCCCGCGCACGGCTTGTTTGCCGCGCGCAGAGGAATGGCCAGGGTACCCAGGGTCATGGAGACAGCGAGTGAAAAGGTCAGATAGCGATTCATCTTGCCCTCATTAGTTGGACTTCGGCGGGGCCGGAGGAAAATGCTGGAACATTTTGTTCACGCCTTTGTTGAGGTTCTTGGTGTTCTTGTCCGCCTTGTCGGAGAGCGTATCGCTCGAGGAGCTTCGCCAGATCAATTTCTCCGTCTTTGCGTCGAAGAGATCGACGACCAAGGTCCCCACCTTGTAGGTTTCAACGGTTGTAGTTGCATCGCCAAATCCCCCGAATCCCCAGCGGCGACCACCTCCGAACCCGTTATAGAAAGTGTCCAGGGTCTGTTGATTTTGAGTGGTCTCAATGGAAAAGACCTCGACGTCACCAGCTGAGGGAACTTCCGTCCAGCCTTTTGCGGCCAATGCGCTGTTCACCGCACTCTTGATGCGGTCAACCAGGAGCGGGTCTTTCGTCTGGACCTTTTCCCAAGAGTAGGTTTTGTATTGCGCAAAGTTCACACTGTGGTCGTAATCGGTTTTCACTTGCTGAGCGAGTGAAACGGTCGCCAAAGCCAGCGTTAATCCGATTGATGCTGCGATTTTTGATAGAAGCTTCATAGCTCCTCCTTTTTTAAATCCCGAAACCGAACCCTTACGGGGAGGGAACCGCGCACGTTCGATTAGGCAACGGCTATTCCTGCGAGCCGCCGGCTTCGCGGTTTCTCCTCGTTTCCGTCGTCACGAAAAACTTCAATGCGTGTACCGACACAACTGGAGAGGCAACAGGATTGCCAACGCGTTGATGGCGTAAACGACTGAAAGGAAAGACCGAGATAGGCAGCAGCACAGATTGCGATGCCAGCGGGCTGAACACTCGTCCGCATGCCGACAAGCTGGGCGAGGCCGTTTGTTTAATTACGCTTGAACAGCCTAACGAGGATTACGCTCTCGCCGAGAGTCGTAAGAAACAGGTTTGAGGGGTCAACTCTTGAGGAGAATCTTTTCAGGCGAGGCGGGTAGGCAGGTGGTCAGACGGGGGCTCAGTGCTTTTCGAAATCTGTTCGCGGACTCCCCGGCTCGTTTTGGCCCCGGAACGGGAGCCGGAACTTCCGCGCAATCTCAGGCCAGAATTCTCTGAGCACATTAAAACCGATGTCTCCCCCAACATTGTAGGCAACCCGCGTCGCCGTAGGTCCCACTCCGCGTTTATTGTTCGGGTGGTAGGTATTGCTCAGCACTACCGCGCTTGTCGTGCCCAACCATTCCGTAAAATTGAACATCTGGGTGCCATCTTCCCGGTAGGCCACGACGGAATGTTCCAATGCGTGAAGGAAACGCTTTCTTGCGCTCCCGTGTGCCAAACGGTAGTACCGCGGGTCCTGGGAAAAAATTGTCGGATAGAGAACATCTTTGAAAAACTGGGAGGAGGCTTCGCCTGCCAGACCGCCGCCAAATCGCCTCCCATATCCCGCCGCGCCCTGCCCGTAGCTGGGGTCGTCGTTTTCTGCCTGGCTAATCCCCGCATCGTACGCAACGCCCAGCACGGTCACCGGGTCGAACGTCTCACGCACAGAAAGAAGGAACTTGTCGTG